>NZ_NHML01000005.1:0-449818 GCF_002165735.1 Rhodococcus sp. NCIMB 12038
CTTTTGCAGCGCGAACGGGCGTCGATCAGCGGCGGTGTGCGCGAGCTGCGCAACCATGTTCGCCCCCGCATTGCACAACTCCAGTGTCGATGTCAGCGCCACATACTGCTCCGGGGTCGGAGCCAGCTTCACGACAACGATCCGCTTCACACCCCGCGCCTTTCCCTGCGGATACTCTTTGGTCTATGTCACCGAGATGATGGCAGAGGTGTGTGACAAGTTCGGCGCGACGTCGACCGCGTTCACCGGAAAAACCGACCACGTCCACCTATTGATCCACTACCCACCGTGCAACTCTCCACCCTGGTCAATAGCCTCGAGGGCGTCTCCGCACGATACCTGCGCCAAGAGTTCCCCGACCACATCCAGAAATACCTGTGGGGCAACCACTTCTGGTCACCGTCCTACTTCGCCGCCTCCGCAGGCGGAGCCCCACTCGCCACCATCGCCGAGTACATCACCAACCAAAAACGACCAGAACCCACGAAAGAAACCGACCCCGCTACGCGCCATCGCGCAATACAGAATCAGCTTCCTCCCGGCCCGAAAGGGCCAAACCTCCTCTGATTGATCCGGTGAACCGCACGACGCGGTCGGTCGCCTCGGGGTGCGCGAACTTCAGCAGTCGCCTGCCCTCCGCCTCGATCGCGGTTCGGTGCGTCTTCGCGATGGTCGCCAGTGGCTCCACCTCGAGAACCGCACGGGACTTCTCGACCACCGTCGTGGTGAACGCAGCGACCCGGCCGTTCACGAGGACGGCGGGTTTGACGATGCCGTTCTGCGTGAAGATCTTCTTCCGCACGTCGTCGTCGACGAGGCGCCCGCGGTCCGCGTGCGAGAGCAGCACGTTGTCGAACGGCGCGAGGATGCGGACAGGGGCGGGGGTGTTCGGGTCCGGCCGGGGCGCGTCGGGAAGGTCGAACAGTTCCGGCCCCGACTCCCCCGCGAACACCCGGAGCCGGGGCCGCAGCCGGTCCAGCACCTCACCGAGCCGGGTCAGCCCCGACCAGGCCTGGGCGTCGCGCGCACTCGCGGGGCCGAACGCGGCGAGGTAGCGGAGCAGCATCGTGTCGATGGACGGCGCGGCGGACAGTGGGCGGCCCACCCACGACTCCAGGGTCGCCAGCGCCGGTTGCCCCGACCTGCCCCACAGCCCGCGCGGCGGTACCTGGACCATCGGGACCAGTCCCCGCACTCCGTGGGCGAGGGCGGCACCGTCGCGGCCGGGGAACCGCTGCTCGAGCAGCGGCCGCATCTGCGACTGGGTGCGGGGTTCGTCGCGCACCAGGTCGCGTCCCGCGGCCGCAAGGGCGTCGAGGTCGATCCCGTCGAGACTCGACCGGTGCTGCGTGTTGGTGTGGAGGTCCCGGTCGAGCAGTGGTTGCGCCAGCGGACGGAACGAGAGGGCGTCCGACGCGGACAGCGCGAACACCGTCCCGCGCATCGCGACGATCCGCACCACCGCGCGGTTCTCGACGAGATCCGACAGATTGTCGGCGCGGAACCGTCGGAGCCGCGCCCACAGCGCGAAGTACGGCGGGGCCGGCGCCTGGGCCTGCAGTCCGCAGAGGTGCTCGATCATGTCGAGCGCGGACAGGTCCGAACGACTCAGCAGCGATTGCCTGGCCAGCGTCGCCCGGCCCAGCGCTCGATTCGACATGCGTTCAGACCCCACCGTGCACCCCTTCGTTAGTTAGCCCCAGTACCGTATTGGTTTACGCCCGTTCACCGACCCCTGCAGGAGGACCCCATGGCCGCCGGATCGACAACCGCCGCCAGGGCTCTCCTGCCCGTCATGTGCTTCGTCGTGATGATTGTCGCCGTTCTGCAGACACTGGTGGTACCGATCGTCGGGACCATCGGCGCGCAACTCGACGTCGGCCCCACCGCCGTCGGCTGGCTGCTCACCGCGAACCTTCTCGCGGCGGCGACCGCGACACCCGTCCTCGGCCGCCTTGCCGACCTCCGCGGCAAACGGCCGGTCCTGCTCGGGGTGCTCGTCGTGGTGCTGCTGGGGTCGCTGATCGGTGCGGTGTCGACGTCGGTGGGGGTGCTGATCTTCGCCCGGGTACTTCAGGGTGTGTCGTTCGCACTGTTCCCCATCGGCATCGCAGTGCTACGTGACGAACTTCCGGCCGAGAAACTGACCGGGGCGATGGGGATCTTCTCCGGCACCCTCGGTTTCGGCGGATGCTTCGGCATCGTCCTGACCGGTGTGCTGGTCTCCGACGGCGCCGACTTCCACCGCGTCTTCTGGCTGTCCTCGGCCATCACCGCGGCGGGACTCCTGCTCGCCTGGATCGCCATTCCCCGCCGTCCGCGCACAGGCACGGGTTCCATCGACTGGATCGGCGCCGTCGGTCTCGCCGCCGGCCTGGTCCTCGTCCTGCTCCCGCTCGCCGAGGGCGGCACCTGGGGCTGGACGTCTCCCGTCACGATCGTCAGCGGAGTCGCCGGAATCCTGGTTCTGATCGGCTGGTTCCTCTACGAACGCCGGACCACCGACCCGCTCGTCGCGCCCCGGCTGCTGACCAACCCGCCCGTCCTGGTCACCCACTTGTCCGCCCTGGTGGTCGGCATGTCGATGTTCGTGATGTTCCTGGGCAGCTCGTACTTCGTCCAGACGCCGCGCGCGGTCGCCGGGTACGGCTTCGGCGCCACCGTCCTCGCTGCCAGCACCGTGTATCTGCTGCCGGGCGCGATCAGCGGCGTCCTGGCGTCGATTGCGAGCGGAAGACTGATCCACCGCTTCGGTTCCCGCGCCGTCCTGATCGCCGCAAGCGTCGTCGGGGTCGGCGGTTTCGTCGTGTTCATCTTCGCCCACGACCGCACGTGGGAAGTCATTGCGGCGCTCGTGCTGATCAACACGTACATCAGCCTCGCCTACGCGTCCCTGCCCTCGCTGCTCGTGGCCGAGGTACGGCAGGACGAGACCGGCGTCGCGAACAGCATCAACTCCATCGCCCGGTCTGTGGGCAGCTCGATCGCCAGTGCACTCCTCGCGACCCTGCTCGCCGGGATCACCATCCCCGGGACCGACGTCCCGACCGAATCGGCGTACGTGATCGCGTTCGTCGTCGGTGCGGCCGCCGCAGCCCTCGCCGGACTGCTGCCGTACTTCGGGATCACCCGCACCACCCGCACCCCGTCCGACGAGGAGGAGGACGAGGTCCACGCGACCGCCCTCGCCGCCGAGTGGGGCACGGTCGGCGGTCTCGGCGGAGCGAACACCAGCCGTCCGGGTGAACGCACCACCCCGGTCAGCGGGTGAGGTTCGCCCCCGAGTTCTGATCGAACAGGGCGATCTTCGCCCGGTCGAACCACAGCTCCACCGGGCTGCCGTGCACCGCGGACGATTCGGCCGACAACCGGGCCACCAGCTGCCCGCCCCCCGCGACCGCGGTACCCGAGTCGGCGGCGAGTTCCTCGAGTTCCCGGGAGTTCACCTGCGGCCCCTCGGCCGTGAAATAGGCGTACTTGTCCGAGCCCATCGACTCGAGCACCTCGACGTTGGCCGTGAACGTGGCACCGGACTCCCGCTGTCCCACGTCGACGAGCGCCACGTCCTCGAAGTGCTCGGGACGGATCCCGACCACGACGTCCTTCGCCGAATTCGACGACGCGACCTTGTCGCGGGTCTCCGGGGGCAGCGTGAACTCGCCGAGCGGCGTCGACACCCCATCGGCGGTCAGCTGTCCCGGGAAGAAGTTCATCGACGGCGAGCCGATGAATCCCGCGACGAACAGGTTGTTCGGGTGGTCGTACAACTCCTGCGGCGCCCCGATCTGCTGGACCACCCCGCCGCGCAGCACCACTACCCGGTCGCCGAGCGTCATCGCCTCGGTCTGATCGTGCGTGACGTAGACCGTGGTGGTGCCGAGTCGCTGTTGCAGCCGGGCGATCTCGGTGCGCATCTGGACGCGGAGCTTGGCGTCGAGATTCGACAGCGGCTCGTCCATCAGGAACGCCTTGGGGCTGCGGACGATCGCCCGGCCCATCGCGACGCGCTGCCGCTGACCGCCCGACAGATTGGCGGGTTTGCGGTCGAGGTGCTGCGTGAGGTCGAGGATCTTGGCAGCGTCGTCCACCTTCGCTGCGATGTCCGACTTCGACATCTTCGCCAGGGTGAGCGGGAACGCGATGTTCTGCCGCACCGTCATGTGCGGGTACAGCGCGTACGACTGGAACACCATGGCGATGTCGCGGTCCTTCGGCGCCTTCTCGTTGACCCGCTCCCCCGCGATCCGCAGCTCACCGGACGAGATGTCCTCCAGCCCGGCGATCATGTTGAGAGTGGTCGACTTTCCGCAACCGGACGGTCCGACCAGGATGATGAATTCACCGTCGGCGATCGTGATGTCGACGTCGCTCACCGCCTTGGCGCCGTCCGGGTACAACTTCGTCACCTTGTCGAGCACGATTTCGGCCACAGCACTTATCCCTTCACGGCGCCGGAGGTCAGGCCGGCCACGATGCGTCGTTGGAAGAACAGCACGAAGATGATGATCGGGATCGTGATCACCATCGCGGCTGCGGCGATCGAACCGGTCGGCTCCTCGAACTGGGAGGCACCGGTGAAGTTCGCGATCGCGGCAGGCGCGGTGATGGACCGTTCCGTCGAGGTCAGCGAGATCGCGAACAGCAGATCGTTCCAGCAGAAGATGAACACCAGGATCGCGGCGGTCACGATGCCCGGCGCCGCAAGCGGTGCCACCACCTTCCGGAACGCCTGCGCCGGGGTGGCGCCGTCCATCTTGGCCGCCTTCTCCAACTCCCACGGGATCTCCTTGAAGAAGGCCGACAGCGTGTAGATGGCCAGCGGGAGCGCGAACGTGATGTACGGCAGGATCAGGCCGGCCCAGGTGTCGAACAGCCCGAGCCTGCGCTCGATGTCGAACAGCGGGCTCACGAGGGAGATCTGGGGGAACATCGCGATCAGCAGCGCCACCCCGACCAGCAGTTTCTTGCCAGGGAAGTCGAGGCGGGCAATGGCGTAGGCGGCCATGGTGCCGATGACGACGGCGATCACCGTGGAGATGAGACCGATGCCGATGGAGTTGATCAGCGCGCTGGTGAACGCGTTGGTCTCGAAGATGCCGCGGTAGTTGTCGAGGGTCCACTTCTGCGGAATGAACTTGCCGTCCTTGATCGTTCCCGCGGGTTTGAACGACAGGCTGGCGATCCACAGCACCGGGACCAGCGCGTACAGCAGGACCAGCAGGTTGACCGCGGACCAGCTGAACTTGCGGCGAGGGGTGTCGACGACGGCCATGGTTATCGGTTTCCTTCCGTGTCGGACCCGGGAGCAGACGCGCCGAAGAGCTTGATGAACACGAATGCGAGCAGCGCGACGCACAGGAAGATGAGGACGCTGATCGCCGAGCCGATACCGAGGTTGAATGCCTTGAACAGGTTGTCGTAGCCGAGGATCGACAGTGACCCGGTGTCGTTGGCGCCCTTGGTGAGAACGTAGATGTTGTCGAAGATCCGGAACGCGTCGAGGGTGCGGAACAGCAGCGCCACGAGGATCGCGGGTTTCATCAGCGGCAGGATGATCCGCACCAGCCGCGTCCACGCCCCGGCGCCGTCGACCTGCGCGGCCTTGAGGAGGTCGTCGGGAACGAGAGCGAGCCCGGCGAGCAGCAGCAGCGCCATGAACGGCGTCGTCTTCCACACCTCGGCGAGCACGATGATCGCGAGCGACGGGATCTGCTCCGTCAGCGGGGCGCTGCCGTCGGGCAGCAGATTTGCGAGATACCCGGTTCCCGGCGTCCACGCGTAGTACCAGCTGTACGCGGCGGCGACGGTGACGATGCCGTACGGAATCAGCACCACCGTCCGGACGAGACCCTTCCCCACCAGCGTCCGGTGCATCACGAGCGCCAGGATCAGGCCCAGGACGAACTCGATCACCACCGACACGACGGTGATGCCCACCGTCACCCAGAACGCCTGCCACCAGTACCCGTCCGTCAGCACCGACACGTAGTTGGCGAGGCCGACGAACTTGCGTTCGTCGGGGAACCGGAGGTCGTAGCGCTGCAGGCTCAACCACACCGCGTACACGACGGGATAGGCCGTCACCGCGATCATGAGGATCGCGGCGGGGGCCACCAACCACAGCCCGAGCCGGCGTTCGGCTTTCTTTCCTTCCGAGATCTGGCCCTTGGACGCGGCTTTCGGCTCCTCGGCGCGGTCCGCCTGCACGGTTTCGGTCGTCACGGGATCAGCCCTTCCGAGTTGACCGCCTTGCGGACCTGTTCGGCGAGTTCGTCGACGGTCCGCGGCGGGTCGATGTCACCGACCGGATTCAGCGTGGCGGTGATCAGGGTCGAAATGCTCTGGTACGCCGGTGACACCGGGCGGACGGACGCGGTGTCGAGGCTCTCCCGCACCTCACGCCACGCGGGGTACGCCTCCTGGAACGCCGGATCGTCGTACAGATTCGCCAGCGTCGGCGGCACACCGCCCTTGACGGCATTGTTGCGCTGGTTCTCCTCGTTCCGCAGGCACGACACCGCTTCGAACGCCAGATCCGGGTGCTGACTCGTCTTCGCGACCGCGACGTTGAATCCGCCGATCGTCACCTCGGCGGGCCTGCCGGGGATCACCGACGGGTACGGCGCAGGCAGGAAATTCTGCTGACCGTCGACCGTGAGCACCGTGTTACCCGTGTCCGCGGACGTCGGGTTGCCCTTGTCGTCGATGAACGGGAGGTCCCCCTTCTCTGCGTTCTCGATCATGCCCGGCAACACGAACGGCCAATTGACCTCGAACGCAGCCTTTCCGCTCTCCATCCCGAGCCGGGACGACGCCTCGTCGCCCTGGGAAACCGACGGGTCGGCACCCTTCGCGGTGGCGACCCGCTTCATGACCTCGAGCGCCTGCAGGGCGGCGTCACCGTCCGCGACCGTCACGGTGGTCCCGTCGTCGGCGACGACGGACCCGCCCGCACTCGCGAGCAGAGTGTTGAACCACACCATCAGGCCCTCGTACTGCTTGCCCTGCACCCCGATCCAGCTGGGGCGGCCCTCCGCGGCGAGGCCTTCCGCGATGTCGATCATCTGATCCCACGTCTGCGGCGGCTGCCCGTCCGGCATGAGGTCCTTGCGGTACCAGAGCAACTGGGTGTTGGTATTCAGCGGTGCGGCGTACAGCTGGTCCTGCCACTTGGCCGATTCGAGGGGGCCTTCGAGCGTGCCCTCGGTGACCTCGGCGGCGATGCCGGGTGGGAGCGGTAGCGCCCACCCCGCCTCGGCGAACTCGGCCGTCCACACCACGTCGAGCGTCATGATGTCGAGCGACGTGTCGTTGCCGGTGAGCCGGCGGGCCAGCTGGAGGCGTTGATCGTCAGCGCCCTTCGGCAGCGTGCGTTGCTCGATGGAGTACCGGCCGCCGGCCGCGGCCGTGCAGTCGGCCGCGGCCTCCGCGTACTGTTCGGCACCGTCGGCGGCGGTGTAGAAGCTGAGGACGATGCCGTCTTCGGACGACCCGCACGCGGCCAGCAGGGGAACGGTGAGGACGGCGGCCGCACCGATCAGTCCCCACTTCAGCGAGCGTCCGGGCTTGGTGCGGTGCAGCACAGCCGCCTCCTCGAGCGGCCCTCACGGATCCAGTCGCGGTACGGCTGGGCACGCGGGCCCGCACATTGGTTCCTGCCGGAACACGCGCTCCACCGACAGGTCACGGTTTCGGCGAGGGCCGGGGCCCACGCATTGCGCCGTAAACCTATCCGACATCGCCGGCCAACCGGGCGAAATCACGGCGAACGTCGCGAATAGGACGCAATCCGTGACCCGACCGCAACCCGCCGCTCGACGTGTTCGCGCCGATCAGAGCGCCAGCTTGGCCAGCATGTCCCTGGCCGTCTCCGCCGACTTCGGCTCGCACAGCACGTCGTACCGCCCGGCGACCAGCTGCATCGTCGACGCGAAGTCCCGGGTCCCCCGCGTCGCCGCGTACGGGATCGTCGTGGAGATCAGTCCGAAGATGATGCCGCCGACGATGCCGACGACGAGCGGCGCCAGGAAACCGCCCGTGACGATGCCCAGCAGCAGACCGAAGAACACGCCGAGCCACGCGCCCGAAACGATGCCCCCGCCAATCACTTTCGCCCAGGTGAGGCGGCCCAGCACCCGCTCCACCTGCATGAGGTTGACCCCCACGATGGTGACGTCCTCCACCGAGAATTCCTGATCGGAGAGGTAGTCGACGGCGCGCTGCGCCTCCGCGTAGGTGGGATACGAACCGATGGGCCAGCCCGTGGGGGGTTCCGGCAGAGCCCCGCGCCGCGCCCCGTTGGACTGTCCGAGTGGATTCGTCATCGTCAGCTGGTCTCCTCGTGTGGTTACCGCAGGATCGGTCCTGTGAGAACCATTCTGCCTGCCGGGACTACTTCGCGTCGGGCCGCACGAACTCGGTGGTCCGTTTCATACCCGCGGCGCGCCCCTTGGCGGAGATCACGAGCGCCATCTTGCGACTCGCCTCGTCGATCATCTCGTCGCCGAGCATCACGGCACCGCGACCGCCGCCCGCGGCGGACGTGTGGAACTCGTAGGCGTCCAGGATCAGTTCGGCCCGGTCGTAATCGTCCTGGCGGGGGCTGAACACGTCGTTCGCCGCCTCGATCTGCGTGGGATGCAGCACCCACTTGCCGTCGAAGCCGAGCGCGGCCGTGCGCTGCGCCGACCGCCGGAACGCCTCCACGTCGCGGATCTGGAGGTAGGGACCGTCGATGGCCTGCACGCCGTGCGCGCGGGCCGCCATCAGGATGGTCATCAGGATGTGGTGGTAGGCGTCGCCGCGGTCGTAGCCGTCCGGCTGCTCCCCCACGACCAGCGTGCGCATGTTGATGCTCGCCATGAAATCGGCGGGACCGAACACCAGGGTCTGCACGCGCGGGCTGGCCGTCGCGATGGCGTTGATGTTGGTGAGCCCGATCGCGTTCTCGATCTGCGGTTCGATGCCGATCCGGCCGACCTCGAGCCCGTTCGCCTTCTCCACCTGCGTCAGCAGCAGGTCCAGGGCCTGAACATGGCTGGCGTCCGGCACTTTCGGCAGCAGAATCGCGTCGAGGTGGGCACCCGCCCGCCCCACGACCTCGACGACGTCGGCGTACGTCCACTCCGTGGTCCAGTCGTTGACCCGGACCACCTTGATCTGCTCGCCCCACCCGTCCTCCGCGAGCGCGTCGCCGATGGTGCCGCGGGCTTCCTGCTTGGCGAGCGGCGCCACCGCGTCCTCGAGATCGAGGAAGATCTCGTCGGCGGGCAGCCCCTTCGCCTTGTCGATCATCTTGCGGCTGCTGCCCGGAACGGCGAGAACAGATCGCCGTGGCCTGTAGACGGAACTCATGACGGACGATCCTCCACTTTCGCAGGTGTTCGATTCCCTGTATCTCTGTACAAGGATCTAGCCTGGCAATCATGGCAGCTGCGAACAAGGTTTTTGCAGCCAGGCTGGCCGGCCTGGTGGTGCTCGGCCCCGACGGGGAGTCGATCGGCCGCGTCCGGGACGTGGTGATCACCGCCCGCGTCGGCAGGCAGCAGCCGCGCGTGCTCGGGCTCGTCATCGAATTGTTCACGCGCAAACGCATCTTCGTCCCGATGCTCCGCGTCACCGCCATCGAACCCAGCTCGGTGACCCTCACGACGGGCAACGTCAGTCTCCGCCGATTCCAGCAGCGGCCCGGCGAGGTCCTGGCCCTCGCCCAGGTGGCGGATTCCCACGTGCGCGTGGACGACCCGGAACTCGAGGAACTGCGGGACGCCGACATCATCGTCGTCGACCTGGGCATCGAGCAGACCCGTACCCGGGACTGGGTGGTGTCGAAGGTCGCGGTGCGCGGGCACCGCGGCAGGCTCGGCCGTCGGGCCGCCATGCACGTCGTCGGGTGGCAGCACGTGCAGGGACTCACGCAGACCGACCTGGCGATGCCCGGCCAGGGCGTCTCGGCCCTGCTCACCCAGTTCGAGGGGATGCGGGCCGCCGACGTCGCGAACGCGATGCGCCTCCTGCCGGAGAAGCGCCGCCACGAACTCGCGCTCGCACTCGACGACGAGCGCCTCGCCGACGTCGTCCAGGAACTGCCCGCCGACGACCAGACGGATCTGCTCATGCACCTCGAGGTGGAGCGGGCCGCCGACGTCCTCGAGGCCATGGATCCCGACGACGCCGCGGACCTCCTCGGTGAGCTTCCCGAAACCGAGGCCGAATCGCTGCTGCAGCTGATGGATCCACAGGACTCCGAGCCGGTCCGCCGCCTGCTCGAGCACTCACCCGACACCGCGGGCGGTCTCATGACACCGGAGCCGGTGGTCCTCACCGCGTCGACGACGGTCGCCGAGGCCCTGGCCCGCGCCCGGATCTCGGACGTGACCCCCGCCCTCGCGAGCATGGTGTTCGTCGTCCGTCCACCGACCGCGACGCCGACCGGCCGCTACCTGGGATGCGTGCACCTGCAGAAACTGCTGCGCGAACCGCCCGCCAGCCTCGTCGGCGGGCTGCTCGACACCGACATGCCGCGGCTCGCGCCCGAGGATTCCCTGACGTCGGTGACCCGCTACTTCGCGACCTACAACCTGGTGTGCGGGCCCGTGGTCGACGACGAGGATCACCTGATCGGCGCGGTCACCGTCGACGACGTCCTGGACCATCTCCTCCCCGAGGACTGGCGTGAAGAGGAGATCGACGTATGAGCGAGAAGTCCCCCAGCGCGGCTGCTCGGAGCCTGTCGGACCGGCAGCGACTCGACACCCCCCGCGGCACCCGGCGTTTCCGGGTCACGTACGACGTGGAGGCCGTCGGACGGGCCAGCGAGAACTTCGCCCGGTTCCTCGGCACGGGCCGCTACCTGATGATCCAGACGGTGATCGTGATCGTGTGGATCGTCATCAACGTCTTCGCCGTCGGCCTGCAGTGGGATCCGTACCCGTTCATCCTCCTCAACCTGGCGTTCTCCACCCAGGCCGCCTACGCGGCGCCGCTGATCCTGCTGGCGCAGAACCGCCAGGAGAACCGCGACCGCGTCTCCCTCGAGGAGGACCGCTCCCGCGCCGAGCAGACGAAGGCGGACACCGAGTTCCTCGCCCGGGAACTGGCCGCGCTGCGCATCGCGATCGGCGAGGTGGCCACCCGCGATTACCTGCGGCGCGAACTCGACGAGATCAAGACGCTGCTGGCCGACGAGGAAGACACGCGCCCCCGGCGGAAATGAGGCCGGCGAAATCCCCCCAAACTCCGGCACGGCCAATCACGGATATGTAACGTCAGTCACATCTTCTCGGATGTATGCGGTGTGCACAGACGAAGAGCACCGCAGGGGGTGATCGAGTGCGGATACGTGGACTGTTGACGGTGACTGCCCTGACCGTGGGCGCAGTCGCCACCCTCGGGTCCTCGACCGGCGGTTCCGCGATCAGCGGCGCAACCGCGAGCACCACCGTCTACTCGTCCACCGGTGCGGCGACAGCCCTCGCGGCGTCGTCGGTCACGCCGGGAGCCACTCCCCCGGCCGCGTACCTCCCGCCCGCGGGAATCGTGGCGCCCACACCGCGGATCGCGCGGTCGCAGCGGGCCGCGCCGCCGCCGCCCGCCCCGGCTCCCGCCGTGACAAATCCCACATCTCCCGCATCTTCGGCGTCGCCGTCCGGCACCGGGCTCATCGCCGCACCGGTGATTTTGAGCGCTCTGGGCATCCCGGAAATCGTGCTCAACGCGTACCGGTCCGCGGAACTCGAGATGATGGCGGAGTCCCCGAAGTGCGGTCTGCCGTGGCACCTGCTGGCCGGTATCGGCCGCATCGAATCGGGGCACGCCGGCGGCGGCCGGACCGACTCGGTGGGCACCACGATCACCCCGATCCTGGGTCCGGTTCTCGACGGCAGGCTGGCGGGCAACGAGATCATCCGCGACACCGACCGCGGCGCCACGGACGGCGACCCCGGGCACGATCGCGCCGTCGGACCGATGCAGTTCATTCCGTCCACGTGGGCCAAGTACGCGTCGGACGGCAACGCCGACGGCGTGGCCGATCCCAACAACGTGTTCGACGCGACGCTGGCGGCCGCCCGGTACCTCTGCTCGGGCGGTCTCGACCTCCGCGATCCGCTCCAGGAGACCCGCGCCGTCCTGCGCTACAACAACTCGGCCGCATACGCCGCCAACGTCATCACCTGGTCGAACGCGTACAGGAACGGGGGAACGCCGACGCCGGGCCAGTTGTCGGAGTCGGCCTCGCCGTCGCCCGGACGGGTCGCCGACGCCGCCGCGGCCGCGGCCGAAGCGGACCTCCCCCGCGATCTCGCGACCACCCCGCTGCCTTCGACGGACGGTGCCGCCGCCCCCACTACGCCTGCTCCGGCCCCGCCGATTCCCGGACTCCCGCCGCTGCCGCAACTGCCCTGTCTGCTCTTCTGCCCGCCCGCCGATCCTTCGGCTCCGGCGGCCGCCGTGCCCGACCCGGGCGTCCCCGCTCCGGTTGCGCCCCCGGCCACCGCTCCGGCTGTCACCGCTCCCCGGTAATCACCCCCGCCTCCGCCGCGCGCCCTGCCATCTCGCAGGGCGCGCGGTGACGTGTGCGGGTCGCCGGTCGTAGTCCGGGCGACCGGCCCCCGCGTCGACATCCCGACCACGCGGCGCCCTGGCGTGACCTTGCCGTGTTCGTTACCCTCGCTCACGTGCGCATCGCGTAACGGAACCCTGCAACACAAGACCGTTTGATCACGGTTGAATAACGGAAAGATATCGAATCAGGTAGCCTCGATCCGGTCAGTTGAACGGAACACCCCAAGACGGGGGTCGCAGGAGGCAATCGAGTGGGTCGGCACAACAAGAAGACGGACTCCCATATCCGCCGCAATTCGGTCATCGCGCTTACCGGACTCGTCCCCATCGGACTGATCACCGCAGCCAACACGGCCGGCGCCGCACCCAAGGTCCCGTTCCTGTCCACAAGTTCCTCGTCGGAGGTCGCCGACGTCGCCCAGGAGGCGACCGCCACCGCACCCGAGGCCACAGAAGCCGTCACCCCCGTGGCCGAGACCGCCGCCGAGTCCGCACCCGCGGTCGAGGCAGCACCCGCTGCGCCGGCACTCGCACCCGTCCAGGCCACCCCGCCCCTCCCGACGAGCATCGCGCAGGGCGCGCTCGGCATCCCCGCCGTCAACGTCGCGGCCTACCAGAACGCCGAACGGATTCTCGCGGTCGAGCAGCCCGGTTGCGGCATGTACTGGACGCTGATCGCCGGAATCGGCCGCGTCGAGTCCACCCACGCCTACGACGGCAAGACCGACGACAAGGGCAACATGCTCAATCCCGTCCTCGGCCCAGTCCTCGACGGCAGCCTCGGCGGCAACGCCGTCATTCGCGACACCGACGGCGGCAAGCTGGACGGCGACACCACCTACGACCGCGCCGTGGGCCCCACCCAGTTCCTGCCCGAGACCTGGAATCACTACGCCGGCGACGGAAACGGCGACGGCGTCGCCGACCCGCAGAACGTCTTCGACTCCGCGCTGACCACCGGAAAGTATTTGTGCGACGGCGGATTGAACGTCAAGGATCCGATCCAGGCGGCCAAGGCCGTGCACCGGTACAACAACTCCGCCGCCTACGTGGCCAACGTCCTCGCATGGTCCGCCGGCTACTCCAGCGGGATCATCCCGACGGCCGCGGACCTGCCGCGCATCCACTGAGCGCACATCCTTACCATTGAGTCATGGCAGTCCTGAGCGAGTCCGCTGTACGTAGCGCCCTGGCGCGCGTCCAGGATCCCGAGATCCGGAAACCGATCACCGAACTCGGGATGGTCAAGAGCATCGACATCGCGGCCGACGACAGCGTCGACATCGCGATCTACCTGACCACCGCGGGCTGTCCGATGCGGACCGAGATCAGCGACCGCGTCACCAAGGCCGTCGCGGACGTCCCCGGCGTCGGTGCGATCCGCGTCGAACTCGACGTGATGAGCGACGAGCAGCGCACCGAACTCCGCAAGTCGCTGCGCGGAGACTCGGCCGAGCCCGTCATCCCGTTCGCCCAGCCCGGTTCCCTCACCCGCGTCTACGCGGTCGCATCCGGCAAGGGCGGCGTCGGCAAATCCAGCGTCACGGTCAACCTGGCCGCCGCACTGGCCGCCCGCGGCCTGTCGGTGGGTGTGCTCGACGCCGACATCTACGGGCACTCCGTTCCCCGCATGCTCGGCACCGACGCCAAGCCCACGCAGGTCGAACGCATGATCATGCCGCCCGTCGCGCACGACGTGAAGATGATCTCCATCGCCCAGTTCACCCAGGGCAACACCCCGGTGGTGTGGCGTGGACCGATGCTGCACCGCGCGCTGCAGCAATTCCTCGCCGACGTCTTCTGGGGCGACCTCGACGTTCTGCTGCTCGATCTGCCGCCGGGCACCGGCGACGTCGCCATCTCCGTCGCGCAACTGATCCCCGGCGCGGAGATCCTCGTCGTCACCACCCCGCAGCAGGCCGCGGCCGAGGTGGCCGAACGCGCCGGCGCGATCGCCCTGCAGACCCGTCAGCGCATCGTCGGCGTCGTCGAGAACATGTCCTGGATGGACATGCCCGACGGCAGCCGGATGGACATCTTCGGTTCCGGCGGCGGTCAGGCCGTCGCCGACCGCCTCACGAAGGCCGTAGGCGCGAAGGTGCCGCTGCTGGGCCAGATCCCGCTCGAACAGGCGGTCCGGGAGGGCGGCGACGGCGGCGTTCCCATCGTCCTCGGCCAGCCGGATTCACCGGCCGCGACGGCACTCCGCGACATCGCCGACAAGCTGGCCGTCCGCAAGCGCGGGCTCGCCGGAATGTCGCTGGGGATCGACACCACCCGGCACCTGTAGGCGCTCCGCGCTCGTGCGCCTTTCCGGTTGTTCCAGCGACCACAAAGGCGCACGAGCCCGGAGGGCCTAGGTTGCGTCGAGGTCGATCGGGGGGCGCTCGCCCGCCGCGAGCGGCTTGTTCTGCGGAGCGGTGGGCGCCGACGGATCGGCGCTGACGGCCTTCGTTCCCGCGTTCGACTTGTCGAACGACACCGAACTCGGCTTGTCGAAGTTGCCGGTGAGAATCGAATCGTCACCGTCGAGAAGATGTTTGGTGATGACGGCACGCGGCGTCATTCCGCGGAGCTGATTGAGATCCGCCAGCGGTTTGCGCAGATCCTCGAACTCCGGGCCGAGTTCGTCCTTGAGTTGCTGGCTGGCGCCGCTCGCATACTCCCGGACCTGCCTCAGTGACTTCGTAACCCAGCTGACCGCACCCGGAAGCCGCTCGGGTCCCAAGATGACCAGAGCCGCGACGAGGAGGACCATGAACTCGCCCCAACCAATGTTGCCGAACACGTGGTCAGCCTACTGTGCGGTGTGGGTGCATGCCCAGGTGGCGGAGCGCTTTCACAGCAACCTCTCGAGTCAGTCGGAGGCCGGGGTCACGTCGACGTCGACGAGCCGGCCCTCGCGGATCAGCTGAACCCGGACGGGCTCACCGATCTTCTGCAGGTTGACGGCGACCACCAACTCGTCGGCGCTGGTGACCGTGCGGTCGCCGACCTTGACGATGACGTCGTTCTCGACGATGCCCGCCCGCGCGGCCGGGCTGTCCGAGCGGACGTTGGCCACCTGGGCGCCGCTGGTGTTGTCGTTGACGACGGTGCGGGCGTTGACGCCGATGTCCGGGTGATGCATCTGCCCGTCCCGGATGAGGGCTTGAGCGACCGTGGTGACGTCGTCGATGGGAATCGCGAAGCCGAGGCCCACCGAGCCACCGGATTCGCTGAGCATCGCGGTGTTGATGCCGATCACCCGGCCCGTGTCGTCGACGAGCGCGCCGCCCGAGTTGCCGTGGTTGATGGCGGCGTCCGTCTGGACGGCGTCGATGACGGCGTTCGTGTCGGAGCCCTCGCCGGACAGTCGCATCGGGCGGTGCAGGGCACTGACGATGCCGCGGGTGACGGTCTTGCTGAGTCCGAGGGGCGAACCGACGGCGACGACGTCCTCACCGACCTGCACATCCCCGGACTTCCCGAGTTCCGCGACCGTCAGATTGTCGGCGGAGACCTTGAGTACGGCCAGGTCGGTCTTGATGTCGCGGCCGACGATCTGGGCGTCGGCCTTCGTCCCGTCGGAGAAGATCACCTGGATCTTGCCGCCGTCGGGGGCGGTGGCGGCGGCGGAGATGACGTGATTGTTGGTGACGATGTAGCCGGCGCCGTCGATGACGACACCCGAACCGGTGCTGCCCTGGTCGCCGACCGCCACCTGAATGGACACGACGGAGGGCAGGACGGCGTCCGCGACCTGCGCGACGGGCGACTGGCCGAGGTCCTCGTCGCCGCCCTGGACGAGGGTGACGCTGTCGCTGGTCAGCGAGCTGCGATCGGCGGTGATCACCGCGGCGAGCAGGCCACCGACCAGGCCGATCGCGAGCGCGATTCCGCCCAGCGCGGCGAGCGCCTTCGGTGCCACCTTGCCGCCGAACAGGACCTCGCGGGCGCTGAGGGCGGGGGCGGGCGGGCGGGAGTGTTCCGTGGCGTGCAGCGCCGGGGAGCCGAGTTCGACGCCCGCTGCGGGGTCGCGCCACGGGTCGGCGGGCGGGGCCTCGGCTGCCGGGGCGGCGGGCTTGCGGTGGGGATCGCGCTGAATGGTGTCGACCTCGCCGTCCGGGCGGCCGAACGCCTCCGCCAGCACGGGGTCGGGTGCACCGACCTTCATCGAGGGTTCGCTCTCACGCCGGGCATCCGTCGGAGCGAAGGAACCGGTGACGCCACCCGGTCGGCCGAACGCGCGGCTGGACGCCGCATCGATCTTCGGCCGGTAGACAGGTCTCGGATCGAGCCGTGGGGCGTCCGCGGGACGCAGCGTGCTCGACTCGTCCGCCACGGGACCGTCGGGCGCCGTCGCATCGGAACCCGGAGTCTTGTAATCCGCCGTCACGCTGTCGTGTCCCCCTCGTGTGCGTCAGTCACGCGCCCCAGTATCACCGATGCCCCGCCGGGCGCGGACACCGCCGTCGTCGGTCCGGCTGCGCTCAACGGCGCCAACGCCGGGACCAGATCCGGCTGGTGATCGAGTACTCGCTCGTGACCGGCGAATCCGGGGTGTGGGAGTCGAACGGGGACTTGTCGGCGGGATCGCCCTGGTTACAGCTGGGGATCTGGCTCAACAGACCCAGCAGGCCCGAGGGCATCGCGACGTCACCGCTGCGACGCAGAGCACGCCGCGCCTGCTGCTGGGAGTCGACCTCGAACGCACACTCGGCGCAGATCGACAGGTGGTGGGCGGCGCGCAGATAAGCGGACATGCGGAGTTCACCGTCGACGAAGGCGGCGATCGCCTCACTCGCCAAGTGTTCGGTGGAGCCAAACTGGCGAGGTACACGCCCCTGCGTCATTCGTCCCTCCTGGTAACTACCCGACGCCGATCTGATCGGAGTCAACCTTTCCGTTCACAGCCAGATGCTCACGCAGAGCCTGCCTGCCGCGGTGGATGCGGCTGCGCACGGTTCCGAGCTTCACACCCAGTGTGGCACCGATCTCCTCGTAGGACAGTCCTTCGATGTCACACAGCACGACCGCGGCGCGGAACTCCGGGGCCAGCGAATCGAGCGCTGCCTGCAGATCGGCGTCCAGGCGGGCGTCGTGGTAGATCTCCTCGGGGTTCGGCCCGTCGGCCGGGACCCGATCGTAGTCCTCGGGGAGCGCTTCCATACGGATGCGGTTCCGGCGGCGGACCATGTCGAGGAAGAGGTTGGTGGTGATGCGGTGCAACCAGCCCTCGAACGTGCCGGGCTGGTAGTCGGACAGGGACCGGAACACCCGGATGAACGTGTCCTGGGTGAGGTCCTCGGCGTCCTGCGCGTCGCCCGACAGCCTGTAGGCCAGCCGGTAGACCCGGTCGCCGTGCTCGCGGACGAGTTCGTCCCACGACGGCATGGCGGACTTCTCGCCTGTGGCATCGAACACAGCGGTGCCCGTCAGCTCGGCGTCCGACAGCTGCTCGTCGGTGGTTCTCTCGTCTGGAGCCATCGCGTGTTTGCTCATCGAGTTAAGTGGATCCTCCTACTCAGGACCGCAGATCACTGGACGTGGTATAGGCGTCAACTCTCGGGAGCCGGAATTTGTTCCCGGGCTCTCGGACTTTCCTCCGTCGTCGTGATCTCCCCGCCGGGCGGTCTTCGGATCTGGCGTTGCGCTTACTCTTTCCCACCCCGATATGTGTGTGGTGTGAGCAAGCTGAGGTATTCCTGAGAATCGCGCCGGGCCGGGTCAGGGCATTGTTGTCGAGCGCGCCTCGCAGCGGCGATGACGAGACCCCGATAGCCTCATGTGCGTGCAGACAAACGCCGAACGGATACTCACCCACGCAGAAGGGGCTGTCCGTGAAGACGAGGCCCTCGGTGCGGCCAGGGAGCGGGCGGACGACCTCGGTGCCGAACCGGTACCTCCCGCGGTCGGTGCTGCGCTCGCCCTGTTTGCCCGCATGCTGGACGCCAAGACGGTGGTCGAGGTCGGCACCGGCGCGGGTGTGAGCAGCCTGTGGCTGCTCCGGGGCATGCGCGAGGACGGCGTCCTCACCACCATCGACAGTGAACCCGAACATCAGCGGGCCGCCAAGCTGTCGTTCCGGACCAACGACATCGCACCCGCGCGGACGAGGCTGATCAACGGCCGGGCGCTCGACGTCCTGCCGCGACTCGCCGACAGCGCGTACGACCTGGTGTTCGTCGACTGTGCGCCGGTCGACCACCCGCACTACGTCCGCGAAGGGGTTCGGCTGCTGCGCCCGGGCGGCGCGATCGTGCTGCACAACGCGCTGAACGGCGGCCGGGTCGTCGACCCGAGCCAGCGGGACGCCGCGACCGTCGCCGTCCGCGAGGCCGCCAAGGCGCTCGCCGAGGACGACAAGCTGATCCGGGTGTTGCTGCCGATCGGCGACGGCCTGCTCTGCGCGTCCAAGCTCTGAGAGGCGCGTCCAAGCTCTGAGAGGCGCGCCCCGGCTCGGAACGCCGTCCCCGGCTCCGAGAGCCCCGTTCCCGGGGCCCTCCCGCTAGATCCAGACGCCCTTGCCGATGGCCACGACTCCACCGTTGCTCACGGCGAAGCGCTGTTTGTCACGCTCGAGGTCGACGCCGATGATCTCCCCGTCGCCGACGACCACGTTCTTGTCGAGGATCGCGCGGCGCACGACGGCGCCCTTGCCGATGCGCACACCCGGCATGAGGACGCTGCCCTCCACGGTCGCGCCGCTGTCGACCATCACGTTGGAGCTGAGCACGGAGTTGCGCACGGTGGCCGCCGAGAGGATGCACCCGGCCCCGACCACGGACTCCTGCGCGAGGCCGCCCTGCACGAACTTGGCGGGCGCCAGGTTCTCCGTCTCGCCGCGGATCGGCCAGCGCCGGTTGTAGAGGTTGAAGATGGGGTGGACCGACACGAGATCCATGTGGGCGTCGTAGAACGCGTCGAGCGTCCCCACGTCCCGCCAGTAGCCCCGGTCCCGGTCGGTGGCGCCGGGGACGATGTTGTCCTTGAAGTCGTACACGGACGCTTCGCCCGCCTCGACGAGCGCAGGGATGATGTCGCCGCCCATGTCGTGGTCGGAATCGGAGTTCTCGGAGTCGGCCCGGATGGCGTCGACGAGCACCTTGGTGGTGAACACATAGTTACCCATCGACGCGAACGTCATGTTGGGGTCGTCCGGGGTTCCCGGCGGATGCGCCGGCTTCTCGAGGAACTGCACGATGCGGCCCGACTCGTCGCTGTCGATACAGCCGAACGCGAACGCCTCGCTGCGCGGCACCCGGATCCCGGCCACCGTCACCCCGGCGCCCGACTCGATGTGGTGCTGCACCATCTGCTCCGGGTCCATCCGGTACACGTGGTCGGCACCGAACACGACGATGTACTCGGGGTCCTCGTCGTAGACGAGGTTCAGCGACTGCAGGATCGCGTCCGCGCTGCCGGTGTACCAGCGCGGACCCAGACGTTGCTGCGCGGGAACGGGAGTGATGTATTCCCCCGCGAACCCGGACAGTCGCCACGTCTGAGAGATGTGGCGGTCCAACGAGTGCGACTTGTACTGCGTCAGAACACACAGGCGGAGGTATCCCGCATTGACCAAATTGCTGAGCACGAAATCGATCAACCGGTAGGCGCCTCCGAAAGGCACAGCGGGCTTCGCCCGATCCGCGGTGAGCGGATAGAGACGTTTGCCCTCGCCGCCGGCGAGCACGATTCCAAGCACATGTGGCTGGCTCCTCACCCTGTCAACCTATCGGGCGGCCACTCCCCCCGCCAGCGAAGCGCCGACTCACAATTTCTCCGATACCCGAATGTGTCCGAGAGCGGTGGCCCGAAGCGGCCCGGACGGTTACGTTAGGCCGGTGCGGGTGGCGATGATGACCAAGGAATATCCACCGGAGATCTATGGCGGTGCGGGTGTACACGTCACCGAACTGGTTGCTCAGTTGAAGCAGCTGTGCGAGGTGGACGTGCACTGTATGGGCGCTCCGCGCGTCGGGGCGGTCGTGCACACCCCCGATCCCGCGCTGGCCGGGGCCAATCCGGCGCTTGCGACGCTGTCCGCCGAACTGCGTATGGCGGACGCCGCGACGGGCGCCGACGTCGTGCACTCGCACACCTGGTACACCGGCCTCGCCGGCCATCTGGCGTCCGCGCTGTACGACGTGCCGCACATCCTCACCGCCCACTCCCTCGAGCCCCGCAGGCCGTGGAAGGCGGAGCAGCTGGGCGGCGGCTACCGCATCTCGTCGTGGTCCGAGCGCAACGCGGTGGAGCACGCGGACGCGGTGATCGCCGTGAGCGCCGGCATGCGACTCGACGTCCTCGACGCGTATCCGTTCGTCGACCCGCACCGGGTCCACGTGGTGCGCAACGGGATCGACACGACCGTTTGGCACGCGGGACCGGCAGGTCACGGGCAGTCCGCGCTGACGAAGATCGGCGTCGACCCGGACCAGCCGATGGTGGCGTTCGTCGGCCGCATCACCCGGCAGAAGGGCGTCGGTCATCTGATCGCCGCAGCACACCACTTCGCGCCCGAGATCCAGCTGGTGCTGTGCGCAGGCGCCCCCGACACCCCCGAGATCGCCGCCGAGACCGAGCAGGCCGTCGCCGCCCTCGCGGCGCACCGCGGCAACGTGTTCTGGGTGCGCGAAATGCTCCCCACCGAACAGGTGCGGGAAATCCTGTCGGCCGCAACCGTCTTCGTGTGCCCGTCCGTGTACGAGCCGCTGGGGATCGTGAACCTCGAGGCCATGGCCTGCGAGACCGCGGTCGTGGCGTCCGACGTCGGCGGCATCCCCGAGGTGGTGGAGGACGGGGTCACCGGCCGTCTGGTGCACTACAACTCGTACGAGCCGGAGGCGTTCGAGCAGGCGCTCGCCGAGTCGGTCAACGCGATCGCCGCCGACGCCGGCACCGCCGAGGCCATGGGCAAGGCCGGGCGGGCGCGGGCGATCGCCGAGTTCTCCTGGGCGGCCATCGCGCAGCAGACCCTCGACGTCTACCAGGACGCGCTGTCGCGCCGCTGACGCTCAGAGCCGGGTGTAGGTGGACACCGTCACCGACGCCGTCACCGGATACTCCTGCGGCAGCGCAGTGATCGAGGAGGCGAGCCGCTCGGGAGTCAGGTGCCGCGCCGACGGCCCCATCCCCACCAGTCGGGTCACGTCGAGGTGCGACAACGACATCGGGTACTCCACCGCCACGTGGCCGGTGCGCTCGAACCGCCCGGACATCGCGGCCCCCAGCCGCTCGACCTTCCGGTCGTCCACCCGGACCATGCCGAGCAGGTCCACGAGTTCCCCCAGGTGCCGCTCCGTGGGCGTGAGGACCACCAGGGAGCCGCGCTCGGCCAGCACCCGGTGCGCCTCGTCGGCGTTGCGGGGCGCGAACACGCAGAGGACGTGACTGAGGACGTGGTCACGCACCGGAAGGTGTTGCCACACGTCGGCAACCACCGCCCCCGCACGCGGGTGGGCCCTGGCGATACGACGGGCCGCGTACTTGGACACGTCCAGCCCGATTCCCCGGCCCGTGGGCGCGGCGTCGAGGACGCGCGCCAGGTAGTGGCCTGTGCCCGCGCCGATCTCGAGGATCCGGGGGTCGTCGGCGGCCCCGGTTCCCGCCACCACCGCGTCGGCGACGGCATCCATCAGCGGGTCGAAGCTGCCGCCGCCGAGGAAGTCCGCACGTGCGGCGATCATTTCGGGGCTGTCACCGTCGAACTTGCCGCCTGCCCCGGTCATCAGGGTGACGTAGCCCTGCCGCGCCACGTCGAAGGTGTGCCCTGCGTCGCACAGGATCGCGCCTTCGTCGAGTTCCACCGGCGACCGGCACTGTGGGCAGGCCAGCAGGTCGGTCACATCGGCCAGCACGAACGTTCGCCTCCCTGTTCCGCACACGGAACAGGCCCCGCACCGAGAACGGCGACGGGGCCTGCCCTGTGAGGTTCTCTCCGCACTCGACTAACTGGTGACGCCCTTGAGCTCTTCACCGAGTGCGGCAGCTTCCTCCGGGGTGAGCTCGACAACCAGACGTCCACCACCCTCGAGCGGAACCCGCATGACGATTCCTCGTCCCTCTTTGGTTGCTTCGAGGGGACCGTCCCCGGTCCGGGGCTTCATGGCCGCCATCCTCTGCTCCCTCCAGATCTGCGCTGCCTGCTTGCGCCTCGACAAATTTTGGCACCCCGCCAACACTCGGCGAGGCTTGTGACATCCATTCTTCCCTATGGACACGAGTACCGGGAACCTGAGTCACGAATACGCAGGTTCACCGGCAATTCAGGCAGTGATCGGGACCCAGCAGGCGGCGACGTGGTCGTCCACCATCCCGGTGGCCTGCATGAGTGCATAAGCGGTGGTAGGACCCACAAACTTGAACCCTCGCCGCTTCAATTCCTTCGCCATCGCGGTGGACTCGGGTGTGACGGCCGGGACGTCGTTCACGGTGGCCGGACGGCTCGGGCGCGGCGGCGGGGCGAACGACCACAGCAGCGTGTCCAGGTCGGTGTCCGGCAACTCCAGCAGGGCCCGGGCGTTGCTCACCGACGCCTCGATCTTGGCCCGGTTCCGCACGATCGACGCGTCCTCGAGCAGGCGCTCCACGTCCCGTTCCGTGTATCGCGCGACCGCCTCCGGATCGAAGCCGGCGAACGCGTCCCGGAAGGCCTCGCGCTTGCGGAGAATCGTGATCCACGACAGTCCGGACTGGAACGCTTCGAGGCACAGCCGTTCGTACAATTCGTCGCGGCCGTGCAGTGGACGACCCCACTCGAGGTCGTGGTAGTCGCGGTAGAGGCTGGACCCGTCCGAGTCGACCGCCCACGCGCACCGCACCCTCTCCCCGGCGCTCACCGGGCGTCACCCGGATCTTTCGACGCGGCCTCGACCGCCGCCAATTGTTCACGCAGCGAATCGATTTCGCGACCCAGCCGGGCCAGCGCCCAGTCGACCTCGCTCGCCTTGTACCCCCGCAGTGTCTGCTGGAATCGCAACGCCTCCACGTCGGCGCCCGTCACACCGTCGGCGGGCAGGGCCGTGAGTGTGGTGCCGGGCGGCAGGGGCGCGAGTTCCTCGGAACGGCCGAACACCGCACTGGCGGCGAGGAACAGCATCGCGCCGACGAACGCCATGACGAGCAGATAGAGCAGGGCTGTCACCATGCCCCGATCCTGTCACGGACGTCCGACAGCCTCCCGCGTCAGGGGCGCCCGGTCAGGGGCACACCGTGTTCATCGGCGGACGATCGGCCAACGCGACGTCCGTCGTCGTCGGCACGAAGGAGTCGCCGTCCACCAGGAACTGGGTCAGACCCGCCCCCGAGTCGGGCACCCCGCAGCGCCGCATCATCGTGCCGATGATCTGTCTGCTCATCACCCCGAGTTCGGACAGCGGACGGTTCCGGTGCTTGCGCACCCCCAGGTTGACCTGGCCGATCGCACCGAGCCCGAGACGGTCGTACGTGTCGAGCAGCAGCCCGATCTCGACGCCGTAGCCGGGGGCGAACGGAACCGCCGACAGCAACTCCCGGGTGCCCGCGTACTCGCCGCCCAGCGGCTGCAGCACGCACGTCAGCTCCGGCCGCAGCGACGCCAGCATCGGGCGCGCCACGAGTTCGGTCACCCGGCCGCCGCCGTTGGCGTCCTCCGTCCCGCTGAGGCGGAGCGGACGCCGGTAGTAGCCCTTCACGAGATGGATGCCGTCGGCCGTCAGCAATGGTCCGAGGAGCTTCGGGACGAACGCCGGATCCGGGTTGATGAGATCCGAGTCGACGAACGCGATGAGGTCGCCGGTGCTGGCGGCGACGGAACGCCACAGCACCTCCCCTTTGCCCGCGACGGGTGGGAAGGCGGGCACCGCCTCCTCCCGGCTGATCACCGTGGCGCCCGCCGCGCGTGCGCGTTCCGCCGTCAGATCCGTCGATCCGGAGTCGAGCACGATCAACTCGTCCACCAGCCCGCCCAACAGCGGATGGATTGTGTCCACCACCGCGGCGACGGTCTCCTCCTCGTTGAGCGCGGGCAGGACCACCGACACGGTGCGCCCCGCCTTGGCCCGCTCGAGTTCGGCGATGCTCCACGACGGCTGGTCCCAGCTGTTCGCCTCGGCCCAGGAGCGAGGGGCGCGCTCCTCCGCGACCATCGTGCGGGCCGCCCGGGCCCCCACGGCACTCATGCCAGCCCCCGCACGGTGCGGGACGGGGCGCGGCGGCCCTGAATCGCGGCCACCATGTCCACCACTCGACGCGTGGGGGCAACTTCGTGGACACGGAAGACTCGGGCGCCTCCTGCGGCGGCCATAGCTGTCGCTGCCAATGTTCCCTCCAACCGCTCGACGAGATCTACCCCTAGAGTCTCCCCGACGAAGTCCTTGTTGCTCAGCGCCATGAGCACTGGCCACCCCGTATTTACAAGATCTTCCACTCGCCGCAACAACTCGAGCCCGTGATAGGTGTTTTTCCCGAAATCGTGGGTCGGATCGATGAGGATCGAGTCGGCGGGCACACCCAGCCGGGCCGCGTTCTCGGCGGCCGACACCACTTCCTCGAGGACGTCCGCGACCACGTCGGAGTAGCGGACGCGGAACGGCCGGGTCCGGGGGACCGCTCCCCCGGTGTGCGAACAGACGATGCCGGCACCCGTCTCCGCGGCTACCTCGACGAGCGCCGGGTCGGCGCCTGCCCACGTGTCGTTGATCAGGTCGGCACCCTCGGCGACGGCAAGCCGGGCCACGTCGCTGCGCCAGGTGTCGATGCTGATGAGCAACTCGGGATAGCGTCCGCGGATCGCGGCGACGAACGGCACCACCCGCCGGATCTCCTCCGCCGAGTCGACGACGTCGCCGGGACCGGCTTTCACGCCGCCGATGTCGACGAGGTCGGCGCCCTCGTCCACGGCCCGCTCGACCGCCGACATCGCGGCGGAGTCGGTGAACGTGGCGCCGCGGTCGTAGAACGAGTCGGGCGTCCGGTTCACGATGGCCATCACCAGCGCACGGTCGACCGCCACGGGCCGCCCGCACAGCGTGGGCGACGGACGGTCGGGCGCGGGCGGTACGTCTCTCTCGGCCATGCCACCAATATTGGCACGCAGCGAAATCGCGGCTTCGCCGCCCGTGAGTACTTGTTAACCACGGGCGGTTAATAAGTACTCACGGGGCGTCAGCCCTTGGGCAGCGACCCCTTCGCCACTTCCTCGACGTACCCGTCGTACGCACGCTTGTAGCCGCCACTGCGGCCGGACAGCACGTGCAGCGTGTCGGTGTCCTCGACGTCGTAGCCCTCCTTGCGGAGTTCCACCTTGCGACTCTTGAACGTCGACGTCTGCTCCAGCGAGTCGACGACGCGGACGAACAGCGGCACCGCGTACGACGGCAGCCGCTGGAACAGCAATTCCGCCACGTCGGAGCCGTCGAAGTCCTCGTTCTCGTGCAGCGTCACCGCGGCCATGCCGGCGCGACCGTCGGTGCCGGGGATCTCGACGCCGTAGACGACGGCGTGCTCGACCGCGGGATGCGCGAGGAGCGCACCCTCGACCTCGGTGGTCGCGACGTTCTCCCCCTTCCAGCGGAACGTGTCGCCGAGCCGGTCGACGAACGCGACGTGTGCCCAGCCCTGGCGGCGCACCAGGTCGCCGGTGTCGAACCAGCAGTCGCCGTCGTCGAAGGCGTCGCGGACGAGTTTCTTGTCGGTGGCGTCCTCGTCGGTGTAGCCGTCGAAGGGTGCCCGGTCCGTCACCTTCGACAGCAGCAGGCCGACCTCGCCGGTGGGCACCTTCCGCAGTTTGCCGTCGGAGTGCCGCCGCGGCGCACCGTTGTCCTCGTCGTACTCGACCACGGCGTGTGGGAGGGGGCAGATGCCCGCGGTCCGGTCGACGTTGAGGGCGTTGACGAACGCGATGTTGCATTCGCTGGCGCCGTAGAACTCGGCCACCCGGGAGATGCCGAACCGGGTGGTGAACTCGGACCAGATCTCCGGACGGAGTCCGTTCCCGACCATCAGCCGGACGTCGTTGTCGCGGTCGCCCGGCTTCTCGGGCTGGTTCAGCAGGTACCGGCACAGTTCACCGATGTAGGTGAACGCGGTGGCGCGGTTCAGCGCGACGTCGTCCCAGAACTTGGACGCCGAGAACTGCTTGCCCAGCGCGAGCGTCGCCCCCGACCCCAGCACCGACGACAGCGACACGGTCAGCGCGTTGTTGTGGTAGAGCGGCAGGCAGCAGTAGAGCACGTCGCTGCCGCGCAGCCGGACTCCCATGTTGCCGAGTCCGGACATGCTCTTGAGCCAGCGGAAGTGACTCATCAGGCTGGCCTTCGGCAGTCCGGTGGTGCCGGAGGTGAAGATGTAGAAGGCCTTCTCCCGGGCCTGGATCTGCTCGCACACCTCGGGGTTGCCGTCGCCGGCCTTCCCGGCGAGCCGGTCGAGGTCGTCGAAGTACACCACCGAGTCCGCGGCGGGCGGTTCGTCGAGCGAGTCCATGGCCTCGCCGCACGCCTCGGACACCACGAGGACACGGCTGTCGAGCAGCGAGATGCTGTGCGCGAGCACGTCTCCGCGCTGATTGTGGTTCAGCATCCCGGCGGTGGCACCGAGCTTGACCGCGGCGAGTGCGATGAGCAGCGTTTCGGGGGCGTTCTTGCCCAGGATCCCGACGACGTCCCCGCGCGACACTCCGAGGTCGGCGAGCACGTAGGCGTAGCGGTTCACGCGGATGTTGGCGTTCCGGTAGCTCAGCGAGTCGCCCTCGAACCGCAGGAACGTGCGACGCGGGTGTGCGGCGGCGGCGCGCTGGAAGACCAGGCCGATCGACTCCTTCGCGTCGGGGGTCCGGATGAGGCCGAGGACTCCCTTCGCCATGGTCGGCAGCTCCGGGATCATGGCAGGCAACCGCCTGGCCAGATCGACCACACCGATCGTCGAACGTGCTTCAGAACGCATGACATCCCCTCAGGCCTGCAGTATGAATCAGGTCACCTTACTGCACGGTAACAACGTGCGCCACGACGGCGATCGGACGGCTCCTCAGGGGAGGCAGGCGTCCAGCGCCTCCCCGACCTCGGTCCGGACGAGCAGCCTGTCGAGGGCGCGCTGCGCCACGAAGCCACCTCCCCGCAGACCGTTGATCCAGTCCAGCAGCCCCGTGTAGTGGCCGTGCGGATCGAGCAGGACGACCGGCTTCTCGTGCATGCCGAGGTAGCCCGCGGTCCAGGTTTCGAACAGCTCCTCGAGCGTGCCGATGCCGCCGGGCAGCGTGACGAACGCGTCGGCCCGGTCCTCCATGACCTGCTTGCGCTGGCGCATGGTGTCGGTGACGACGAGTTCGTCCGCGTCGACGTCGGCGACTTCCCTGTGCACGAGGGCTTTCGGGATGACTCCAACGGTCGTCGCCCCGGCGGCACGGGCGGCCACGGCGACCGCGCCCATCATCGAGAGATTGCCGCCGCCGGACACGAGTTGCCAACCGCGCTTTCCGATTTCGGTTCCCACCTGGGCCGCCAGTTCCAGGAAGTGATCGTCCACGGGCCCGGAAGCGCAGTAGACGCACACCGAGAACGGCTGCGGTGGAACATTTTCCGGGTTCACCACTGCTCCTCCGTTCCGAGCAGTTCGGCCTCGTCGACTCCCTGCTGGGATTTGACGACGATCCGCACCGCCTCCTCGACACTGTCCGTGACGTGCAGCAGGTTGACGTCACCCTCCGAGATCTTGCCGCTGCGTTCGAGGGTTCCGCGGATCCAGTCGACGAGCCCGGACCAGTACTCGGTGCCGAACAGGATGATCGGGAACCGGGTGACCTTGCGCGTCTGCACGAGGGTCAGCGCCTCGAACAGTTCGTCGAGCGTCCCGAAGCCGCCGGGCAGGCAGATGAAGGCCTGCGAGTACTTCACGAACATCGTCTTGCGGGCGAAGAAGTACCGGAAGTTGATACCGAGGTCGACCCACTCGTTGAGGCCCTGCTCGAACGGCAACTCGATGCCGAGGCCGATGGAGTATCCACCCGATTCGCTGGCGCCGCGGTTGGCGGCCTCCATCACTCCGGGGCCGCCGCCGGTGATGACGGCGTATCCGGCCTCGGCCAGGCGCGCACCCAGCGCCCGTCCCGCCTCGTACTCGGGGTGACCGGGCTCGGTGCGGGCGGACCCGAACACGGTGACCGCACGCGGCACCTCGGCGAGGGCACCGAACCCTTCGACGAATTCGCTCTGGATCCGCAGGACCCGCCACGGGTCGGTGTGCACCCAGTCGGTTCGCCCCCGCTCGTCGAGCAACTGCTCGTCGGTGGTGGTCTCGTCCTTGCGGGCGCGCCTCAACTGCACCGGACCCCGGTGCTTCACGGACGAGGACTTCCGTCCGTAATTGTTCTTCTCGGGTGCCATGAGCCCCAGGCTAACGGGTGGCCCGTTCGGGGCACCGGGCAGTCACGGGGTGCTCAGATAGGCGCGGAGCACGGTCGCCACGTCGGTGATCTGCTGGACGGGGACGTGTTCGTCCCGCTTGTGCGCGAGGTTCGGATCGCCGGGACCGTAGTTGACGGCCGGGATGCCGAGCGCGGAGAACCGGGACACGTCCGTCCACCCGTACTTGGCGCGGAACTCGCCACCCGCCGCCTCGATGAGGGCCGCGGCCGCCGGATCGGTCAGCCCGGGGAGCGCGCCCGGCGACAGGTCCGTGACCTCGAAACCCAGCTCGAGACCGTCGAAGACCTCCCGCACGTGGTCGATGGCCTGCTCCGAGCTGCGGTCGGGTGCGAAGCGGAAGTTGACGTCCATCTCCCCCGCGTCCGGGACGACGTTCCCCGCGACACCGCCGGCGATCCGCACGGCGGACAGCCCCTCCCGGTACACGCAGCCGTCGATGTCCACCGACCGCGCGGTGTAGTCCGACAGCCGCTGCAGGACCGGGGCGAACCGGTGGATCGCGTTGTCGCCGAGCCACGATCGCGCGGAGTGCGCGCGGGTGCCGCGGGTGGTCAGCGTCACCCGCAGCGTGCCCTGGCAGCCGGCCTCGATGAGTCCTCCCGTCGGCTCGCCCAGGATCGCGACGTCCGCGCGCAACCACTCGGGGATCTCACGTTCGATCCGTCCGAGCCCGTTGTGGACGGCCGCGATCTCCTCGCAGTCGTAGAACACCAGGGTCAGGTCGTGCGCGAGGTTCTCCACGGTGGCGGCGAGGTGCAGGAACACCGCGTCGCCCGACTTCATGTCGACCGTTCCACATCCGTGCAGCAGGTCGCCCTCACGCCGGGACGGCACGTTGTCCGCGATCGGCACGGTGTCGAGGTGCCCGGCGAGCATCACCCGGCTCGGGAGCCCCCGATCGGTGCGGGCGAGCACCGCGTTGCCGTTGCGGATGACCTCGAAACCCGTGGTCTGCTCCCGCAGCGCCGACTCGACGGCGGCGGCGATCGCCGATTCGTCGTGGGAGACGCTGGGGATGTCCACCAGCGCGGCGGTGAGGTCGATGGGATCGGCGTGGAGGTCGAGTGTGCTCACCGGTCCACCCTAAGCCGACCCGTCGACCCACTACTGCGTTGCTACCCGTCGAAGCCACCCGGGATCTCGTAGATCGCACCGTCGAATCCGATGCGGAACAACCGTCCCGCGGAGAAGCCGCCGGACCCCTGCCCGTAGACGACCATGCTCGACGACGGCAGTCCCGACGCCAGCACGCAGTACTGCCCCGGCGCGTCGACGCGCCAGATCTCGCCGCGCACGTTGGCCGGGACCACCGGGCGTCCCCGCGAATCCAGGGTCAGACCGTCGGGAGCCGCGAACGTGTCGGGACCGGACAGGTCGAGGATGCTTTCGGGGGCTCCCGGGTTCGCGATCGGGATCCGGCTCACGCCCGGGTTCACGAACGTCCGCGACACGTAGAGGTACCGGTCGTCGACACCGAGCACCGCGCCGTTCGCGCTGGGCAGCGTGGCCCAGTTCGGTTCGACCCGGCCGTCGGGGAACACCCGCCCGATCTGCGTTCCGAAGTCGTTGGTGGCGTACGCGGTCCCGGCGGCGTCGACGTCGAGGCCGTCCGCCGCGCTCAAGCCCGACACGAAGGGGGTGAGTGCGCCGGTGGCGATGTTCAGCTTCGCGATCGCACCCGGACGCAGGATGTCGCCGAGGAGGACGCGGGCATCCGCGCCGTACCCCACCAGCAGTGATCCGTCGGACGCCCACGCGAGGGCCCCCGCGCCGCTGCCGCCCGGCACCGTCGCGACGGGGACCGCCGGCGCTCCGGGCGCGTCGAGACGGAACACCCGTCCGCTGATCAGGTCCGTCGTGTAGAGCCGGCCGCCGCCGTCCACGGCGACGCCCTCCAGCGCGGCGCCCGGCACGCGCCCCACCAGGACCGGCGGCTGGCCTGCGCCCGGGCACACCGGTGCGGCGGACGCGGTCTGCGGCGCCGCCACCGACACCACCCCGGCCAGCAACGCCCCCGCGGCCACGGCCCGCAGGCCGCGCCCGGTGACTCGGCCCCACTCTGAAATACGCATTGCCACGACCTTTCCCGGTGTCTCACACGTGCCCCGTGCATGTTCCCCCACGAGCCGGGAACCCGCTCGGTTTCGAATCGATCACGCCGAGATAACGACCGCTCGAGAATGCCCGAGTAATGAGGCAGTAACCTCTACTGCCGTGAGCACACAGGGAGCATCAGCAGTAGGCATCGCCAACGTGACCGTCGGCGGCACGGTCCTCGACACCTGGTTCCCGGCGCCTGAGCTGGGAACGTTCGACAGCGCGGGCACCGTGCGGATCGAGGGTGGCGACATCCCCTCCGATCTGGCACTTCTCGCCGGACCCGACGAGGCACGTGAGGTCGACCACGTCGTGGTGCGCACCACCATCGCCGACCTGTCGGCGCCGCCGGCCGACGCCCACGACGCCTACCTGCGCCTTCACCTTCTCTCGCATCGCCTGGTGGCCCCGCACGGCGTCAACCTCGACGGACTGTTCGGCCTGCTGTCCAACGTGGTGTGGACCAACTTCGGGCCCTGTGCGGTCGAGGGCTTCGAGAAGGTGCGGTCCCGCCTGCGCATCCGCGGCGTCGTCACCGTGTTCGGTGTCGACAAGTTCCCGCGCATGGTCGACTACGTCGTCCCGTCCGGCGTCCGCATCGCCGACGCCGACCGCGTCCGACTCGGCGCCCACCTGGCCAGCGGCACCACCGTGATGCACGAGGGCTTCGTCAACTTCAACGCGGGCACGCTCGGCAGTTCGATGGTCGAAGGACGTATCTCCGCGGGTGTCGTCGTCGACGACGGGTCCGACGTGGGCGGCGGCGCCTCGATCATGGGCACCCTGTCCGGTGGCGGCAAGGAGACCATCTCGGTCGGCAAGCGCTGCCTGCTCGGCGCCAATGCCGGCCTCGGCATCTCGCTCGGCGACGACTGCGTCCTCGAGGCCGGCCTGTACGTGACCGCGGGCACCAAGGTCACCGGCCCGGACGGCACCGTCGTGAAGGCCAAGGAACTCAACGGCCAGTCCAACCTGCTCTTCCGTCGCAACTCCGTGTCCGGGGCCGTCGAGGTCGTGCCGTGGAAGGGCACCGGCGTGGAACTGAACGCCGCGCTGCACGCAAACGACTGACGCTGTGAGCGGTCCGCGAACACCCGGCACCACGACCGATTCGACCGGCACCCTCGGCCGGGGCCTGAAGGTCCGTCACCTGACGATGATGGGACTCGGCTCCGCGATCGGTGCCGGACTGTTCCTCGGTACCGGTGTCGGGATCGCGACCGCCGGTCCGGCCGTCCTCGTCTCCTACCTCCTCGCCGGCATCATCGTCGTCTTCGTGATGCGGATGCTCGGCGAGATGGGGGCGGCGATTCCGGCCAGCGGATCCTTCTCGCACTACGCGCGGATCGGCATCGGCGACTGGGCCGGTTTCGTGATGGGGTGGCTCTACTGGTTCATGCTGATCATGGTGCTCGGCGCCGAGATCACGGGCGCCGCAGGCATCGTGAGCGCCTGGCTGCCCGGGGTCCCGCAGTGGCTCGTCGCCCTCGTGTTCGTGATCTTCTTCGCGGCCGTCAACCTCGCGAAGGTCAGCAACTTCGGCGAGTTCGAGTTCTGGTTCGCGGCCATCAAGGTCACCGTCATCATCGGCTTCCTGGTGATCGGTGTGCTGCTGGTGTTCGGCCTGCTCCCGGACACCGAACCGGTGGGTACCACCAACCTGTTCGGGCACGGCGGCTTCATGCCGGAGGGCTTCGCCGGTGTCGCCGCAGGACTGCTGGTGGTGGCGTTCGCATTCGGCGGCATCGAGATCGTGACCATCGCGGCCGCGGAATCCGAGGACCCGGAGCGTTCGATCGCCGTGGCGGTGCGCAGCGTCGTCTGGCGCATCAGCGTCTTCTACCTCGGTTCGATCTCGATCATGGTCCTCGTCCTTCCCTGGGACTCGTCGGACCTGAAGAGCGGACCGTTTGTCGCCGTTCTCAACCAGGCGCACATCCCGTACGTGGCGGGATTCATGGAACTCGTGGTCGTGGTGGCGTTGCTGTCGGCGTTCAACGCCAACATCTACGGCACGTCGCGGATGGCGTATTCGCTGTCGCGGCGCGGCGACGGTCCCGCATTCATGGCCCGGATCTCGAACTCCGGGGTGCCGCTCAATGCGGTGCTGCTGTCGGTGTTCTTCGGTTTCGTCAGCGTGCTGCTCAACTGGTGGCTGCCGGACGACCTGCTGGGTCTGCTCCTCAACGCCGTCGGCTCGGCGCTGCTCGTCATCTGGATCTTCATCGTCGTCTCACACCTGAAGTTGCGCCCCCGGCTCGAACGCGAGGGCAAGCTGACGGTGCGGATGTGGTTGTTCCCCTGGCTCAGCTACCTCACGCTCGCGATGCTCGGCGGTTTCGTCGTGCTGATGCTGTTCGACACCGACGCCCGCACCCAGCTGATCTCGACGTGCGTGCTGTTCCTCGTGATCGCGGCCCTCGGGTTCATCAACACCCGGATGCGGAGGCATTCCCGGGCGGTGTGACCCGGGCCGGGCACTCACCGGTCGGGCGTCCGATCCGGATCTCCGGAGGTGCGCGCCGCGTGGGCGAGGACCTGCGGGCCGGTCACCAGCGCTTTCCGCCACGGCGCGACACCCTCGATCTCGATCTCGATCGACAGACTCAGCACGGTCCGGATCAGCACGATCACACCGAGCACGGCGGCATCGGTCAGCGACGGCGTCGACGTGACGGTCTTGACGATGTCTGCCGCGACGAGCAGTTCCAGACCGAGCAGGATCGCGCCGCCGAGCGACTCCCGCAGGGTCTTGAACGCCCGGGCACCGTCACCGGTCCGCTTCCAGGCCCGGACGGCGAGGACGAACGCGAAGACGAACCCCAGGACCATGGACGAGACACCGAGCACTTCGAACAATTCGGTCGCGAACTCGAAGAACCGGTGAGTATCCATGTGAGGGTTCCTGTTCCGGAGGATGTTCGCGGTGGCGGCTTACCCGTTCCACGCATCACGGTAGGCGCTAGCTTCGGCCGCGGGCGGCCAACGCGTTGACGAACACGTTGGCGATGTCGGCGGGATCCTTCGCGACGTAGCTCGACCCTCCGGTCACCCGCGAGATCTCGGCGAGCGTGGCCGCGTCGGCGTCGTCGGTGATGCCGATGGTCACGATGATGACGGGCCGGGCCGTATCCACCTCACGCTCCAGGATGCCGAGGAGCTGTTCCTTCGTGATGGAGTCCGGGTCCTCGTTGGCGCCGTCGGTCAGGATGATCACGCTGTTCACCGCGCGCGGGTCGTAACTGTCCTGCACCGTCCGGAACGCGGCGAGCGTCGTGTCGTACAGGCCGGTGCCGCCGCCGATCAGCCCCTCGACCTTCCCCGCCTGCTGCGCCATCAGCGCACGCTGCGTGAGTCCGTCGACAACGGTGTCGTAGCGGCGGATCGGGACCAGCTCCTGATAGTCCTGCGGTCCCCCGCCGAGCCCCTGCGAGAACGCCCACAGTCCCGCGGACACGCTGTCCGGGAACATCGCGTTGCCTGCGAGGGCGGCATCGACCGTGAGGTCCATGCGCGACCGGTTGCCCGCCGGGGTCTCCATCGACCCCGACACGTCGATCGCGACGAGCGTGCGGATCGGCAGCGCCATCAGCGCCCATCCGCCCAGGGCGTCCTGCAGCGGCGACTCGTCGTCGAGCCCGAGCTTGGTGACCCTGCCGACGCCGCGGCCGTCGGCCGGTGGGCTCCCGTCCGGTCCGCGGAATCCGTGCTCGGCGAACACCGCGCGGGCGTCCTCGCCGCCGAGGACCGCGGCGACGGCACGGGCCACCTGGGTGGCCTTGTAGTGCCGGTCCGGGGCGGGCGACGTGACGACGAGCGGGAAGTTCATGAAGTTGCTGCCCGTTGGGGGCACCGTCGCGGCGAGCGTGCGCGCTTCGTCACCGTCGGTGAATTCGAGCACGGACTGTTCGGTGGCGACCGCGACTCCGCCGTTGTCGACGACGCCCTGCAGCATCTGCTCGCCGACGGGTTCGTCCGCGGTGCGCGCACTTTCCTCCTGCGCGAGCGGGACCAGCGCCGCCCGCACCGTCCCGGCGGACACGGGGTCGGCCTCGCCCTCGGCGAGTGCCGCGTTGATCGGCGCCTGCGCGACCCCCGTCACGAGGGGGTTGCCCAGCTGGATGTCCTTGATCTGCAGGGCGGCGAGCCACGTCGGTGACGTGAGTGCGTCTTCCTCGCGGGAGGCCAGCACGACGGGCGAGGACGCGACCGACCCCGTCATGACCTCGACCGGCCCGGCCGCGGTGAGTGCCGCCTTGCCCACCCACGCGCCGGTGTCGGGGATCCACAGATCCGGGGCGTCGGTTCCCTTGCCGAGCCGTCCCGCGATGTCGCCGGACGTCGCGGCGCCGACGGCGATGTTCGCACAGCTCAGGTCGGTGCTCTTCGCTTCGCCGAGGATGGTGTCGAGGGCGGGAGCGATGCTCGGATCGGCGGCGAGGGTGTAGTCGGTGACCTGGTCGCACTCGTCCGCCCAGGAGCGCACCGCCTGAACGCTGACCACGACGGAGGCCACGAGCCCGATGACAGCGGCAGCGCACACCGCGTAGAAGACGGGTGAGCGCCCCTCCCGCTCCGGCCCCGCGCTCGAATGACGCCCTCCGGCCATCGCCTGCCCCCTCTAACAGTTCGGTCACGAGGCGAACCGCCGGCCCACCGGACCGAATATGATCCGGCCCACATCGTAGCGAACGGTGCGTTGTACGACTTTGCGCTGGTGACAGAGTTTTCGTCCAGCGACGAGAGCGGTCCGATCAGCGGTCGGGTTGCTCGACCTCGAGTCGGCGTGCCACGAGCGCGGCCTGGATCCGCCGGAGCCCGGAGGGGCGGGTCGGATCGCAGCCCGTCAGCTGCGCCACCCGTTTGAGCCGGTAGTCCACCGTGTTGGTGTGCAGGTGCATCTGCTTCGCGGTCCGCTGCCGATTCAGATCGTGGCCGATGTGCACCTCGAGCGTCTCGATCAGTTCTGGCGAGCCCTGCAGCGGTTCGAGGAGCCGGGCCAGGTGGGTCCGGCCCGGCCCGGGCCGGGTGAGCTGGTATTCGAGCGCCAGATCGTCCATCTCGTAGAGGCCAGGCTCCAGGGCCAGCTGATGGACGAGACCCAGGAGTTCGTGAACCTCGTCCGCCGCCGCAGGGATACCGGCGGTCCGGACCCGGGTCGCCGTCGCGGTGAGGGGAACCCCGGCGGCCGCTCCGATGCGGTCGAGCAGGGAGACCATCCACGCCCGCTCCGGCGACCCCGGTAGCAACAGCGTTCCGCCGTCCGGGCTCAGCGAACAGAGGGCCGCCCCACCCGCGGCGTCCGCCAGCTCGATCTGCAACCGGCGCAGCTTCTGCCGGGCGACGACGGCCTTGCGCCGGTGGGTCACGGCCTCGGTGGGATGCGACGGAATCGACAGCCCCAGCACTACGTATTCGTCGGCCGGCTCCACACCCGCGTGCCGGGCCGCGGCCGCCGCGTTTCGGCCGCTGAGCAGCGCCGTGACGAGATTGACTGCGGCGCCGTCGCGTTCGGTGTTGACCGCTTCCAGTTCCTCCACGTAGCTGGTCGTGGCGGCGACCGTCACGCATTCGAGGAGGGTGAACATCACCTTCTGGATGGCCAGGAGTTCGGGCAGGTCTTCCTCGCGGGCGTTCGAGGCGACGAGGTCGCCTGCCTCCCGGATACCTTCGTGGAGGATGCGGAGCACGAGTTTCAGCGGGAAGCCCTCGCGGGCCCAGCGCGCGGAACTGTTGCGCACCTCCGCGAGGTCCTCGTCCGTCGGGCTGATGCCCTCGTCGAGCATCTGGATGCCGAGACCGAGACAGACGATCGTGAAATCCATGACGTCGCTCTGCAGTTGTTCGCCGGGCAGCGAACCGCACGGGGTGACGTTGTCGGCGAAATGCCGGACCAGGTTCTGCGCGACGGTCAGCGTGTCGCGCAGCGGGGCGGACGCGGGCCTGCCGTCGACGAGGATCTGCGAACCCGCCTCAGGACTGTGATTCGTCATAGCTCTGACCGCTCCCGTAGGTGGATGACACCGAACTCCCGCATCATCGACATCACGCAAACATAACGAGGGTCCGCTTCTGTCACAGTTGTATCACGACAGCGCCCTGTCCAGGGCGAATACAGACATCCCAGCAGGGTGGTCGGTCAATTCTCCTCGGCGACCCGGACCACCAGCTTGCCGAAGTTGCTGCCCCGGAGCAGCCCGATGAACGCCGCGGGCGCGTTCTCGAGCCCGTCGACGACGTCCTCGCGGTAGGCGAATCGGCCCTCCCGGATCCACCCGGACACGTCGCGCTGGAAGTCCGCATACATCTCGGAGACGAACTCGCTCTGGATGAACCCACGGATCGTGAGGCTCTTGACGAGCACCCGGCTGAAGAACCCGGGCAGCCGATCCGGCCCCTCGGGGGTCTCGGTGTCGTTGTACTGCGCGATCAGGCCGCACACGGGAACGCGCGCGTACAGGTTGAGCAGCGGCAGCACCGCCGTGGCCACCGGACCGCCGACGTTCTCGAAGTAGACGTCGATGCCGTCCGGGCATGCGGCGCGCAGTTCCTCGGCGAAGTTCGGGGACCGGTGGTCGACGGCGGCGTCGAATCCGAGTTCGTCCAGCAGGTAGGCACACTTCTCCGGTCCACCGGCGATCCCGACGGCCCGGGCGCCCTTCCGTTTCGCGATCTGCCCCACGGCGGAGCCGACCGGACCGCTGGCCGCCGCGACGACCACCGTCTCGCCCGCCTTCGGTTGCCCGATCTTCAGCAGGCCGGAGTACGCGGTGAAGCCGGGCATGCCGAGCACTCCGACCGCCGTCGACAACGGCGCGGCGTCGCGGTCGAGTGCGCGGAGGTGCTTGCCGTCGACCACGGCGTGCGACTGCCAGCCCGCGTACCCGAGAACGTAGTCACCCGTCGCGAAATCCGGGTGCCGGGAATCGACAACCTGCCCGACGGTGCCACCGACCATGACCTCGTCGATCTCGACCGGGTCGGCGTACGACTCGGCGGCACTCATCCGGCCGCGCATATACGGGTCGAGCGACAGGTAGATGACGCGGATCAGCACCTGGCCGTCCGCGGGGTCGGGGAGATTCACCGCCTCGAGCCGGAAGTTGTCGGCGGTGGGCGCGCCGTCCGGCCGGGAGGCGAGGACGATCCGGGTGCTCTGGACGATGCTCTCGACACTCACTGTGCGCCTGCCAATCCGTGTTGGGCCGGTATCGCCCGCCACCTTACCGATTTCAGGACAGCAGCTTCTTCTGCACCTTGCCCATCGCGTTGCGCGGAAGCGACTCGACGACGCGAATCTCGCGGGGCCGCTTGTGCACCGACAGTTCGGTGGCCACGTGCTCGATCAGCGCGGCCTCCGACACGTCGTCGCCCACCACGAACGCCACGAGTCGCTGACCGAGGTCCGGGTCGGGGAGGCCGACGACCGCCGCCTCCCGCACGCTCGGGTGACCCAGGAGCGAGGTCTCCACCTCGCCCGCCCCGACGCGGAATCCACCCGATTTGATGAGGTCCGTGGATTCGCGGCCGACGATGCGGTGGAACCCGCCCGGGTCGATGACGGCGACGTCGCCGGTCTTGAAGAAGCCGTCGTCCGTGAACGATTCGGCGGTCGCGTCGGGCCGGCCGAGGTAGCCGTCGAACAGCATCGGCCCCCGCACCTGCAGACCGCCGATGGATTCGCCGTCGTGGGGGACGTCGCCGCCGCGCTCGTCGCGGAGCCGGGTCTCGACACCACGGACCGGCACACCGACCCACCCCGGGCGTCGTTCGCCGTCGGCCCGGGTGCTGAGCGTGAGCATCGTCTCGCTCATGCCGTACCGCTCGACGAGTGCGAGCCCGGTCAGCTCCTGCACCTTCTCGAACACCGGGACGGGCAGCGGGGCGCTCCCCGACACCAGTAGTCGCGCCCCCGACAGCGCCCGCGCCGATTCGGGGTCGCCTGCGATGCGACTCCACACCGTGGGGACTCCGAAGTACATCGTTCCCCGCGCCGCGGCGTAGGCCGCCGGGGTGGGTTTGACCGTGTGGACGAGCCTGCTGCCGATCCGCAACGGTCCCAGCACACCGAGGATCAGTCCGTGGATGTGGAACAGCGGAAGTCCTTGCACCAGAGTGTCGTTGCGGGTCCACTGCCAGGCGTCCGCGACGGCGTCCAGGCCGGCGGCGATGGCCTTCCTGCTGATCAGGACCCCCTTGGGCGGTCCCGTCGTGCCGGACGTGTAGAGCACGAACGCGATGCTCGACTCGGGCGGTTCGGGGTAGCTGTGCCACGACCGGGCGTGGAGGCGCACCGGAACGACGGGCAGGCCCGCCGCGTCCGCAGGCGCCTCACCGAGCCACGCCTGCGCACCGGAATCGCGCAGGATGTGCTCGAGTTCGGCGGGGCCGGAATCGGGCGGCACCGGCACCGCGGTGACACCGGCGATGAGGCAGCCCACGACGGCGAGGACGGTGGTCGCGGTGGGGGTGGCGAGAATCGCGACCCGATCCGCGCGTGCCACCCGTTCGGCCACGGACGTCGCCGCACCGAGCACGTCGCCGCGCGACAGGGTGGCGTCGCCGATCCGGATGGCGTCGGGAATGTCGTCGCCCTGGGCGACGGCCGGAGGATTCAGAGATCGCAGCAGCACATCGACAGCCTCTCACAGCGCCCGGACGCGGTCGGGCGGGTCTCCCGGCGGCGGACTGACCGTGGCGAGTGCCGCGCCGAGCAGGGCCCCGGTCAGGACTGCCAGTCCGTGGGCGTCGTCGACCACCACCAGCAGGACGCCGGCGAGCACGATGCCACCACTCGCGGTGAGGACCCGCCTGTCCTTGGACTGCATGACCACCAGCCCCGCGAACGACGCGGCCAGCGCGAGCGTGGCACCCGAATTGCCCGCGCCGGGCGACGGGAACAGGAACGCGGTGAACAGGCCGAAGATGATCTGGCTCGCCACGAACAGCAGTACGGCCCGGACTCCACCCCACACCCGGACCGCGAGCGGCGCCACCCAGGCGAGGACGAGCAGGTTCACCACGGTTCCGGCCACTCCCCCGTCCTGCACCGCGACCGACGTGAAGATCCGCCACCACTGGTGGTCCCGGATCTGGTCGGGGTCACGCTCGAGGGCGTCGAGGACGGCGGGAACGACGATCTGCAGCAGTGACGGCACGGCGATCAGCAACCACAGCACCACCGCGGTGCGCGGCGGACGGGTGAACCCCACCTCACCGATGCGCCCCTCACCGGTGTGCACCGATCCGATCAGTGAGGCGAGGACGAGAACGACGGCGAAGAGGACCGCGCTGATCCATCCCGCGCCAGAAGTCGTCACCGCGAAACTCTACAACGGCGCGCCCGCACCGGATCCGGTCAGCGGCCCGCGCCGGTCAGTCCCGGGTGACCACCGAGCGCAGGAAGAACCGCAGGTTCGAGGGACGCTCGGCCAGTCGCCGCATGAAGTACGCGTACCACTGACTTCCGTACGGCACGTATACCCGAACCTGCTTGTCCTGGTTCGCGAGCCGCAGTTGCTCGACGTCCCGGATCCCGAACAGCATCTGATGCTCGTAGGCGTCCGCGGCGCGGCCGGTGCGCCCGACCATCGGGGCGACCGCGTCGATGACGGCCGGGTCGTGCGAGGCCACCATCGGGTACCCCTCGCCTTCCATGAGGATCGTCAGGCAACGCAGATACGAGGCGTCCACGGCGGCACGGTCCTTGAATGCCACGGACTCGGGTTCCCGGTACGCCCCCTTGCAGAGCCGGACCCGCGAGCCGGGGCCCGCGAGGGCTCGGCAGTCGTCCTCGGTGCGGCGCAGATACGACTGCAGCACCGCACCGAGCCATGGGAAGTCGGTGCGGAGTTCGCGGACGATCGCGAGCGTCGAATCGGTGGTGGTGTGGTCCTCGGCGTCCACGGTCACCCACACCCCGGCCGCCTCGGCTGCGGCGCAGATCGTGCGGGCGTTGCCGGTGGCAATCCGCGTGCCGTCGCCGGCGAGCGCCTGCCCGAGCGCCGACAACTTCATCGACACCTCGAGCCGGCGGACCCCCGACGTCGTGTCCGCTGCCTCCGGCAGGGCACCGAGATCGGCGACGAGCGCCAGGTACTCGTCGACCGTCGCCTGCGCGCCCGCCGCGTCATGGGTGTCCTCACCGAGGAAGTCGATCGACACCGACCGGCCCGAATCGAGGATCTCACGAACGGACGCCAGCGCCGACTCCCGGCTCTCGCCCGCCACGAAGCGGTCGACCAGTTTCCGGGTGACCGGGGCGCCGGTGACGGCGCGTTTGACGCGCGACGACCGGGCCGCCGCGAGGATCGCCGGGCGCAGCGGATTCGCCAGGACCGTCGGCGCTTTCATTCAGACCCCATGTGCGGATATCGGTAATCGGTGGCGGGGACGAACGTCTCCTTGATGGTGCGGGCCGACACCCAGCGCAGCAGGTTGAGTTTGGACCCGGCCTTGTCGTTGGTGCCGGACGCGCGGGCCCCGCCGAACGGTTGCTGCCCGACGACGGCACCGGTCGGCTTGTCGTTGACGTAGAAGTTTCCGGCGGTGTACCGCAGGGCCGACGTGGCCTGCTCGACGGCCTGCCGGTCGTCGGCGATCACCGCACCGGTCAGTGCGTACGGGGCCGCCGAGTCGACCTTGGCGAGCACGTCGGCGAACGCGTTCGGGGCCGAGTCGTCGTACACGTGCACCGTCAGGATCGGGCCGAAGTACTCGGTGGTCATCGCCTCGTCGGCGGGGTCGTCCGCGAGGAGCACGGTTGGACGGACGAAGTAGCCGACGCTGTCGTCGTACTTGCCGCCGACGGCGATCTCGAGGCCTGCCGCGCCGCGGGCGCGTTCGATGGCCGCGACGTTCTTGTCGTAGGCGCGCCGGTCGATGAGGGCGCCGCCGAAGTTCTCCAGGTCTGTCACGTCCCCGTAGGTGAGGGCGTCGACTTCCGCAGTGAACGTGTCCCGCATCCTCCGCCACAGCGATTTCGGGACGTAGGCCCGGGAGGCGGCGGAACACTTCTGGCCCTGGTATTCGAATGCGCCGCGGACCAGCGCCGTCCGGAGTACGTCCTCGTCGGCCGAGGCGTGCGCGACCACGAAGTCCTTGCCGCCGGTCTCCCCCACCAGCCGGGGGTAGCCCGCGTACTTCCCGATGTTCGCGCCCACCTCGCTCCAGAGATGCTGGAACGTGCGGGTCGAACCCGTGAAGTGGATTCCGGCGAGCCGGGGGTCGCTCAGCAGCACCTCCGACACCACCTGCCCGCTGCCGGTGAGCAGATTGATCACGCCCGGGGGCATGCCCGCCGCTTCGAGCAGTTTGATCGTCCAGTACGCGGCGACGGTCTGCGTCGACGACGGCTTCCAGATCACCGTGTTGCCCATCAGCGCGGGCGCAGTCGGCAGATTGCCGGCGATCGCGCTGAAGTTGAACGGAGTGATGGCGTAGACGAAGCCCTCGAGCGGGCGGTATTCGAGCCGGTTCCACACACCCGGCGAGGAGATCGGCTGGTCGGCGAGGATCTGGCGGGCGAAGTGAACGTTGAAGCGCCAGAAGTCGATCAGCTCGCACGGTGCGTCGATCTCCGCCTGCTGGACCGACTTCGACTGCCCGAGCATCGTCGCCGCGGCGAGCGTCTCGCGCCACGGCCCGGACAGCAGGTCGGCGGCACGCAGGATCACGGCGGCCCGGTCGTCGAACGACAGCGCCCGCCAGTCCGGTGCCGCGGCCGTGGCCGCCTCGACCGCCGCCGACGCGTCGTCGTGGGTGGCGCTGCGCAGCGTGCCGAGCACGGCGGCGTGCCGGTGGGGTTGCACGACGTCGACGCGGTCGCCGTTGCCGTGACGGTGTTTGCCCCCGATCACGTGCGGGATGTCGACGGGATTGGTGGCGATGTCGGTGAGCGCGGATTGCACTCGGGAACGTTCGGGACTGCCCGGCGCGTACGTGTGGACCGGCTCGTTGGTGGGCACCGGAACCTGGGTGATGGCGTCCATGCTGCCTGCCTCCTGCCCTCAGATCGTGTGAGGAACTGTGACCGGGAACCGCGGCCGGACGGGGACACCCGTCCGAACGGAACCCTCGAGCCCAGGTTAGCTCTGTACGGGGGCAGCCATCCGGTTTTGACGCGCCGACGGGCTGGCTACCATCGGCGCATGGCCGAACGGAACCGCGTGTCACCCCGCTCCGGCATCGTCGCGATTCCGCTGCGCGGCCGGTTCATGGGCAATCGGGGCTGCCTGCACCGCGGGCACTCCGTGGTGCGCAATCACTCCGGCAAACGGTGGATCGTCTGCGTCACCGACTACCCGGCGCGCACGATCCCGCAGTGGAGCGAGGGCCACTACACGGTGCTGTTCTTCCACGACGAGGCGGTGGCGCTGGCCGCCGGGCACCGGCCGTGCGCCCTGTGCAGGCGCGAGCCGTACAACGACTTTCGCGCCGCCTGGCGGTCCGCGAACGGGGGCGCCCTGCCGAGCGCCGACGAGATGGACGCCCGGTTGCACGGCGAACGACTGGACGGGTCCCGTCAGCGAACGCACCGGGCCGCGTGGTCGTCGCTGCCCCGCGGCGCCTTCGTGCTGTTCGACGACGGTCCCGCGGTCGTGCTCGACGACACCGTCGTCCCGTGGTCGGCCGACGGATACGGGACGCCGTCGAACCGGCCGGAGGGCGGCACCGCCACCGTCCTGACACCGCCGTCCACCGTCGCCGTGCTCGCGGCCGGCTACTCCCCGGACATCGCGTAGTCCGCTACACGTCGCGTGCGTTCGAGACGAGTTGGTGGACGTCCTGATCGGTGGCGCCGAGCCCGAAGCTGATGATGCGTTCCGGGCGGATGCGGATGGTCGGGCCGCCGAGACCGTTCGCCTGGGCTGCGTCGGCGTCGAGGGCCTCGGCGCGCCCACGGATTTCGACGCAGCGGACCCGCCACGGGTCGACGGACGGCACGTCGTCCACGACGAACGCCACCTTCCCGTTGTCGGCGACGTTGCGGAACTTACGGCTCGCCGCCATGTTGTAGCCCTGGATGTCGATCGTGGACGTGTCGGGGTTGTAGTGGAAGCCGACGGGACTGACCTGCAAGGTTCCGCCGGGTTGCACCGTGGCGAGCCTGCCGATGCGCTGCGATGCCAGGTAATCGAGTTCCTGCTCGGTGAAGGACATGAGGCCAGGCTAAGACCTCAACCGCGCTCGAGGTCAAGGTTTCCGGCCCTCGTCCTCAGCCGAGGTCGTCGAGTGCGCGCCGGGATGCCTCGACCCGCCGCTCCGCCGCCTCCAGTTCGCGTTCCCCCCGGTGCACTGCCTCCGCCGAGGCCTTCTCCGCGTTCCGGGTGAACTGCCGCTCCTGCTCGGCGTGTTCGAGTTCGGCGCGCAGTTCCTCGATCCGGTGGTCGATCTCGGTCAGCGTGGATCGCGCCTCCCCGAGTTCGGTGTTCGCGTCGTCCAGCGCGCCGCGGATCTCGTCGGCCCCGGACGTGGCGTCCGCCAGTTCCGCCTCGGCCGCAGCGCGTTCGGCGTAGAGATCACGCTCCTGCGATTTCTTCGCCTTCTTCGGCTTTTCGGGTTCGGACTTCGACGGCTCCTTCGCCGCCTTTCCCTGAACGACGGTGAGTCCGGCAGGCCCGAAACCGCTGTAGCTCGCCGCCGTCACCACCCGGCCGCGCCGCACCCGTTCGGCGGTGTCGGCGTCGGCGAGCGCGGCGTGCAGCGTCTGACCGACATCCCGCAGCGCGTCCTCACCGACGGTCCGGCCCCGGTCGGCGGCGAGTTCGCCGGCCTTGCGCGCCAACGCCCGGACCACCTGCTGGCGCTGCGTCGTCAGCCGCCGAAGGTCCGGGCCGGACAGGTGCCGCTGCGCATCGCGGAGGGCGTCGCCGAGGGTGAGGAGCGCACCCACCTCGTCGGGCAGTTCGCGGGCGAGCAGGTTGACGAGCCAGCCGACGACCGTGGGCTTGCGCAGTTTCCCGATCTCGGTGGCCAGGGCGCGGTCCTTGTTCTCCCGCGCCGCCGTCACCTGCGCGGTGCGCGCCTCGACGAACTCACCGGGGTCGAGGCCGTACAGTTCGTCGGCGACGTCGTCGAGGGTCACGGCACCATACTTGCACCGCGACCGTTCCGTCCGGGCCGACTCGGGTCAGGCGAGTCGTTCCACTGCGGCCGCGATGCGTTCGTCGTCGGCCGTGAGCGCGATCCGGACGTGGGTGCCGCCGCCGGGACCGTAGAACTCCCCCGGCGCCACGAGAATGCCCCGCTCGGCGAACCACTCGACGGTGTCCCGGCAGGCTTCGCCGCGGGTCGCCCACAGGTACAGCCCGGCCTCGGAATCGTCGACGGTGAATCCGGCGCCGCGCACCGCTGCGAGAAGGATCTCGCGGCGACGGCGGTACCGCTCACGCTGCTCGTTCTCGTGGTCGTCGTCGCTGAGCGCGGCGGTCATCGCCGACTGGATCGGCAACGGCACCATCATGCCCGCGTGCTTGCGGACCTCGAGAAGTTCGGCGACCAACGCCGGGTCACCGGTGACGAAGCCCGCGCGGTAGCTCGCGAGGTTGGACGTCTTCGACAGCGAATGCACCGCGAGGAGACCGGTGAGATCGCCGTCGTTCACCCGCTCGTCGAGGATGGAGAGCGCTTCCCCTTCCCAGGTCAACCCCAGGTAGCACTCGTCGGACGCCACGATGGCGCCCCGGGTGCGCGCCCAGTCGACCACCTTGCGCAGATGCTCGAGGCCGAGCACCTTGCCGGTCGGATTGGACGGCGAGTTCACGAAGATCAGCGACGCGCCCTCGGGGCCGAGCCGGTTCAGGCCGTCGGTGCGGATCACCCGCGCACCCGCGAGGAGCGCACCCACCTCGTAGGTGGGGTACGCCAGCTCCGGAATGACCACGAGGTCGTCGGCGCCGAGCCCGAGAAGGCGTGGCAGCCAGGCGATGAGCTCCTTCGTGCCGATCGCGGGCAGCACCGCCGCCGGATCGATGCCGGTGATTCCGTAGCGGCGGCGCAGCGCCTCGACCGCGGCGTTGCGGAGTTCGTCCGTGCCGTGCGTCGTCGGATATCCCGGAACCGCAGCGACCGCGGTCAGCGCCTCCTGGATGATCGGGGCCACCGGATCGACGGGGGTTCCCACCGACAGGTTGACGATGCCACCCGGGTGGGCGAAGGCCTTCGCCTTCGCCGACTCGAGCGAGTCCCACGGAAAGTCGGGAAGTGCTGCGGCTACCGGGATACGAGGCACATCTAGTCCTCGCCCATGGGGGGCAGCGCCTTGACGAACGGCGGGTCGTAGTCGACCTTGCCCAGCTTCGCCGCGCCGCCGGGGGAACCGAGGTCGTCGAAGAAGTCGACATTCGCGGAAATGTAGCCGTTCCACTGGTCCGGAACGTCGTCTTCGTAGAAGATGGCTTCGACGGGGCAGACGGGTTCACAGGCGCCGCAGTCCACGCATTCGTCCGGATGGATGTAGAGCATCCGCCCGCCCTCGTAGATGCAGTCGACAGGGCATTCCTCGATACACGCCTTGTCCAGCACATCCACGCACGGTTCAGCAATCGTGTAGGGCACTGCCGCTCTCCCTGCCTTTCTGACACGAGTTAGCACGAGGTACGGGCCGCTTGTACCTCGTGGAAGAAATCATTATCGCCTGCCCGGCGGACCCCTCTGCGGTGAGGGTTACCTGACCCGACGGATCGTCGCGGGCATCGGCGCCCGGTTCGCAATCCGTTTCTCGGCTTGTTTTACGGCTCTCACCAGCGCGCCCCGTTCGCCGAGATACCCGGCCACCACACCGACCACCGGGATGTTGCCCAGCAGCGCGTAGGTCCCGCCCGGTTGCGGGCGTTTGTCTAGTTCGTCACTGAGCGCCCGCACCGTGCCCGCGGTGCGCCACAGCGCGCCGATCAGCCCGAACGGGCGCCACACCGAGGCACCGTCCGCCGAATCGGATGGCGGGGTCGCGCGGGCGAGCACCGCGGACGCGTCCGTCTCACGGCGGCAGAGCACGGACGCCAGCAGGTCCACCTGCTCGGACCGGTCGGTGACGCCGTGCTCCCGGGCCACGGCGACGAGCACGACGGCCTGATTCGCGAATCCGAGCACGTCCTGGATCGGGAGCCGGTTGAGGAGAACACCGAACATGCCCGGGGACGCGACCGCGATCGTGTTCAGCGCACCGATCCGCGTCACCCACCACCGTGCCCGCTCGTCGTCGCTCGCCTTCTCCCACGACGCCGTTCCCGGGAACCGCACGGTGTCGAGCACCCACGCGAGGCCGTCGAGCAGTGCCTCCGCGGCGCCCCGTTCCTCCGCTGCCGGGGTGAACGTCCGGCCCTTGATACCGAACGGATCCGTGAGGGCCAGATCGAGCACGGGGTTGATGCCGCGTGCGGCGCGGTCCAGGATGCCGACGACCGTGTCGTCGCCCAGCCGATGTGTCTCGCTCATGCGGCCGGCGACCGTCCCTCGCGCCGGGCGTGTGTGGTGGTGCGTTCGTGGGCCGGGCGGCCGATGCCCTCGGCGATGGCCCGCAACTCGGCGACGGTCTTCTCCGATCCGTGCTCGGAACCCGCCATCCGGGAGATGGTCTCCTCCATCAACGTGCCGCCGAGATCGTTCGCCCCGCCCCGCAACATCACCTGGGTGCCGGTCACCCCCAGCTTGACCCAGCTGGTCTGAATGTTCGGGATCCGCCCGTGCAGCATGATCCGGGCCAGCGCGTGCACCGCCCGGTTGTCCCGGTTGGTCGGACCCGGCCGCGACGCCCCCGCCAGATACAGCGGCGCACTCTGATGCACGAACGGCAACGGCACGAACTCGGTGAACCCCCCGGTGCGGTCCTGAATAGAGGACAGCACCCGCAGATGCCCCACCCAATGCTTCGGGTTGTCGACGTGCCCGTACATCATCGTCGAACTCGACCGCAGCCCCACCTCGTGCGCCGTGGTCACCACCTCCACCCACGTCGCGGTCGGCAACTTCCCCTTCGTCAGCACCCACCGCACCTCGTCGTCGAGGATCTCCGCCGCCGTCCCGGGAATGGTGTCCAGACCCGCCTCCCGCAACTCCGTCAACCAGTCCCGGATGCTCTGCCCGCCCCGGGAGGCGCCGTTGACGATCTCCATCGGCGAGAACGCGTGCACATGCATCGACGGGACCCGCTTCTTCACCGCCCGCACCAGATCCGCGTACCCGGTCACCGGGAGTTCCGGGTCGATACCGCCCTGCATGCACACCTCCGTCGCCCCCGCGACGTGCGCCTCCCACGCCCGGTCCGCGACCTCGTCGGTGGACAGGGTGAACGCGTCCGCGTCGCCCTTGCGCTGCGCGAACGCACAGAACCGGCACCCGGTGTAGCAGATGTTGGTGAAATTGATGTTCCGGTTCACCACATACGTGACCTCGTCCCCGACCGCATCCTTACGCAGCGCATCCGCCAACGCGACCACCGCCTCGAGTCCCGCCCCGTCCGCGGTCGCCAACGCCAGGTACTCGTCATCGGACAGCCCCGCCGGGTCGCGTTCGGCGCTGCGCAGCGCCGCCAGGACGTCGGTGTCCACCCGCACCGGGCCGGACAACTCCAGCACCTGCTCGCGGACGGTCTCCCAGTCCCCGAACGCGCTGCCCAGATCGCTGCGGGTGTCGGTGTTGCGGCCGGCGGTGTCGATCTCGGTGTTCAGGTCCACCCGCCCCGCCGACTCCCACGACTCGTCCGGCTCCTGCCACGGCAACCCGACCGGTGTGGTGTCGGGCTTGGCGAGCCCGGTCTGCGGGTCGGAGAGGGCGTGCACGTGCCCGAGGATCCGCGGATCGATCCACGGCGCCCCGGCCAGCACGAACTGCGGCTGCGCCGCGGTGCGTTCGGTGAGTTCGAACCCGGCGGCCGCGGTGATCTCGGCCAGGGTGTCCAGGTTCGGCCACGGCCGCTCCGGGTTCACATGATCCGGGGTCAGCGGCGACACCCCACCCCAGTCGTCGACCCCCGCCCCCAGCAGCGCGGCGCATTCGGTGGTCGACACCAGATTCGGCGGCGACTGGATCCGCATCCCCGGGCCCAGCAGCAACCGGGACACCGCGATCGTCGCGGTGAACTCCTCGAGACCGGCGTCGGGGGTATCGCGCATCGCGGTGTCCGGCTTGGCCAAAAAGTTCTGCACGATCACCTCCTGGACGTGCCCGAACGCCTTGTGCGACTTCCGGATCGCCATGATCGACTCGGCCCGCTCCCGGACCGTCTCGCCGATGCCCACCAGAATCCCGGTGGTGAACGGCACACTGAGCCGGCCGGCGTCGGTCAGGGTGCGCAGCCGCACCGCCGGATCCTTGTCCGGGCTGCCGTAATGGCATTCGCCCTTGTCGGTGAACAGCCGGGTGGAGGTGGTTTCGAGCATCATCCCCATCGAGGGGGCCACCGGCTTGAGCCGGGAGATCTCCTCCCAGCTCATCACACCCGGGTTCAGGTGCGGCAGCAGCCCGGTCTCCTCGAGCACCCGGATCGACATCGCCCGCAGGTAGTCCAGCGTCGAGTCGTAGCCCCGCTCGTCGAGCCACTGCTTGGCCTCCGGCCACCGATCCTCCGGCCGGTCACCCAGCGTGAACAGGGCTTCCTTGCAGCCCAATTCGGCGCCCTGACGGGCGATCTCGAGGACCTCGTCCGGTTCCAGGTACGCCCCGCGCCCCTCCGCCCGCAACTTGCCCGGCGCCGTCACGAACGTGCAGTAATGGCACCTGTCCCGGCACAACCGGGTCAACGGGATGAACACCTTCCGCGAATACGTGACCGCCTTCGGCCGACCCGCCGCCAGCAACCCGGCATCGCGGACCTTCGCCGCCGACGAACACAGATCCACCAGATCCTCGCCGCGGGCCTGCAACAACACCGTCGCCTCGTCCACGTTCAGCGTGGCACCGTCCCGGGCACGTCGCAGCACCCGCCGCATCGCGGACGCGGACGGGGCCGCTTCCTGCGCCGATACGCCGGACGGGGGTGCCGCCGGAACACCCGGCATGGGAAGCATCGTGGGCCGGCCGGACTCTTCACCTGAATGGGTCACCCAGCGATCATGCGCCATCGACGACGAGCCGTGCCACCCAGACTCCGTGAGCGGCGGGGATCGCTACCCGCGCGGGTAGTCCTCGTCGACCGGAACCGCCCGGCTCTGCTCGGCGGCGTCCGCCTCGTTCACCTCCAGCGACGACACTTCTTCGACCTCGTCGGAGTTGTCGTCGTCGACGGCGATCTCCTGCTCGAGCCGGTCCGCCTCGGGAACCTCCGGAGAATCGGCCGCATCGAATGACGTCATGTCTGCGCTCCTTTCGCTTCGGGGTTCCTCCCACCATAGGTCCGTTCTCGACAGAATGGCGGGGCACGGCCAAAGTAGGGGCATGAGTGTGCCCACCACCGTCACCATGGCGGAGCCGCTGTGGCGGCCCAGCCCCAAAGCCAAGCAGCTGTGGGCAATCAACGCTGCCCTCCTCTGGTTTCCCGTCTTCGTCGTGCAGGCCGTCGCGCTCGTCTTCCACTGGTGGCCCGTGTGGGTACATCTCACGGTCCTCGCGATCACCGTCGTGCTCGCGATCGTCCACGTCGCTGTCGTCCCCTTCTGGCGGTACCGGGTGCATCGGTGGGAGATCAGCGACACCGCGGTCTACACGCGAAGCGGCTGGTTCACCCAGGAACGGCGCATCGCGCCCATCTCCCGCATCCAGACCGTCGACACCGAACGCGGACCCATCGACCGCATGCTGGGGCTGGCGACCGTCACCGTCACGACGGCGTCGTCCGCCGGTGCCGTCAAGATCGCCGCCCTCGATCAGGGCACCGCCGACCGCACCGTCGCGCGGCTCACCGAGATCGCGGGCACCAACGTCGGTGACGCCACATGAGTGCGGCACCGGAACCGGGCGTCGCTCCGCCGATCGCGCAGGGCGAGGCGGCGGTCGCGGCGGAGGAGGAGCAGCCCTGGCTGCGCCTGGACCGTCGGATGCTGCTGGTCCACCCCGTCAACGAGATCGTCAAACTCCTGCCGGTGCTGCTGATTTCGCTGGTGATCGGCACCCAGAGCGGCAACCACGTGTGGAGTCTCGTCGCCATCGTCGTGTTCGTGGTGTTCGGCGTCTCGCGCTGGTTCACGACGAGTTACCGCATCGGCCCGGTCCACGTGCAACTGCGGCAGGGCCTGTTCAACAAACGCCTGCTGTCCGTACCGCGCAACCGGATCCGCTCCGTCGACGTGGAGGCGGGGGTGCTGCATCGGCTGCTCGGGCTGTCGATCGTGCGCATCGGCACCGGCCGGCAGGTGGGGGCCAAGCCGGATGCGGCGAAGTTCGAACTCAACGCCCTCTCCACCGGGCTGGTGCCCGACCTGCGCGCCGCGCTCCTCGCCCGTCAGCCCTCCCCCGAAGTCGAGCACACCGCGGTCACGCAGGAACCCGCGGTGGACGAGATCGGCCACTGGACTCCCGCGTGGGTGCGCTACGCCCCGTTCTCGGTGACCGGGGTGGTGACCATCGCGGCGATCGTCGGACTCGCGTTCCAATACGGAATCGGGGCGAAGATCGCCCGCTCGTCGACGGTGGCCGAGGGGATCGAATCCGCCGAGCGCGTCGGGGTCGCCGTGGCCGTCGTCGTCGGCGTCGTCGTCCTCCTGATCGCCGCCAGCGGCCTCGCGTGCGTCCGGTACCTGCTGACGTACGGCAACATGACGCTGACGGACAACGGCCGCACCCTGCACGTCAGCCACGGCCTGCTGAAGACCCGCCAGACCACCCTCGATCGCGCCCGGCTCCGCGGTACGCGGCTCGAGGAACCACTCCTGCTGCGGCTCGCCGGCGGCGCCCGGCTCGATGCCGTGATGACCGGTGTCAGCGCCGAGAGGCGCGAGTCCTCGCTGCTGCTCCCCCAGGCGCCGCGCGCGGAGGCGGAGCGGGTGATGGCCACCGTCATCGGCGACCACCGCCAGGCCGCGGTCCCGCTCACCCCGCACGGGCCGGTCGCACAGCGGCGGCGTTACACCCGGGCCCTGATCCCCGCGGAGATCGCGCTCGCCGCCGCCCTCGTGTTCCTGATCCTCGACCGGCCCGTGTTCTGGGCGGTGTGGGCCGGGATCGCGATGCTCGCCGTCGGCGGGGTGGCGCTGGCGTGGGACCGGTACCGCGGCCTCGGTCACGCCGTGCTGCCCGGGTGGTTGATCACCCGCAGCGGCTCCCTCGACCGCGCCCGGGTCAGTCTCGAGGCCGACGGCATCATCGGCTGGACCGTCCGCCAGACGTTCTTCCAGCGGCGGGCAGGAGTGGCGACCGTCATCGCCGCGACCCCCGCAGGCACTGGAAAATACCTGGTGATCGACCTGCCTGCCGATCAGGCGTGGTCGCTCATCGAGTCGGTGGCCCCCGGCGGAGGTGACGTGTGGGCGCGCCGCTGAACGACATCGCCGGTCTCGACGCCCACCTGATCGACTGCCGGGCGTGCCCCCGCCTCGTCGAGTGGCGGGAGACCGTCGCACGCGAGAAGCGCGCGTCGTTTCGCGACGAAACCTATTGGGGCCGGCCGGTTCCCGGATTCGGTCCGGCCGACGCGTCCCTGCTGATCGTCGGTCTCGCGCCCGCCGCGCACGGCGGGAACCGGACCGGGCGCATGTTCACCGGCGACCGCAGCGGCGACTTCCTGTACGCCGCCCTGCACGCCGTGGGTCTCGCGAGCCAGCCGACGGCCACCCGCATCGGCGACGGCCTCGAACTGTTCGGCGTCCGGATCACGTCCCCGGTGCACTGCGCGCCGCCCGCGAACAAGCCCACCCCTCAGGAACGCGACAACTGCCGGCACTGGCTCGACGCCGAACTACGCATCCTGCAACCCGGCCTGCGGTCGGTGATCGTGCTCGGCGGGTTCGGCTGGCAGTCGCTGCTCCCGGTCCTCGACGACGCCGGCTGGGCCGTCCCCCGGCCGCGACCCAAGTTCGGGCACGGCGCGCACGTCGAATTGGCCGGCACCGAACGTCCCCTGCACCTGTTCGGGTGCTATCACGTCAGCCAGCAGAACACGTTCACCGGCCGGCTGACCCCCGCCATGCTCGAGTCGGTGCTCTCCGACGCCGCACGCGTGGCCGGGCTGCTCGACTGATTTCGGGCGCCCGACCGCCGGGCGAACGGTACATCCGACGCGTCAGAAGCGCCGAAAGCGCCGTTCACCCCGCATGCCGCCGCTTCGGGAGTTCCTCGATGATGTATTTGGCCATGCTGCCGAGCCGGGGGCGGGCGGGTTGCATGGTGTCCACACCGAGGACGGTGAGCGGCGACGCCGTGACGGATCCGACGCAGACGGGTGCGACCGGACCGTGGAACGCCTGCAGGAGGGCATCGACCCGGTCGGTGTCCTTCGCGGTGCTGAGCAACGAGGACACGGCGGGTGCGCTGGTGAAGGTGACGGCGTCGACCTCGGCGCGGACGATCCGGTCGAGCAGCGTCAGCAGTGGCTGCTGGTTCTCGGGCCGGATCCACCGGTACACCGACACGGCTGTCGTCTCGGCCCCGGCGCCGGCGAGGGAGACGCTGAGGTCGGTCATCGGTTCCCATTCGGTGATGGTGCCGTGCAACTGGACCACGACGCGCAGTCCGCGCACCCCCTCGGCCACGAGGTGGTCGTGCACTTCCTCGGACGATTCGGTGTCGGGCGACCACTCCTCGCGCAGGCCTGCGCCGCGGACGGCGCCCTTCGCCTTGGGGCCGCGGGTGATGATCCGCGCCGATTGCAGGGCGGTGAGCAGCGCGTCTTCCTCGTCCCAGGCCCGTGCCGCGTCCAGCCATCCCCGGAATCCGACCGCGGTGCTCACGACGAGGAGGTCCGGCGGCGACGCGATGATCTCGGCGGTGCGGGCGCGCAGATCGGAGTCGTCGACGAGCGGAAGCACGTGGATGGCCGGGGTGTGGACGATGGCGGCGCCGTGCCGTTCGAGCAGCGTGATGAACTCGGCGGCCCGCCGTTCGGCGGTGACGGCGATGGTGAGACCGGACAGTTCGTCGTTCGACATTCCCTCAGTGTGACGGACGAATCGCACTAGGCTTCCCACATGATCACAGCTGTGCACACTCTGGTCTACGCCGACGACGCCGAGGCCGCCCGCGATTTCTTCCGCGACGTGCTGGGCTGGCCGCACGTCGACGCCGGCGGCGGTTGGCTGATCTTCCGCACCGGGCCGTCCGAGATGGGAGTGCATCCCACCTCGGACGATCGGGGCGGCGAGCCGTGGTCGACCCGGCCGCATCACGAGATCTCGCTGATGTGCGACGACATCGAGTCGACCGTGGCGGAACTCGAGGCCAAGGGCGCCGAATTCACCCGCGGAATCCGGGACGACCGGTACGGCCTCACCACCTCCCTGAAGATCCCCGGAGCGGGAGAGATGACGCTGTACGAGCCCCGGCACCCGGTGGCGTTCGAGGGTTAGGCCTTCGCCTGCGCGCTGCTGCGCGCCGGATTGGCCTGCTCCCCCGCCTTGGGATCCGTCTCGGACTGCTTCTCCGACACCCCGTCGGCGATCCGGTCGCCGAGCGTCTTGTCGACGTTGCGCCAGTACTCGAACGCCTTCGCCAGGATCGGTTCGCTGACGCCGTTCAGCAGGTGCCCGACGACGTTGTCCACCAGGCGGTCCCGGGCGGCGTCGTCGAGTACCTCACGGACCATCGTCCCGGCCTGACCCCAGTCGTCGTCCTCCTTGTGGAGTGCGTAGGGCGAGCGGACCATGTCGCCGGCGCCGTACCAGGTGGCGGTCTCTCCGACCTGCGACGGATCGGCGTGCGGGCCGCCCTTGGAATTCGGCACGTACACCGGGTCCCCGGGGTTGTGGTGCCGCATGTTGCCGTCCTTCGAGTACGAGCGGACGGGTACGTGCGGCCGGTTGACGGGCAGTTCCTTGTAGTTGGCGCCGATCCGGTAGCGGTGGGCGTCCGGGTACGAGAACAGCCGGCCGATGAGCATCTTGTCGGGGCTCGGGCCGATGCCGGGAACCAGATTGCTGGGTTCGAATGCGGCCTGCTCGATCTCGCAGTGGTAATCGGTCGGGTTGCGGTCGAGTGTCATTCTGCCGACGGGGATCAGCGGGTAGTCGCCGTGCGGCCACACCTTGGTGAGGTCGAACGGGTTGAACCGGTAGTCGTCCGCATCCTTGAACGGCATGATCTGCATCTTCAGCGTCCAGCTCGGGTACTCGCCGCCGTCGATGTGCTCCCACAGGTCCCGTGTGTGGTAATCGGTGTCGACGGCCGCCATCTGGTCGCCCTCGTGCTGCGTGAAGAACTCGATGCCCTGGTCGGTGTGGAAGTGGTATTTCACCCAGAATTTCTCGCCGGCGGCGTTCACCCACATGTAAGTGTGGCTGGAGTACCCGTTCATATGCCGCCAGGTGCGCGGGATGCCGCGATCGCCCATCAGCCAGGTGACCTGGTGCGCCGACTCCGGGGACAGCGTCCAGAAGTCCCACTGCATGTCGTGGTCGCGAAGGTTGTTGTCGGCGCGCCGCTTCTGCGAGCGGATGAAATCCTGGAACTTCATCGGGTCGCGGACGAAGAAGACGGGCGTGTTGTTTCCGACCATGTCGTAGTTGCCCTGCTCGGTGTAGAACTTCACGGCGAATCCGCGAGGGTCGCGCCAGGTGTCCGGGCTGCCGCGCTCGCCGGCGACGGACGAGAATCGGATCAGCAGATCCGTCTTCTTCCCGGGCTGGAAGAGATCGGCTTTCGTGTACGCGGAGACGTCCTCGGTGACTTCGAACCGTCCGAACGCCCCGCCCCCCTTCGCGTGCGGTTGGCGTTCCGCAACGCGTTCGCGGTTGAACTGGGCCATCTTCTCGATCAGGTAGTGGTCCTGGAGGAGGATGGGCCCGTCCGTCCCGATGGTGAGCGAGTGTTCGTCACTCGTGACCGGGATGCCGGCGTCGTCGGTCGTGAAGTTCTGATCGGTCATCGCGATGCTCCTTCAGCAGACTGCTGGTGGTTACCGCGTACCCTCGCGTTCTGGAGGCGAAACAGCCCCGAAAGCCGCTTTGACACTGACCTTCCACAGGTAGACCGCTGCGGGAAGCAGCGAGCCGATCAGGAGCAGGAGCGTCCAGACGGACGCGAGCATGAGCACGTCGCCGCCCGGACCGCCGAACATGCAGAGCAGGAAACCGACCCCCCACCCGGCGAGCGGCAGCACTCCCGACCTGACCCGGCCGGTCGTGGACCGGGCGGCGATCACCAGCGCCAGATTGGCGACCGCGGCGGCGAGGATGCTTATCGGAAACGGCGTGGCACCGAGATAGCTAGGCAGGAACAGCACCGACAGGACGGCGCACAGAAAACCGTCGAACACCAGCAACGCGAGGGTGACCCTCCCCAAAGCGTCGAGGTGCCCGGGTTGCGCTGCGGTGCCGACGGTCATGTGTCAATAGTGGATCAGGCGACGGGCGGGTAGCCCAGCAGGGTCAGCAAATGGCTCTGCATGTCGGCGAATCCGTACAGCACGCTGTAGTACAGGTCGTGCTGGGCCGGCCACGAGGGCCGAAGCGTATCGACGAACGCGACGATGGCGTTCTGAACATCCCAGTTGTACATCTATCGCCTCTCCTGACGGGTGCCACGCGGACTCGACCGCGGCCGCTGCGTGACGTGCGCCACAGTGTAATACGTGACGCCGGTCACAGACACCTGCGGTCAGAGACGCACGCCACCGAAGAGGTCCCGCTCCCTGCCGTCGGCGTCCCGATCCCCGAGGGCGCCGCGCACCAGCACGAAATGCTCCTCCACCAGGATCGGCTGCGCGATGTCGTTGGAGAGCGCGTACTCGGTGCCGCTCGGCGCCACGGTCACCTGCGTGGCGTGCGCCGACAGCGCGTTCCGCTTCGCATCGAGCACACCCCGTACGTCGATCACCGTCGTCACGTCGGCGTCCGGCACGCTCGGCAATTCGCCGGGCTCCGGCAGCCGCCAGCCGTCGGGAAGATCGCCGATCCGGCAGAGACCTGCCTCGAGCGCACTCGCCTCGGTCACCGTCCAGTACAGCTTCGCGACCTCCCAGGGGACGCCCGCGTCCGGGAACTGTTCGGTTCCCGCCGCCTCGACGGCCGCCGTGACGATCCCGTGCGCCTGGATGTGGTCGGGGTGCCCGTATCCGCCGTCCGGGTCGTACGTGACGACGACGTGCGGCCGCACCTCGCGGATGACCGCCACGATCGCCGCGGTCACCGAGTCGCGGTCGGCGTTGACGAAGGCGCGCGGGTTCGCCGCCGACGCCGTGCCCGCCATGCCGGAGTCGCGGAAGCGTCCCGCCCCTAAAAGGAATCGTGGCCGCCCCGCACCGAGCGACGCCAGCGCGGACGTCAGCTCACCGATCCGGAACCCGCCGAGCTGATCGGCGGCGTCCGCAACCAGGTGCGCCCACTCGTCACCGATCACCTCGCCCTCCTCGCCGAGCGTGCACGTCAGGACGTGGACGTCGGTACCGTCGGCGGCGTAGCGCGCGATGGTGCCGCCGGTGGTGAGGGTCTCGTCGTCGGGATGGGCATGGACCAGCAGAAGTCGCCGCTCACTCATTCCTTGATCCTGCTCCAGTCTGCTGCGTCACTGAATATTCCGACGGGCACCGCGCCCGACAGCGATACCCCGTCGACACCGGGCCCGGCCGCGACCAGCGTGCGGTCCTGCATGATCGGCAGCACCGCAGCCAGGTCCCAGAGCCTGCGATCGGCGTCGGCGAGGGCCTGCGGCACGTCACCGACCCCACGCAGCGCGGCGTCGATCGACGGCTGCAAGGTGGGATCGCAGACTCCCGACAGGTTCGACGGGGCCTCGGCCTCCGACACCGAATCACGTTCGGGGACGGCGGTTTCGGTGTTCGGCTGAGTCGTCGCGACCATTGCGGGCGGACAGCTGTGCCGGGACGCCAGCGCCGTCGCCGGGTCGGACCCGGCGCGCGACCAGCCGACGACCGCTCCGATGTCGCCCCTGCTCAGCGACTCACCGTACAACTCCTCGGCGGGCAGCGACGTCACCGTGGCGTCGATGCCGGCGCCGCGCAACTGGTCGGCCGCCGTGTTGGCGACGGCGCTCGCGGTGTCGTCTCCCTCGGGTGTCCCGATGACGAGCGTGAGCGGGACGCCCTCACGGACGAGCCGGGTGGGCGGCACCGTGCCTGCGGGAACGACGGTATCCGGGGGTGTTTCGGCGACGTAGCCGTATTCGGCCAGCTGCGCCAGCACCTGTTCGCGGCTCGGCCGCGCGGGTGCGGTCGCGCTGTAACCGGGATCGGAGGGGGCGTAGACCTGCGAGCGCGCCGGGACCGCCGACGCCTCGCTGCCCGCGCCCACGACGGCGAGCAGGTCCGTGTCCAGCAGGTTCAGCAGACTCTTCCGCACCCGGACGTCGGCGAGTTCGGGCACCCGGCCGTTCAGCGTGAGGTCGAGTCCGCGGGGCTGGAACGACGCACCGGTCCGCACCGCCGGGATCGCCGCGAGCTGAGCGGAAGTCGCTGTTCCCCCGTGAATCTGGACGATCTGGGTGTCGTTGTTGCGCATCGAGTCGGCGAGCTGCGACGGGGTGCCGTCGCGGCGCATCAGGATCTGGTCGGGGGTCGCCGGTTTGTCCCAGAACCGGTCGTTGCGTTCGAGCAGGATCTCGTCGCGGCCGCGGTCGATCGACTTGATGTGGAAGTGCCCGCCCGACACCGGGATGTTCTCGGCCAGTCCGGTCGCGAAACCGCCGGGGGAATCCTTGATGAGGTGTGACGGCAGCAGGTCGGTGAAGAGTTCACGCCACGCCGGGTAGGCGGCCTTCATCACGACGGTGACCGTCTTGCCGCCGCCCGAGGACCGGACGTCCTGGATCAGGTCGTAGCCGGCGGGGTCGACCACGCCGGGGGCGCTGATCATCTGCTGCCACAGGTAGCGGAAGTCCTCGGCGGCGATGGGCGCACCGTCGGACCATTGCGCTTCGTTGCGAAGCTGGTACGTGACGGTGAACGGTTCCTGCGACGTGACGTCCGCGGAGATGACGAGGGAGGAGTCGGGAATCCAGGTGCTGCCGCCCGGGTGCGCGGGGTCGGGCACCGGCCGGAACGGGCTCGGCAGGACGAGGGCGCTCACCGCGGAGTTCGCCGGCGACTGGTCCGACAGCAGGTGCGGGTTGAATCCGCTGCCCACGTCGTCGATCGCGACGACGACGGGCTGCTTCTCGGTCGGGGACACCGTCGGCTTGGGGCTGTCGGTGCTCTCGACCGGCGGAGGCGGATCGGCGGTGCACGATGTGAGTACCGCCGTCGACAGTGCCAGCAGGAGTGCGGTCACTGCCACACCGTTCCCGCGGCTTCGGCCCCGAACTCCCCGAACTCCCCGAACCGCCCGAACTCCCCGAACCGCTCGGACTCTCTCGAGTCGACCCCCAGCACCCACCGCGCCGCCTTTCCTCAGAGATACCGGAAGGCTCCGGAAACCCACGAGCGAATGTACCTTCGGTCGGCGATCGATCGAAGGTACATTCGCCCGGTTGTGTTTGACGTGGTCGGACGTGCCGACTACAGGGCCGCCTTGTCGCGGGCCTTGGAACGCGAACGCTCACGGGCACGGTCGGTGGCCGACAGGTGCACCTTGCGCACCCGCACGACCTCCGGGGTGACCTCTACGCACTCGTCGCCGGCGCAGAACTCCATCGCGCCTTCGAGCTCCAGCTTGATCGGCTTGGCGAGGGTCTCCATCACGTCGGCGGAGGACTGACGCATGTTGGTCAGCTTCTTCTCGCGGGTGACGTTGATGTCGAGGTCCTCCTGGCGCGGGTTGATGCCCACGACCATGCCCTCGTAGGTGTCGGCGCCGGGCTCGACGAAGAACGTTCCGCGGTCGGCGAGCTGGATCATCGCGAACGGGGTGACCGAACCGGTGCGGTCCGAGACGAGCGAGCCGGTGTGGCGGGCACGGATCTCGCCGGCCCACGGTGCGTAGCCGTGGAAGACGGCGTTCGCGATGCCGGTGCCGCGGGTCTCGGTGAGGAAGTCGGTGCGGAACCCGATCAGGCCGCGCGACGGGACGATGAACTCCATCCGGACCCAGCCCGCGCCGTGGTTGGCCATCTGCACCATCTTGCCCTTGCGGTTGGCGAGGAGCTGGGTGATGGCACCGAGGTATTCCTCGGGACTGTCGATGGTGAGCTCCTCGAAGGGCTCGTGCACCTTGCCGTCGACCTGACGGGTGACCACCTGCGGCTTGCCGACGGTCAGTTCGAAGCCTTCGCGGCGCATCTGCTCGACGAGGATGGCGAGCGCGAGCTCACCACGGCCCTGGACCTCCCAGGCGTCGGGTCGACCGATGTCGAGGACCTTGAGCGAGACGTTGCCGACCAGCTCCTGGTCGAGGCGCGACTTCACCATGCGGGCCGTCAGCTTGTGTCCGCTGACCCGGCCGACGAGCGGCGAGGTGTTGGTGCCGATGGTCACCGAGATGGCGGGCTGGTCGACCGTGATCCGCGGCAGCGGCACCGGGTTCTCCAGGTCGGCGAGGGTGTCGCCGATCATGATGTCGGCGAAACCGGCGACCGCGACGATGTCACCGGCGACGGCCTTCTCGGCGGGCTGACGCTCGACGCCGACGGTGGCGAGCAGTTCGGTGATCTTGGCCTTGGTGACGACGGGCTCGCCGTCGACCTCGCGGCACCAGGAGACGGTCTGGCCCTTGGTCAGCTCGCCGTTGTGGATGCGGACCAGCGCGAGGCGGCCGAGGAACGCGGACGCGTCGAGGTTGGTGACGTGAGCCTGCAGCGGCGCGTCGACGTTGCCCTTGGGTGCGGGCACGTAGTTTAGGAGGACCTCGAACAGGGCGTCGAGGTTCTCGGCGTCCGGCGCGTGGCCGTTCTCGGGCTGAACCTTGGACGCCTTGCCCTCACGGCCGGACGCGTACAGAACGGGAAGGTCGAGGGCGAGCTCGGCGGCTTCAGCGGCCTCGTCGTCGAGGTCGGAGGCCAGGTCGAGCAGCAGGTCGTGGCTCTCGGAGACGACCTCTTCGATGCGGGCGTCGGGGCGGTCGGTCTTGTTGACGACCAGGATGACGGGCAGCGACGCGGCGAGCGCCTTGCGCAGCACGAAGCGGGTCTGCGGCAGCGGGCCCTCGGAGGCGTCGACGAGCAGGACGACACCGTCGACCATGGACAGGCCGCGCTCGACCTCGCCGCCGAAGTCGGCGTGACCGGGGGTGTCGATGACGTTGATGACCGTGACACTGCCGTCGGCGTGGTGCTTGTGGACGGCGGTGTTCTTCGCGAGGATGGTGATGCCCTTCTCGCGTTCGAGGTCGCCGGAGTCCATCACGCGATCGACCAGTTCGGCGCGCTCCTCGAATGCCCCCGACTGACGCAACATGGCGTCGACGAGAGTGGTCTTGCCGTGGTCGACGTGTGCGACGATGGCAACGTTACGGAAGCTGGTGATGGTCACGCGGTGGCTCTCCTGGCTGAGTTGATTCGGCCACGCGAAAGTTCCCTCGCACGGCTTTCTGGCGGCCGCCTTGTCATCTCGATTCAGAATCCTCGTCGAGGCGATGGTAAATCGCCCAGTACAGGCATCGCGGCCACGTGAATACTACCCGCCCGAACGGCTACTTCGCGCATCGCCGGCTTCGCGGGGCATGCCCGACCAGCGTAAAGTGATCTGCGCCACGTCGAATTCGGCCCGTCTCGCGTGTGCGGTGAGGCCGAAAGCTGAGGGGACGCTAACCTGAGCGGAGCCGGCGGATACCGGCGTTCACCGGAGTAGGAAGGCCGAGCCGAGTATGGGCAAGGTGAAGGCCGGCAAGGTCTCGGGCCTCAAGCCGAAGAAGAAATGCTGCCGCAGCAAGACGCGGTGCATCAAGTGCCCGGTCGTGATCATGCGCATGAAGAAGCTCGAGGACGAGGGCGCGTCCAAGAAGGAACTGAAGAAGGGGCTCAAGAAGGCCCGCGCGGCCTGAGGTCAGGCCCGCCCGTTCAGGTGCAGCCGCAGGTCCGGCACCCATCCGCGGTCGTTGCCGACGAGGTCGATCTCGCCCAGTTCCCGTCCGTCCACCCAGCGCAGTTCCGCGTGGTCGAGCGCGGCGGGGGTTCCCGACACCAGTTCGACGCGGTACGCGCGCAGCACCCGGCCGTCGGGCAGCGGCACGTCGTCACCGATCCGGTCGCCGCCGGACACCTCGACGCCGAGTTCCTCCCGCAGTTCGCGGCGCAGCGCGTCCTCGGCGCTCTCCCCCGCCTCCGCCTTGCCGCCGGGCAGCTCCCACAGTCCGGCGAGTTCCGGGGGCCGCGTCCGCTGCGCCAGCAACAGCCGGCCGTCGACGATGATCGCGGCCGCCACCACCTCACCGGTGTTCTCGACAGGTCTTGCACGTTCCTCGGGCACGGCACCATCATGAGGTATGGCCGAGTTGCTGTCAGACGGAGAGATCGACACCGCGCTCGCAGGACTGCCCGGGTGGCAGCGGGCGGGTGATTCCCTCGTCCGCACCGTGGAGTCGCCGAGTTTCCCCGAAGCGGTGGAGCTGGTCCGGAAGGTCGCGGAGGCGGCGGAGGCCGCGAACCACCATCCGGACATCGACATCAGGTGGCGCAAGGTCACCTACACACTGTCGACGCATTCCGCGGGCGGGCTCACGCAGCTGGATCTGGATCTTGCTGCGCAGATCGACTCACTGGCGGGCTGATCTCGCCGGCGGCCGCGGCGGCACGCTTCGTGCGGCGCCCGGCGTAGGCCACCCATGCGTAGACACCGAAGGCGCCGACGACGTCGACGGTGCCCAGCCACGCGAGTACCGCGGGCCGGGAGATCAACCAGATCGAGTCCTGGAAGAAGCTGAGCACCCAGGGCACGCCGATGAGGGTGGTGACGAGCCAGTACCCGGCGAGGATCCGGGTGCCCAGCATCGACCCGTAGGGGCCGTGCAGCAACCAGATCAACATCGGGATCACCCACACCCAGTGGTGCGACCACGAGATCGGCGAGACGAGCAACCCCAGCAACTCGACGAGAACGAGGGTGCCGAGCCGGTCGTCCCGGGCGATCGCCCGCCAGGCCAGGCCGGCGAGGACGACGGTGACCGCCACCGCCAGCAGCCAGAGGACGCCCGTCTCGACGTCGTATCCGAGCAGCCGCGACAACGCGCCGCGCAGCGACTGATTCCAGACCGAGCCGACCGGCCCGATGCGATCGGCGTCACCGAGCAGGTGGGTGAAGTACTCCCGCGCCTCCGAGCCGATCAGCAGGTAACTGACTCCGACGGTCGCGGCGAACGCGACCCCGGAGAACACGGCGGCCTTCCAGCGGCGTTGCATCAGGAAATAGAGGCCGGTGATCGCCGGGGTCAGTTTGATCCCGGCGGCGAATCCGACGAGCGCACCGGACAGCCACCACCGGGAACTGCGGACCGCGGTCATCACGAGCAGTGCCAGGAAGACGTTGATCTGGCCGTAGTCCAGCGTGGTGCGCACCGGTTCCACCCACACCCCGACCGTGGTCCACAGGACCGCGACCGCACGCCAGTGCGGGCTGCGCGCGGCGTCGCCGAGCACGAGCCCCAGGCTCATCCGCGCCAGCGCGTACAAGGCGAGGATGGTGAGCAGTTGCCAGCCGACCCCGACCAGCGGGAACGGCAGGTAGTGCAGGGGAAAGAAGACGAGCGCCGCGAACGGCGGATAGGTGAACGGCAGCGGAAAGTCCGGTGTCACTTCCGAATAGGTGAAGTCGTAGAGACTGCCACCGTGAAGCGCCTCGGAACCGTCGACGTAGACGTGCAGGTCGACGAGGTTCATCCCGTTGGGGCTCAACAGCGTCCACGCCATCCGCCCGAGCACCGACAGCACGAGAAGAACAGGCGCGCATCGCAACAGGGTGTGCAGGGCGGATGTTCCCCGGGTGGACGTGGGTGAACGCTCGGAAGTCGGGTCGTCGGAGGCTGCTCCGCCGTCGGACGCTGCATGGTCGGACACAGTGTGGCGCTCTCCCGTGAGGTGTAGATGTCTCAGCCGATCCCGAAACGGTCCCGCACAGCGTAGACGGCGCCGCCCGCGGCTTCCGAGGTGTCCGTAGCCGCGCGTAACAGTTGCATCACCAATCACACGAACCACACGTGCCACAAGCTATCGTCACCGGAGGACCACCGTCGGGGTCTGTATGCCATACACTCCCACCGGGGTGCCGCAGCTACCGATGAACGAACTCGTGAGCTGTACAACCCGGGGGCGCTGTACATAGAGTGACCCCCCGAGCCGTCAGACGTGGATTGTTTTGTCGTCCACGCTGTTATGACTAAGGATGGGGAGACTGTGCTTCGAACCCGAGGTATGCGCAGAGCAGTAACTGCTCTCGCCGTTGCCGCAGCAGCCGCTATGGCAGTGCCGGCCCAGGCGATCGCGCAGCCGACGCCGCCGCCCGTACCCGAAGGCATCCCCGTGGAGATGCTCGCGTCGTTCGCACCCGCCATCATCGGCGCAGCCGCTGGTACCGAAGACATCGCCGCAGGACCCCAGGACGCGATTCTGGACCAGGCCCGCAACCTCCTCGAGTCCCCCGGCATCCCGCCGGAACTCAAGTCCACCCTCGAGCGCGTCATCACATTCCTCGACGGCAGCGGCGGTGGCGGTCCCGAGATCCCGCAGGAGAACGCGCCCGTCATCGCGCAGTTCCTCTACCCGACCATCGGCAGGGGCTGCATCGGCGAGGGCGCCGATTCCGTCGGCACCGCCCTCGCGGTCCCCGGCCCGGCCCAGCTGCCCCCGCCCGGCCCCAAGGCAGGTCAGGCCGGGTTCGTGTTCACCGCCCTCGGAACCAGTTCCGTTGCCGCCGAACAGCCCAATCCGCTGACCGTGACGTGGATCAACCTGGACAACCAGCGGCGCGCCACCCAGAACCTCACCAACGAGGCCAAGATCAACCCCGACGGACCGGCAACCCTGTCGGCGATCGCGGACACCGGCCCGGGCCGCGTCCTCGCGGTCGTGTCGGGCGGACTGACGACCCAGAAGGAAGGCGCGGCACCGATCACGTGCAGCTTCCTCCCCACCGTCGGCATGTTCCAGGTCGCGTAACCCTTCACACCTGACGAGCGCGGGGCCCTCCGGATCTTCCGGAGGGCCCCTCGCTCATGTCTGCACCGCTTCACTGTTTGCCGACGGCCCCACCGTGGTAGACCGAGGAATGCACTCGACGCACCACACCCCGGACCACTCACTGCGATCGCGACACGCCCGGCGGTCCATCCTGTCGATCCGTTCGGAAGGGTCGATCCTCTCGATCGGTTCCGCCTACTCCGTCCTGTCGATCGGGAGTGTCGGCTCGGTGCTGTCGATCGGGTCCGTCGGGTCGTTCGGCTCGGCACTGAGCACCGCTTCGTTCGCCAGCCTCGGATCTGCGCTGTCGGGGCTGTCGCGGTGGTCTCTGCTTTCATGGAAGGGCTGGCACGACAGTCCGCCCGAGCACCCTCATCTCACGGTCATCGCCGACGAACCGGACCTCACACGGGACGCGACCGCACACGTCCAGTCCTGACGGCGTCCGGTCAGGTCGTCCGGCCGGCGCGCGGCCAGGAGTTGCCGTCGTACTTCTCGATCTCGCCATTGAACTTGGTCAGCAGGCGGCGCAACTCACCGCGGTCGTGGTCGCTCCACTCGGCGATGATGCGTTCGACACCGTTCCTGCCCAGCGCCCGGTCCGCGTGAAGCTGCTCGAGCCCCCGCGCAGTGGCCTCGACCTTGCGGGCCATTCCGCCGTCCGGGTCGGGAACACGCTCGACGAGTCCACGCTTCAGCAAGGCGCCGATCTGCCGGTTGATGGTCGAGATGTCGAGCCGGAACGCCTCGGCGAGTTGTTTCAGACTGAGCGGATGTTCGAGTTCCAGGCGTCCGAGGAGCAGGTAGGCGGAACGGTCGAGTTGGAATCCCGCCCGCTGCGCGTGGGCGTGATAGCGCGACAGCAATGTCAATTCGTTCTCGACATCAGCCGCCACCTCGTCGCGATCGGACACCGACACCTCCCAGAGTTACCGTCATTCTGCCCGAGGCACGGTTATCTTGACCGGGGCATCATTGTGCACCATACACATCATGTGTAGCGTGCACATTTCGGCACCGCGAACGCGACTCAGGATCCGTTGACGAATAGCGCGGTGTAGAGAACCGACGCGACGGTGTACACGAAATTGATCAGCAGATCCATGGCAGAACCTCCGGGTTCGAGAGTGAAACGAGTGACAACAGGTAATCGGAGTTGACTCGGGTGGCGTTTCAACGATCCCATCCACCGGAAAACGCCCCACAACAGAACTGAAACGTGTTCTCATTCTTCGAGGCACGCAGACGCGGTGCCGGACGAGAGAAGGGGACGCACCATGCCGTGGAGTCGCGCCGAACTCGAAGACGCGTTCGCGCACTACCAGCGAACCGTCGGCCGCTGCGTCGAACTCGGAGACTGGGACGGATTCGCCGACCTCTTCACGGAGGACGCCACATACGTCGAGCACGCGTTCGGGCACTTCGACGGACGTGAGGCCATCCGCGCCTGGGTCACGCGCACCATGTCCGCCTTCCCCGGAAGCCGGATGACCGAGTTCCCGGCGAACTGGTTCGTGATCGACGAGGACCGGGGATGGGTGATCTGCGAAATCGACAACCCCATGGAAGATCCCGGCGACGGCTCACGGCACGCCGCGGCCAATATCACGATCCTCCACTACGCCGGCGACAACCTGTGGTCGCGCGAAGAGGACGCGTACAACCCGATGAACTTTCTCGCCACCGCCAAGAAGTGGTGCCGCGCAGCGGAAGCCGCGGGCAACCTACCCGAGGACGCGCGGGAGTGGCTCTCGAAGATGGGTGATCGACCGGCGGCCTGACCGGGTCACCACTGCCCGTAGTCGGGCTTGAGAATGTCGTTGAGATCGATGCCCACCCCGTCGACGTTGCTCGCGTCGATCTCGTACTGATGCAGGTGCGCCGACGGGTGGACGTACCCCTCGGGTGTGCCCCAGTCGTGCTGCCAGTACCACGACCCGAGCCCGGCGAGGACCGCCAGATCCAGCGTCTTGGAGTTGGCGTAGATGCCGGTGTTCCCGTTGCCGACCACCGACTCCCACCCGGCGAGATACGGGGCGATCATGGTGAGGAAATCGGCGGGCGAGGGATTGTCGTCGATGGACGCGTAGATGGGACGATCCTCGGGACCGCCTGCGGCGAGGTGCAATTCGAGTCCACGCTCCGCGTGCCGCTTGCCCGCCTCGAGCCCGCCGCGCCAGTCGGCGGTCGGCCCCTTGCCGAACTGATAGCACGAAACGACGGACAGTCCGGCGTCGAGCAGCGCCTGCGCCTCGTCGGCGAGCATCGGCTTGCCTTCCATCCATTCAGCGCCGGGACGGCGATCCGACACGTAGCGGATGGCGCCGTCGTATCCGGCCTCGAGGATGGCGTCCGCCGAAGGCACGCCGCCCGCGTAGTCGATCAGGATGCCGAGGCTGTCCGCCTTCGCGACGGCGACCGAGGACGTGGTGGATGTGAGCGCCGCGATCCCGGCCACGGCGGATCCCGCTGCCGCGTACCGGAACAGGTCTCTCCGAGAAAATTCCACTGTTGCCCCCGTATCCGATCGGTCGCGCTCCGGCGTGTCTCCGACATTCACTCTCGCTCAGTCGGTATGTTGTCCGGCTTGCATTCCACCACACTCACACGGGTCCCGCCAGCCACTTGGACTACATCCGTCACATCGGACACTCGCGACCCGCCGGCACCGCCGGGTCAGCGGAAGAACACCGCGGCCTGGTCCGCCAGTTCCAGCGCCCCCTGCGGCAGGATTCCGAGCACCACCGTCACCACCACTCCCACCGCGATGGCCGCGGCGGTGAACATGCTGGGTACCACGATCGTCGGGGCGTCGCTCTGCGGTTCCGAGAAGAACATGAGGACGATCACCCGGACGTAGAAGAACGCCGCGATTGCACTGCTGACGACGCCGACGAGGACGAGGGGAACGGCACCGCCCTCGATGGCGGCCTGGAAGACCGCGAACTTGCTGACGAACCCACTCGTCAAGGGGATTCCGGCGAACGCGAGCAGGAACAAGGCGAAGACCCCGCCCACCAGAGGCGAACGCCGCCCCAGCCCCGCCCAGCGGGACAGGTCCGTCGCCTCGCCCCGGCTGTCCCGCACGAGGGTGACGACGGCGAACGCGCCGAGCGTGCTGAAGCCGTAGGCCAGCAGATAGAACATGGTGGACGACAGACCCGCCCGGTTGGCCGCGATCAGACCGGTGAGGATGAATCCGGCGTGCGCGACCGAGGAGTACGCGAGCATCCGCTTGACGTCGTTCTGCGTGACCGCCATGACGGCACCGACCACCATGGTGAGGATGGCGACGCCCCACATCACCGGCCGCCAGTCCGCGCGGAGGTCGGGCAGCGCCACGTAGAAGATGCGCAGCATCGCCCCGACCGCCGCGACCTTGGTGGCCGCCGCCATGAACGCGGTGATCGGCGTCGGGGCACCCTGGTAGACGTCGGGGATCCAGGAGTGGAACGGGACCGCGCCGATCTTGAACAGCAGACCCACCGACAGGAGCGCGGTGCCGATCAGCGCCAGCGTCCGGTCCTCGGCGCCCCGGGCGAGTGCGTCGCCGATCCCCGGCAACGCGACGGTGCCCGCGTAGCCGTACAGCAACGCCACCCCGAACAGGAAGAACGCCGACGAGAACGCCCCGAGCAGAAAGTATTTCATCGCGGCTTCCTGCGACAGGAGACGGCGACGCCGCGCCAGCCCGCACAGCAGATACAGCGGCAGCGAGAGCACTTCCAGCGCCACGAACATGGTGAGAAGGTCGTTGGACGCCGGGAACAGGAGCATCCCGCCGACCGCGAACAGGGTGAGGGGGAAGACCTCGGTGTGTCCCGGGGCGTTTCTGGTGGCCTCCCGTTCGGCGACACTGCCGGGGACGGCGTACGCCTGAGGGGTGAACGCGTCGGTTCTGCCTTCCGGCTCCGCCCCGCGGACGGCCGTGACCTCCGCGGTCGCGGCGCCGACCCCGCTGTCGACGCTCCGCTCGGCGATGATCAGGATCGCCGGGATCGAGATCAGCAGGATCGTGCCCTGGAGGAACAGCGTCGGACCGTCGACGGCCACCGCTCCCCCGACCACCGAGTCGCGGGTTCCCGCGAGCAGGACGACGGCCACGAATGCCGCAGTGAGTCCGCCGATCGCGAGAACGAGATGGCTCGAGTAGCGGCCGCGACGGGGCAGGAACGCCTCCACGAGCACACCGGCGACAGCCACGCCGAACACGATCAGCATGGGTGACAGCTGGCCGTATTCGATGTTCGGCGCAGGCAATGACGCGGACTGGGCGAGGACGAATTCGGAGGTACTCATCAGGGTGTGCCTCCCTCTGAATCCTGCCCGGCGACGGTGGGGGCAGGATCGTGCTGACCGACGGTGACGAGGACGTGGCTCACCGCGGGGGTGATGACGTCCAGTACCGGCTTGGGGTAGACGCCGAGGACGAGCAGCAGGGCGATCAGCGGTGCCACGACCACGATCTCACGGCGCACGAGATCGCGGACCGTCTCGTTGCCCTCCTTCAGCGGTCCCGTCATCATCCGCTGGTAGAGCCACAGCACGTAGACCGCGGCGAGGACGAGCGCGAGTGTCGCGACCACGGCGGCGATCTGGTACCGCGAGAACGTCCCGACCAGGACGAGGAACTCACTGATGAAGGGCGCCAGGCCCGGCAGCGACAGCGTGGCCAGCCCCGCCACGAGGAACGTGCCCGCCATCACCGGAGCGACCTTCTGCACCCCGCCGTAGTCGGCGATGAGACGGGTGCCGCGCCGCGACACCAGGAACCCTGCGATCAGGAACAGCGCCGCGGTCGAGATGCCGTGGTTGACCATGTACAGCGTCGATCCGGCCTGCCCCTGGCTCGTCATCGCGAAGATACCGAGGATGATGAACCCGAAGTGGGAGATCGACGTGTACGCGATCAGCCGCATCACGTCGGTCTGTCCGATGGCCAGCACCGCACCGTAGATGATGCCGATCACCGCCAGCACCGTGACGAACGGTGCGAAGTACGCGGACGCGTCCGGGAACATCTGCAGGCAGAACCGCAGCATCCCGAACGTCCCGACCTTGTCGACGACGGCCATCATGAGCACCGCGCTGGCCGGGGTGGCTTCCACCGCGGCGCCCGGCAGCCACGTGTGGAACGGCCACAGCGGGGCCTTGACCGCGAACGCGAACATGAACCCGAGGAACAATGCCTTCAGCACGCCGGGGTCGGCGTCCAGCCCCTCGGCGACGATCACCCGGAAGTCGAAGGTGCCGCCGCCGAACGCGTCCTGGCGCGCCGTCACCACGTACAGCCCGATGACGGCCGCCAGCATGATCAGGCCGCCGAACAGGTTGTACAGCAGGAACTTCACCGCGGCATACGACCTCCCCGCCCCGCCGAATCCTCCGATCAGGAAGTACATGGGGATGAGCATGGCCTCGAAGAAGATGTAGAACAGCAGGACGTCGAGGGCGGTGAACGAGACGATCACCATCGCCTCGACCATCAGCGTCAGCGCCACGTACGTGTGCGCCATCCGCCGCCGGTCGTAGTCGGGAGCGGAGTCGCCGTCGTTCCACCCCGCCAGCAGCAGCAGCGGCACCAGCACCGCGGTGAGGAGAACCAGGACGAGCGCGATGCCGTCCAGACCCAGGATGTACCGGGTGCCGAATGCTGGGATCCAGGCGTGGGATTCGACGAACTGGTACTGCTCACCGGTCGGGTCGAACCGGATCGCCAGCACGACCGCCAGGCACAGGACCACCACGGACACACCGACCGCGACCGACTTCGCGAGCGCGCGCCGGTCGACGGGCAGGGCCAGGACCACACCGGCGCCGACGAGTGGCAGCACCCACAGGACGGTCAGCCACGGGAAGCCGCTCACCACAGCCTCACCAGCATTGTGGCGACCAGAAGCGCCGCACCCGCGAACATGAACAGGGCGTACGACCGGACGAACCCGGTCTGCAGGCGCCGCACCCGCATCGACGTTCCGCCGACGAGTGCGGCGAACCCGTTGACGGCGCCGTCGACACCCCGGTCGTCGACGGTCACGAGCGTTCGCGTCAACTCCTGCCCGGGACGCATCAGCGCCGCCTCGTTGAACGCGTCGCCGTACAGGTCCCTCCGGGCGGCGACGGTGAGCGCGGTGACGTCCACCGGCGCGGTGTCGGGGATCGGCTGCCGGGCGTACTGCCGGTAGGCCACCGCGACCCCGGCGAGCACCACCACCAGGGTGAGTCCGGTGATCGCCCACACGGGCAGCGCGGGCTCGCCGTGATGGGCGCCGACGACCGGTTCCAGCCAGTGCTGCAGCGAGGACCCGACGGCGAGCAGCGCTCCCGCGGCGACCGAACCCACCGCGAGCAGAATCATCGGCACCGTCATCACCCCCGGCGACTCGTGGGGGTCGGTGTTCGGTTGCCACCGCCGTTGTCCGAAGAACGTCATCAGCATCACCCTGGTCATGTAGAAGGCGGTGAGTCCCGCACCGAGCAGCGTCACCGTTCCGAGGACGACGCCCTGCACGCCCTCGGCGGCGAACGCCGCTTCGATGATCTTGTCCTTGGAGAAGAAGCCGGAGAACGGCGGAATCCCGATGATGGCCAGGTATCCCAGCCCGAACGTGACGAACGTGATGGGCATGACGGTGCGCAGACCGCCGTAGCGGCGCATGTTCACCTCGTCGTTCATGCCGTGCATCACTGAGCCCGCGCCGAGGAACAGGCCGGCCTTGAAGAAGCCGTGGGTGAGCAGCAGCATGATCGCGAACGCGTACCCGGCCGGTCCCAGTCCGGCGGCCAGCACCATGTACCCGATCTGGCTCATCGTCGACGCCGCCAGCGCCTTCTTGATGTCGTCCTTCGCGCAGCCGATGATCGCGCCGAACAGCAGGGTCACCGCGCCGACGATCACGACGCCGAGTTGGGCGTTCGGTGCCAGGTCGAAGATCGCGTTGGAGCGGACGATGAGATACACACCCGCCGTGACCATGGTCGCAGCGTGGATGAGCGCGGACACCGGTGTCGGGCCCTCCATCGCGTCGCCGAGCCAGGACTGCAGCGGGACCTGCGCCGATTTGCCGCAGGCCGCGAGCAGCAACGCGAGTCCGATCGCGGTGAGCACGCCCTCGCTCGCGGCGTCGGCGCGCGTGAACACGTCGGCGAATTCGATCGAGCCGAACGTCGAGAACATGATCATGATCGCGAGGATCAGCCCCATGTCGCCGACGCGGTTGACCACGAACGCCTTCTTCGCCGCGGCAGCCGCAGACGGCTTGTACTGCCAGAACCCGATGAGCAGGTACGACGCGAGACCGACACCCTCCCACCCGACGTACAGGCCCAGAAAGTTGTCGGCCAGCACCAGCAGCAGCATCGCCGCGAGGAACAGGTTGAGGTAGGCGAAGAACCGCCTGCGCTCCGGGTCGTGGGCCATGTAGCCGACCGAGTAGATGTGGATCAGCGAGCCGACACCGGTGATCAGCAGCACGAAGCACACGGACAGCTGGTCGAGTTGCAGACCGAAGTCCACCTGTAGTTCGCCGACCGGCACCCAGCTGAACAGGACCTGGTGCACGACCCGGTCGGCGGCGTCCCGGCCCAGCATGTCGACGAAGAAGGCGAGACCGAGCGCGAACGAGGCCAGCGCCGTCGCGCAACCGAGGAGATGACCCCACGCATCGCTGCGCCTGCCCGCCAGCAGGAGCACGGCGGCGCCGAGGAGCGGCAGGACCGGCAGCAGCCAGAGCGTTCCGCTCATGCCGCACCGCCGATCGGGGTGTCGTCGGGCAAAGTCACCTTCTCGAGGATGTGCGTCATCGGGGACCCGTCAGTTCTTGAGGAGGTTGGCGTCGTCGACGGAAGCCGAACGGCGGGAACGGAAGATGGTCATGATGATCGCCAGACCGACGACGACCTCGGCGGCCGCGACGACCATCGTGAAGAACGCGAACACCTGACCGTCGAGGTTGCCGTGCATCCGGGCGAACGTCACGAACGCCAGGTTCGAGGCGTTGAGCATCAGTTCGATGCACATGAACACGATGATCGCGTTGCGGCGGATCAGCACCCCGGCGGCACCGATCGTGAACAGCAGCGCCGACAGGTAGAGGTAGTTCTCCGGATTCATCGCCCACCCCCCTCTTCGGTCGCGGCGGGTTCGGGGGCCGCGACGTCCGCGGTGCCCAGCGCCCGGGCGGGCATGCTCGGCCGCCGGTCGAGCGACCGGCTGACGGACAGGTCGGAGAACGTGCCGTCGGGCAGCAACGCCGGGATGTCGACGGCGTTGTGCCGCGCGTAGACCCCGGGACTGGGCAGCGGTGTGACCCGGGCACCCTCACGGACCCGGTCCTCGGACAGCTCGCGCTGGTCCTTGCGCCGCTCGAAGCGTTCCCGGTGGGCGAGCACCATGGCACCGATGGTCGCGGTGATCAGCAGTGCGCCGGTCAGTTCGAACGCCCACACGTACCGGACGAAGACGAGTTCGGCCAGCCCCTGGACGTTGCCCGCCGCGTTGGCCTCGTCGAGACCGGTGAACGCGGAGACGGACGCACTTCCGATGCCGCCGATCAGCAGGAGTCCGAATCCCAGCCCCGCCGCGATCGCGGCCACCCGCTGACCACGCAGGTTCTCGACGAGGGATTCGGAGGAATCGACGCCGATGAGCATGAGCACGAACAGGAACAGCATCATGACCGCGCCGGTGTAGACCACGATCTGCACGACGCCGAGGAACAGCGCGCCCTGGGCGATGTAGAACACGGCCAGGATGATCATGGTCGTGGCGAGGAAGATCGCCGAGTAGACGGCTTTCGTCGCGCTGACCACTCCGAGCGCGCCGATCACGGCCACGGTCGCGAGGACCCAGAACTGCACGCCCTCGCCCGTCGAGGTCTGGGTGAAGGGTTCCGCGACCAGTTGGACCGCGGACGGCATCGTGTTCACCACGTCGGCTCTCCTCCCTGGATCACGGCTTGTCCCCCGCCGTGTCGTCCGCCTCCGACTCGTCCTGCGACGCGGGCGCCGCTCCCCCGGTCACGGTGCCGCGGTAGTAGTCCTCGGCCGTGGTGCCCGGGGCCATCGGGTGCGGCGAATCGACCATGCCGGACTCGAGCGGGGCCAGCAGGCGGTCCTTCTCGTAGATCAGGCCGGCCCGGTTGTCGTCGGCCATCTCGTACTCGTTGGTCATCGTCAGCGCCCGCGTCGGGCACGCCTCGATGCACAGCCCGCACCCGATGCAGCGCAGGTAGTTGATCTGGTACACCCGGCCGTACCGCTCGCCGGGCGAGAAGCGTTCCTCGTCGGTGTTGTCGGCGCCCTCGACGAAGATGGCGTCGGCGGGGCACGCCCAGGCGCACAGTTCGCACCCGATGCACTTTTCCAGTCCGTCCGCGTACCGGTTGAGCTGATGCCTGCCGTGATAGCGGGGCGCCGTCGGCGTCTTCTCCTCCGGATAGAACTCGGTGTTCGATTTCTTGAACATCGTGGAGAAGGTCACGCCGAATCCCGCTATGGGGCCGAGGAATTTAGTCATCGCTGTTCTCCTGAGTCGATCCGGTGGAGTGCGCGCCGGTGACGGAGACGGGCGTGCGCCGGAACGCGGGCAGTGTCTGACCCGGCATCGGCGGAACCGGGTATCCACCGGCCATGGGGTCGAACGGTTCGAGTGTCTCCGGGGACAGTTCGGCGCGGTCCCGCGGCTCGACCGGTTTCTCGGATGCGCGAACGCGGCCGGGACGCAGGCGCTTCCACAGCAGCGCCACCACCACGAGGGCCACGACGAGGCCCGCGACGACGAGGGTGATCGTCCTCGCGTCGTAGCCTTCGTTGCGGAAGGCCCGGACGGTGGCGACGATCATGACCCACACCAGCGAGATCGGGATCAGGATCTTCCAGCCGAGACCCATGAACTGGTCGTACCGCAGCCGGGGCAGCGTGGCCCGCAACCAGACGAACACGAACAGGAAACCCCAGACCTTCAGCGTGAACCACAGCACCGGCCACCATCCGGAGTTCGCGCCGTCCCACAGGCTGAGCGGGAACGGTGCGTGCCAGCCGCCGAGGAACAGGGTGGTGGCGAGCGCGGAGACGGTCACCATGTTCACGTACTCGGCGAGCATGAACATCGCGAAGCTCAGTGAGGAGTACTCGGTGTGGAATCCGCCGACCAGTTCGCCTTCGGCCTCGGGCAGGTCGAACGGCGCCCGGTTGGTCTCACCCACCATCGAGGTGACGTAGATGAGGAACGACGGCAGCAGCAGGAAGACGTACCAGGTGTGCTCCTGGGAGGCGACGATGCCCGACGTGGACATCGTTCCGGCGTCCAGGAAGACGGCCGCGAACGACAATGCCATCGCGATCTCGTACGAGATCACCTGCGCCGTCGAGCGCAGACCTCCCAGCAGCGGGTACGTGGAGCCGGACGCCCAGCCGGCGAGCACGATGCCGTAGACGCCGATCGACGTGGCCGCGAGGACGTAGAGCACGGCCACCGGCAGGTCCGTCAGCTGTAATGGCGTGTAGTGCCCGAAGATCGACACCGCCGGGCCGAACGGGATCACGGCGAACGCCATGAACGCGGGCACCGCGGCGATGATCGGCGCGAGGAGGTAGATCGGCTTGTCCACACCCTTCGGGACGATCCCCTCCTTCAATGCGAGCTTGATGCCGTCGGCGAGGCTCTGCAGCATGCCCCGCGGGCCCACCCGGTTGGGGCCGACGCGCATCTGCATCCAGGCCATGACCTTGCGTTCGGCCAGGATCGTCAGAAGCGGGGTGAGGACGAGGAACACGAAGACGGCCAGCGCCTTGCCCAGAACCAGCCACCACGGGTCGTGCCCGAACAGTGCCGGGTCGGGGTAGACCGCCGCGATCGTCACAGCGCACCTCCCGGCGCGATCCCGTTGGTGCCTGCGGCGCGGCGTACGTTCACGACGGTTCCCGCCCCGGCGGCCAGTTGCCGGTAGACCGCCGATCCGGGTGAGTTGAGCGGCAGCCACACCACCCGATCCGGCATGTCGGTGATCACCAACGGCAACGTCACTTCGCCTCGTTCCGTCGTGACGGTGACCGGATCTCCGTCACCGGCACCCGACTCGGCCGCCGACGTCGCGGACATCCGCACGACCGGGGTACGCGCCGTGCCCGCCAAGTGCGGCTCCCCGTCCTGCAGCCGCCCCGAGTCGAGCAGCATCCGCCACGTGGCGAGCGTCGCCTCCCCCGCCCCGGGGTCCCGCCGTGGGGACTGCGGGACGTCGGGCGGATCCGGGAAGTCACCGTCCCAGGCGCCGAGCCGCTCGAGTTCCCGCCGTGCGGTCGCCGCGTCGGGAAGACCGAGCGAGACACCCATTTCGCCGGCGATCGCGTGGAGCACCCGCTGATCGGGCATCGCCCCGGTGCCGCGGAGAGCGGCGTCGAAGTCGCGTATCCGCCCCTCCCAGTCGAGGAACGTGCCCGGCTTCTCCATGACCGGTGCGATGGGGAACACCACGTCGGCGCGATCGGTGATCGCACTGTGGCGCAGTTCCAGACTCACGACGAACCCGGCCGCGTCGACGGCCGCCGTCGCGACCTGAGGGTCGGGGAGGTCGTCGATCTCCACACCGCCGATCACCAGCGCCCCGAGCGTCCCCGACTCGGCGGCGGCGAGGATGCCCGCAGTGTCGCGGCCCGCGGTGTCCGGCAGATCCGCGACGTTCCACGCCGACGCGACCTGCCGCCGGGCCACGGGATCGCCCACCGGCCTGCCGCCCGGGAGCAGTCCGGGCAACGCGCCCGCCTCGAGTGCGCCGCGTTCGCCGGCCCGCCGCGGCACCCAGGCCAGCCGGGCCCCGGTGGCGTCGGCCAGCCGGACCGCGGCGGACAGCGCCCCCGGTACCGCGGCGAGCCTCTCCCCCACCACGACGACCGCACCCGGTCGGCGAAGCAACTCGGTGACCCCCGCGTCCACCTCACCCGTACGGAGGCCGTCGAGGACCTCCGGCTCCGCATTCGGCGCAGCCCGCAGCAGTCTGCCCGACACCTTCTCGAGGCCGCGGGACGTGTACGGGGCGATCGAGTACACCGGAACGGCCTTCGTACGCGCCGCCTTGCGCAGCCGCAGGAACACGATCGGCGACTCCTCCTCCGGCTCGAACCCGGCGAGGAGGACGACCGGCGCGGCGTCGAGATCGTCGTAGGTGACCGCGAGTCGCTGCCCCGCCACCCGGGCCGCGAGGAAGTCGGCCTCCTCACCGGAGTGTGCGCGACTGCGGAAGTCGATGTCGTTGGTGCCGAGCGCCGTTCGTGCGAATTTCGCGTAGGCGTAGGCGTCCTCCCACGTGGATCGGCCTCCGACGAGGACACCCGCGTTGCCCCGCGCCGCGGTCAGTCCCCGCGCCGCGACGGCCAGTGCCTCCGACCAGGAGGCGGGCGCCAGCGTGCCGTCGTCGCCGCGGACCAGAGGGGTGGTGATCCGGTCGCGCTGAGCGTAGGCGAACGCCCACCGCCCCTTGTCGCAATTCCATTCCTCGTTGACCTCGGGATCGTCGCCCGCCAGCCGCCGCAACACCGTGCCCCGCCGATGATCGGTGCGCTGGGCGCACCCGCTCGCACAGTGCTCGCACACACTGGGGCTGGAGATCAGATCGAACGGGCGGGCCCGGAACCGGTACGCGGTACCCGTCAGCGCGCCCACCGGGCAGATCTGGACGGTGTTGCCGGAGAAGTACGATTCGAACGGTTCCTTCGCGTAGATCCCGACCTGCTGCAGCGCACCCCGCTCCATCAGTTCGACGAACGGATCCCCCGCGACCTGCTGGGAGAACCGGGTGCACCGCGCACACAGCACACACCGCTCACGATCCAGGAGGACCTCCGTGGACAGCGGAATCGGCTTGGGGAACGTGCGCTTGACCTCCCCGAAGCGCGACTCCGCGCGCCCGTTGGACATCGCCTGATTCTGCAACGGGCATTCGCCGCCCTTGTCGCACACCGGACAATCCAGGGGATGGTTGATCAGCAGCAACTCCATCACCCCCTTCTGCGCCTTGTCCGCCACCGGCGAAGTCAGCTGGGTGTGCACCACCATGCCGTCGGTGACCGTCGTGGTGCACGACGCGAGCGGCTTCCGCTGCCCCTCCACCTCGACGAGGCACTGACGGCACGCACCCACCGGGTCGAGCAGCGGATGATCACAGAACCGCGGGATCTGGATACCGATCATCTCTGCCGCACGAATCACCAACGTGCCCTTGGGAACACTCAGCTCCACCCCGTCGATAGTGATGTCCACTGTGTCAGGGCTCGCTCCGCTCGCGGGCACCGGGGCCGAGTCACGGCTCGCTCCGCTCGCGGGCACCGGGGCCGAGTCACGGCTCGCTCCGCTCGCGGGCACCGGGGCTTTCACGCGCGCTCTTCCCTCGTCACTCATTCGCTGCGCTCCCTCGCTCCTCGGTCCAGACCGCGCGGCCCCGGCGCCGAGTCACGGCTCGCGCACCATCCCGGTGCCCAATCATGCGTCCACTCCAGCCATGAGCGTGGACTGGTGCGGGTCGAACGGGCAGCCGCCCTGCTCGAAGTGCGCGAGATACTCGTCGCGGAAGTACTTGATGGAAGACATGATCGGGCTCGCCGCACCGTCACCGAGAGCGCAGAACGACTTGCCGAGGATGTTGTCCGCGATGTCGAGCAACTTGTGCAGATCCGCATCGGTTCCCTCCCCTCGCTCGAGCCGCTCCAAAATCTGCACCAGCCAATAGGTGCCCTCCCGGCAGGGCGTGCACTTGCCGCACGACTCGTGCGCGTAGAACTCGGTCCAACGGAGCACGGCGCGCACCACACATGTGGTCTCGTCGAAGATCTGCAGGGCCTTGGTGCCCAGCATCGACCCGGCGGCGCCGACGCCCTCGTAGTCGAGGGCGACGTCGAGGTGCTCGTCGGTAAAGATCGGCGTCGAGGAACCGCCCGGCGTCCAGAACTTCAACCGGTGCCCGGCGCGGACTCCGCCCGCGTACTCGAGCAACTCCCGCAACGTGATTCCCAGCGGAGCCTCGTACTGTCCGGGTGTGGTCACGTGCCCCGACAGGGAGTAGAAGGTGAACCCGGGCGACTTCTCACTGCCCATCGACCGGAACCACTCGATGCCGTTCACGATGATCGGCGGGACGCTCGCGATCGACTCGACATTGTTGACGACGGTCGGGGACGCGTAGAGACCGGCCACCGCGGGAAACGGCGGACGCAGCCTGGGCTGGCCGCGGCGCCCCTCCAGCGAGTCGAGCAGCGCCGTCTCCTCCCCGCAGATGTACGCCCCGGCACCCGCGTGCACGACCAACTCGAGGTCGAACCCGGTTCCCAGGATGTTCTTGCCGAGATAGCCCGCCGCGTACGCCTCCGCGACCGCGGCCTGCAGCCGGCGCAGCACCGGCACCACCTCGCCGCGCACGTAGATGAAGGCATGCCCGGCGCGGATCGCGTACGCCGCGATGATGACGCCCTCCACGAGCGCGTGCGGCGTGGCCAGCATGAGCGGCATGTCCTTGCAGGTGCCCGGTTCGGACTCGTCCGCGTTGACCACGAGGTAGTGCGGTTTGTCGTCGCCCTGCGGGATGAACGACCACTTCATGCCGGTCGGGAACCCGGCTCCACCGCGACCGCGCAGACCGGCCTCCTTGACCGTCGAGATCACCTCGTCCGGGTCCATGCGCAGCGCCTTCTGCAGGCCCTCGTACCCGTCGTGGCGACGGTACGTGTCGAGGGTCCAGGATTCGGGTTCGTCCCAGTAGCGGCTCAGAACCGGGGTCAGCGGCATGTCAGTCTCCCTTCCGTCCGGGGTCGGTGGCAGCCGGGTTCGTTTCGGAGGTGGACCGCTCCGGAGGGACCGTCGCCGACGGGGCAGGCGCAGGCTCGTCCTTCGTCGACTCCGCCGCCACCGCCTCGGTGCCCTGCGACTGCGGCTCCGGGACGAGGGACGTCTCCGCCGGATCCGGCGCCGTCATTCCCCGCTCCCGCGCAATGCGCAGGCCGGCCAGTGTCGCGTCGCCGGCGACGCCCTCCTCGAGCGCACCGGGACGCTCGTCGGGAAACCCGGCGAGAATGCGGGCGGTCTCCCGGAACGTGCACAGCGTCGCGCCGCGGCTCGGCGTCACCCGATCCCCCGACCGCAGGGAATCGACGAGCGAGCGGGCCGACTCCGGGGTCTGATTGTCGAAGAACTCCCAGTTCACCATCACCACCGGGGCGTAATCGCACGCCGCGTTGCACTCGATGTGCTCCAACGTGACCTTGCCGTCCGCGGTCGTGCCACCGTGCGGCAGATCGAGATGCTCCTCCAGCGCGGCGAGGATCGCGTCGCCGCCCATGACCGCGCACAACGTGTTGGTGCACACCCCGACGTAGTAGTCACCCGTCGGATCGCGCCGGTACATCGAATAGAACGTCGCCACCGCGGCCACTTCGGCGCCGGTCAACCCGAGCCGGCCGGCACAGAATTCGACCCCCGCCGGCGTGATGCACCCGTCCTCCGCCTGAACCAGATGCAACAACGGCAGCAGCGCGGAACGCGAATTCGGGTAACGCGCGACGACGACATCGGCGTCGGCAGCGAGCCGCGCCCGGATCTCCGGCGGATACTCCTCCCGCGCACCCGGCCGCACCAACCGTCCGTTCTCCTCCGGCCTCGGCCCGAACTCGATGAAAACAGGTGGTTGCGCCGGTGCCGCTCGCTCGGTCATCGATCCACTCCCCCCATGACGGGGTCGATGCTCGCGACCGCGGCAATCACATCCGCCACCATGCCGCCCTCACACGTGGCCGCCACCGACTGCAGATTCGTGAACGACGGATCGCGGAAATGCACCCGGAACGGGCGCGTGCCACCGTCGCTCACCATGTGCACCCCGAGCTCACCCCGAGGCGACTCCACCGCCACGTACACCTGGCCCGGCGGCACCCGGAAACCCTCGGTCACCAACTTGAAATGATGGATCAGCGACTCCATCGACGAATCCATGATCTCGCGGACATGCTCCGGCGAATTACCCAGACCATCCGGGCCCAACGTCAGATCCGCAGGCCACGCGATCTTCTTGTCTTCCGCCATGATCGGCCCCGGCCGCAACTTGTCGAGGCACTGCTCGACGATCTTCAGCGACTCCTTCATTTCGTCGACCCGGATCAGGTAACGGCCGTACGCGTCACACCCGGTGTCGGTGCTGACGTCGAACTCGTAGTTCTCGTACCCGCAATACGGCTGCGACTTCCGCAGATCGTGCGGCAGACCCGTCGCACGCAGCATCGGACCCGTCACCCCCAGCGCCATGCACCCCGTGAGGTCGAGATACCCGATGCCCTTCGTCCGGCCCTTCCAGATGCGGTTGTCGTTCAGCAGATTCTCCATGTCCCGCAACCGTTCCGGCATCACCGTCAGCAACTCGCGGACCTTCTCCACCGCCCCCTCCGGCAGATCCTGCGACAACCCGCCAGGCCGGATATACGCATGGTTCATGCGCAACCCCGTGATGAACTCGAACACGTCCAGGACCAACTCACGTTCCCGGAAACCGAACAGCATCGCCGTCACCGCGCCCAACTCCATCCCACCCGTGGCCAGCGCCACCAGATGCGAGGAAATGCGGTTCAGTTCCATCAACATCACCCGGATGACACTCGCCCGCTCCGGCACCTGCTCCGTGATGTCGAGCAACTTCTCCACACCCAGGCAATACGCCGTCTCGTTGAAGAACGGGGACAGATAATCCATCCGCGTCACAAACGTCACGCCCTGCGTCCAGGTGCGGTACTCCAGGTTCTTCTCGATCCCCGTGTGCAGATAACCGATCCCGCACCGGGCCTCCGTGACCGTCTCACCCTCGATCTCCAGGATGAGCCGCAACACCCCGTGCGTCGACGGATGCTGCGGACCCATGTTCACGACGATGCGCTCCTCGCCGCTCCCCGCATCATCCGACGCCGCCTTCACCGCATCGACAACCTCGTCCCAGTCCTGACCGGCGACCGTGAAAACCGTGTCCTCGCTCATCAGTTGTACCCCCGCCGCTCGTCCGGCGGCGCGATCTCCGCGCCCTTGTACTCGACGGGAATACCGCCGAGCGGATAGTCCTTCCGCTGCGGATGACCCGGCCAGTCATCCGGCATCTCGATCCGCGTCAACGACGGATGACCATCGAACACGATCCCGAAAAAGTCGTACGTCTCCCGCTCGTGCCAATCATTCGTCGGATACACGTCATACAACGACGGAATATGCGGATCCCCATCCGGCACCGCCACCTCCAGACGGATCCGCCGATTGTGCGTAATCGACAACAACGGATACACCGCATGCAACTCCCGGCCCGCATCCTGCGGGAAATGCACGCCATTCACACCCAGACACATCTCGAACCGCAGATCCGGCTCATCCCGCAGCGCACGCGCCACCGGCACCAAGAACTCGCGGCGCACACCGAACGTCACCTCACCCCGGAACACCACCACCGACTCCACCGCAACCTCGAAGCCCACCCCCGACTCCGCCAGCGCCGCCCCCAACCCATCCGCCACCTCGTCGAAATACCCGCCGAACGGCCGCGGCGTACTCCCCGGCAACAACACCGGACGCACCAACCGCCCATACCCCGACGTATCACCACTACCCCGCACCCCGAACAAACCCTTGCGCACGCCGATCTGCTCTGGGACATGGCTCGCTTCGCTCGCGTGTGCCGGAGCTTGATCGTGCGGTCTTCCCTCGTCACTCACTCGCTACGCTCCCTCGTTCCTCAGTCCAGACCGCACGGCTCCGGCACCTCGTACTCGGTTCGCTCCGCTCCCTCGCCCGGCACCTGCTCGGCTCGCTCCGCTCCCTCGCCGCACGGGACCTTTGTCGCGCCGTCACCGGAGCAGGCCCTTCATCTGGAAGGTAGGGGTGGCGGCCAGCGCGGCCTGCTCCGCCGCACGCGCCACCTCCTCCCGGTGCACACCGAGCGGCATCTGCTGGATCTTCTCGTGCAGGGTGAGGATCGCGTTCAGCAGCATCTCGGGCCTCGGCGGGCACCCCGGGAGATAGATGTCGACAGGCACGATGTGGTCGACACCCTGCACGATCGCGTAATTGTTGAACATCCCACCCGACGACGCGCAGACGCCCATCGCCAGCACCCACTTCGGCTCCACCATCTGGTCGTAGATCTGCCGCAGCACCGGCGCCATCTTCTGGCTCACCCGGCCGGCGACGATCATGAGATCGGCCTGCCGCGGTGAGGCACGGAAGGCCTCCATGCCGAAGCGGGCGATGTCGAAGCGTCCGCCTGCGGTGGCCATCATCTCGATCGCACAGCACGCGAGCCCGAAACTGGCGGGCCACAGCGAGCCCTTGCGGACGTAACCCGCAAGCCCCTCTACCGTGGTCAGCAGGAAGCCGCTCGGCAGCTTCTCCTCGATGCCCATATCCGACTCTTCTCTTCCGACTTAGCTTTTGGATCGCTGACGGGACCGATCAGTCCCAACTGAGACCGCCACGCCGCCACTCGTACGCGTAGGCGACGGAGACGTTGAAGATGAACAGGGCCATGGCCCCGAGACCGAAGAAGCCGAGGGCGTCGAAATGAACAGCCCACGGATAGAGGAACACGATCTCGATGTCGAAGATGATGAACAGCATGGCCGTCAGGTAGTACTTCACCGGGATGCGGCCCGCGCCCAGCGGCGAGGCAGTCGGCTCGATCCCGCACTCGTAGGCGTCGAGCTTGGCACGGTTGTAGCGTCTCGGACCGACGATCCTCGCCACGATCACGGAGAACACCGCGAACGCGACAGCAATCGCCCCGAGCACGAGGATCGGCACATAGACATTCACGCCGTCTCAGCTCCCCTCTTCCCGAGCCTGCCCGCCCGATTCCCGGGCGGTCGTTTCCGAAGCTACGCTCTTGTGAGTTATGCCACAGCGTACAAGGGAAGTCGCCGGGCCCGGCCGATTTGACCGAGCGATTTCCAGGCGATCTGGAAATGCGGAAAACCGCTGCGGGACAGGCGCTCGATGCGCCTTCGGACGGCGGAAACAGAAGTCAGGAGACCCTAAGCGGAGAGTCGGGTGCGGAGCAGCGCTATGACCGCTTCGGACAACCGGATCGGGTCGAGCGGATGCGGCACGGCGGCCTCCGCACGCGACCAGCTGGCCAGCCAGGCGTCGTCGGGACGTCCGGTCAGGACGAGGATCGGCGGGCACGCGTCGAGTTCGTCCTTCAACTGCTTGGCGATCCCCATCCCGCCCGCGGGCACCGCCTCCCCGTCCAGGACGGCCAGGTCGATACCGCCGGCATCCATCTCCCGGATCACCACGGGCGCCGTCGCCACCTCGACGTACTCCAGCTCCGGAAGGTCGGGGTGCGGACGCTTCCCCAACGCCAGAACGACCTTCTGGCGGGTGCTCGCGTCGTCGCTGTAGACGAGGACACGCAACCGATCGGGACGGCTGGTGTGGGCGGTCGCGTCGGTCACGGACACGATGCTACCGGTCCCCCGCCTTCCAGACCGGCGGCTCGCGTCGATCGAAAAACGGCGCGTCGAAATCGAATTGGTTCGGCCGGTGGCCGCAGCGGCCCGGCTACAGCCTCTCGGCGATGGCGAGCGCCGTGGAACCGAGCTTCGGCAGGCGGAGATCCGCGATGGGGGTCAGCATGTTGCCGAGCCGGTTGGTGACGAAGGCGATCGACAGCCCGGTGTCGGCGTCGGCGAACGCGCCCGACCCGCCCAACCCGTAGTGCCCGAAGGTATTCGACGGCTGCCTACGGCGCGCGACCATTCCCGCGTGGTAGCCGAGCCGCCAGTTCATCGGTATCCCCAGAACGTAGTCGCGGGCCGTGGTCTGCACCTGGCTCAGCTGAGCCACGACGTCCGGCGGGAGGAACTCGGCACCGCCGACGGTTCCCCCGTTGGCCAGCGCCCCGTACATGCGCGCGAGCGCGCGGGCACTGAACACGCCGTTCCATCCCGGCATCACGCTGTCGTGGATCGCGGGGTTGCGGACGAGGGCGTCGAAACCGGCGGGCATGCCGGCGTCGGCGACGTTGCGGAGACCGGGCAGCCGCGCCATCGCGAACGACGTCGCACCCCAGGGAACACCGAACGGGTTGATGTGCGGGAACGTTCTCGCGATCCGGGACCGCTCGGCCGGCGGCACCTCGTACCAGAATTCCTTCACGCCGAGCGGTTCGGCGATCTCGGTGCGCACCAAATCGGTGAAGTGCGTTCCGGCCGCACGCGCCGTCAGTTCGGCGACCAGCGAACCGAATGTCACGGCGTGATAGCCGGGGGCCTTCAGCCGCCGCCGATCCGGGGTCGCCGCGGCCAGTGCGGCACTGACCAGGCCATGGTCCATCAGACTCAGCGGTCCGGGCACGAGCCCGCGGACGCGGTGCAGTCCGGCGCGGTGCGACAGCAGTTCGCGCACCGTGATCTCGTCCTTGCCCGCGGTGGCGAACTCGGGCCAGTACTGCACCACCGGCGCGTCGTAGTCGATGATCCCGCGTCCCGCGAGACGGTGCAGCACGGTGGACGCGACACCCTTGCCCGTGGAGAACGTGAGGGTGACCGTGTCGTTCTGCCAGAACGTGTCGCGGCTCGCCCACCCGGCCCACACGTCGACGACCGGCTCACCGTGGAGGTAGACGGCCAGTGCACCGCCGCCCTGGCCCGCGTCGTGGAACAGCCGGAAGAACTGGTCGACGAGCACCCCGAATCGCCGGTCCGCCAGCATCCCCGCCGGTGGCCGTACGGTGCGGCGCCTCAACGGCCACGGCGATGTGGTCGTCATGTCGACTTCCCTCGGTCGCTCTTCACGTCAGTGACATGTGCATTTAACTTCCTCTTTACACACGGGTGAACGCCGTCGGCACCGCTTCAGGGCCTGCGTGATCGCTTCGTGGCCATACCGCAACGGGAAAGACTGTCCGGGCCGGGCCGAGGTGACCCGACCATGATCATTTCGGCTCGAGGGAGTGGAAGTAATCGGACCTGACCTCGACGTCCTCGACGAGACGCGTGGTGGTCTGAACCCCCAGTGAATGCTCCTTCAACAGGTCGCACAGCCGGTCGCCGTCGATCAGGTCGATCGGCGGGGCACCGTCCCGCTTGGACTCCGTGCGGGCGTCACCGGTGAAGGTCCCGGTCGTGATGAGCAGACCCTTCTCGCCGCGACCCGCCATCGCGCCACGGAAGTCGCGCACCGCCCCGGCCCCGACACTGCCGCTGTAGCGCTTGCACTGGAAGAACACGGGGAAACTGAGCAACGACAACTGGTACACGCCAAGGCCCTCGATGTCCCCGTCACCGCCGCGGCCGGTGACGGACGCGCTCGAGAATCCCGCCTCCCGCAGCAACCGCTGAGTCAGCCGCTCGAACGCGGGCGGCGACATCTTCAGGACCGTGTCGAGCAGCAGGTCCTTCCAGTCCGCGTCGTTCTCGGCCTCGGCGATGTTGGCGTCCGGTTCGTCGTTCCTCCGGGATGCGGCCTTCGCCGATTTGCGCGCGGCATTCTTCTTGCGGTTCTCGGCGGAGAACTCGGCATGCAACGGGCGGATCTCGCTCTCGCCGACCTCCCGGCCCTTCTCCGTCACACTCCACACCCCGCGGCGACTGTTGGTGAGCAGACCCATCCCCTTGAGGTAGGTGCGCGCCCACGCCAGCCGGTACTCGATCTCGGTGCTCGGACCGTCACCGTGCAGCACACCCTGCACGTCCGACGAAAGACCTTCTCGCTCAACGACTGCGCTGTCGAGCTCCTCGTTGGACGCCGAACCACCCAAAGCAATGGCAGCCTGAAGCGCTGGCCAGAGGAGGTCGACGTACTGAGGAACGTGAACAGTCATGGCCACAAGCATGCCCGAATCCTCCAGGCACTCAGAACAGGGACCCGGATCCGATCACCCCGGCGAACCCTGGGCGAGCCGAGCCTCCGCCCGGTTCTCGAGTTGCGCGCGGTAGATCGTCTTCCCAGACAGGCGCACGATGAGGTAGGAGATTCCGACGGCGATCATCCCCGGCACGAGCACGCCGATGCTTCCCGTCATCTCCGCGACCATCAGCATCACCGCGAGCGGGGCGCGGGCGATGCTTCCGAAACACGCCATCATGCCGACGATGACGAAGGGCGCCGGATTGTCGGGGACGCCCGCGGCGATCGGCTCCAGCAGTCGCCACACCGCGGCGCCGGTGAACGCCCCGATCACCATGCCCGGGCCGAAGATGCCGCCCGATCCACCCGATCCGATGGACAGCGACGTCGCGAGGATCTTCGCGAACGGCAACAACAGCACCACCCACAGCGGGATGGCCGCGAGGTCGTCGCGGGCCATCGACTGCTGGATCCAGCCGTATCCGCTGCCCAGCACCTCGGGCAGCACCAGCGCCATCAGTCCGACGAGCAGCCCGCCGACCGCCGGCTTGACGATCCGGCTGCCGGGCAGGCGGTGGGTGAGGTCGACGGCCTTGTAGAACGTCCCGCTGTACAGCAATCCGATCAGGCCGCCGAGCACACCGATGAGCGCGAACCACACCAGCTGCGCCGGGGTGTCGAAGACGTAGTCCTGGGCGGCGTACCCGAACAGCGGGCCGAAACCGAGGAAGCTGCCGAACACGGTGTAGCTGACGATCGACGTGACCAGTGCCGGCACGAGCACCTCGAAGTCGAAGTCCTCCTTGTACGGGATCGTGCAGCACAGCACCGCGCCGCCGAGCGGGGCGCCGAAGATGGCGCCGATCCCGGAGCCGATGCCGATCGCCACAGCGATGCGTCCGTCCCGCGGCGACAGGTCCAGCCTGCGGGCGAGGAGCGATCCGAAACCCGCCGAGATCTGCGCGGTGGGCCCCTCCCGGCCGCCGGACCCGCCGGATCCGATCGTGATCGCCGACGCGACGAGCTTCACCAGCACGACGCGGACGCGGATCATGCGGGGGTCCCGGTGCACGGCCTCGATCGCCGCGTCGGTGCCGTGCCCCTCTGCCTCCGGTGCCAGGGTGAACACGAGAATGCCCGACACGAGACCGCCCAGGCACACCACGAGCGGAATCGCCCACGGTCTCGTGAACTCCCTGCTGCCGCCCGCGCCGCCGTCACCGGCCGCCGTCGGCGGGTGGTAGCCGCCGATGTCGACGATCAGCAGTTGCGTCGCCTCCGACAGCGCGACGTAGAACACGACCGCGCCAAGCCCCGCGACGATGCCGATCACGACACCGAGGACCAGCCATTTGCGGGTGTAGCCCGCGGTGCGGATCCAGGCTCCGGTCGACGCCCCCACCGACCGCAGCGCCCGCGACCCGGACGCCACCCGGATCACTCCAGCTTTCCGAAGACCGTTCGACCCTCCAGGATCGTGGCGAGCACTTCGAGGTCCGCGATGTCGTCGGGATCCACCAGAAGCGGGTTGGCCGACAGCACGACGAGATCGGCGTGCAGCCCGGGAACGATCGCCCCGATCGCGTCCTCGCTCCGGAGGTGCCACGCCGAGTTGATCGTCTCCGCGCGCAGGGCGTCCGGGACGGAGATCCGCTCCTCGGGGGCGAGCACGCGTCCCGACCGGGTGCGGCGGGTGACGGCGTCGGCGATGTTGCGCAACGGGTTGGTCGGGGTGACCGGACCGTCGTTGTGGAACGAGATCCGCTGGCCCGCCGCGATCGCGGAAGCCGCAGCGGCCCAACGTGCTCCGCGTTCGCCGAACAGGTCGTCGACGAGCACGTCGCCCCAGTAATAGAGGTGGTCGACGAAAAGGCTGCACGTGACGCCGAGTTCGGTCGCCCGTCGGAACTGCTCCGGGGTCATCGCCCCCACGTGCTCGAGCCGCAGTCGGTGGTCTTCTCGCGGCGACTCGGCGAGCATCCGCTCCCACGCGTCGAGGGCCAGGGTGACCGCGGCGTCACCGTTGGCGTGACAGGAGATCTGCCAGCCGTTCTCGAAGTACGGCTTGCTGATCTCGAGAATCTCGTCCGCGGTGTAGTTGGCCTTGCCGCGTGATCCGGCGAGTCCGAGCGACCGCGTGACGTCCGTGTCGAGGTACGGGAAACTCGTGGCCGCGTTGCCCACCCACGGCGAGCCGTCCGACCAGATCTTGATGCCCACCTGGCGCAGCAGGTCGTCGCCCACTCCGGGTGACACGTCCGTGGAGCGCTCCGGGTTCGACATCTCGTACAGCCGCAGCCGGGTGGTGAGCGCACCGGACCGGGCGATCGCCGTCAACGCGCTCCGGAAGCGTGGGTCGAAGGCCATCTCGCTGGCGGTGGTGATGCCTGCCGCGTTCATCCGCGCGCATTCCGCGGCGAGAAGTTCCGGCAGCCGGGTGGACGCACCCTCGAGAATCGAGGCGGCCACCGCCATCACCGCGGGCGCCTCGAACGCCGAACCGTTCAGTTCGCCCGACTCGTCGCGGCCGAAGCTGCCGCCCTCCGGGTCCGGCGTCTTCTTGTTCAATCCTGCTTCCCGGGCGGCGACGTCGTTGAAATACGCCACGTGACCGGTGTTGTGCAGGATCACCAGGGAGGTGTCGGGAGCGACGGTATTGAGCCATTCCCGGGACGGCTCCGGCAGCCCCTTCTGGAGCAGAGGGTCCCAGCCGTTGAGCACGGCGCCGTCGGGGTGCTCGTCGACGGCGCGGCGGACGGCATCGACCACCTCATCGGCGTCGGCGATGGTCACCGGCCTGATGTCCACCACCGGTTCGCCGAGCAGCACCGCCGAGTTCAACGGGTGACCGTGCGCCTCGATGAACCCGGGGAGGATGCAGGCGCGGTGCACGTCGACCGCGATCGTTGCCGGTCCGATCAGCGGAAACACCGCGGCGTCGTTGCCGACGGCGGCGATCCGCCCGTCCCGCACCGCGACCGCCCGAGCGCGTGGCGCGGCGTCGTTCATGGTGACCACGTCACCGAACAGCACCAGATCGGCAGGTTTTCCGTCGTTCGTGCCCATCAGTGCACCCTCCCGTCAGACCGGGCGCGGGCGAGTGCCCATGCGCCGGCAGCGAGTGTCGACTGTGACTTCAGATTACAACTACGCAGCAGGTCATATGCAGGAATAGTGCGTAACCGGGTTCGGTTGGAGACAGGCATGACCGAAACACCTCTGCCCGTGGACGGCCTCTTCGAGCCGTTCGCCGTCAAGTCTCTCCAACTCCGGAATCGCTTCGCGATGGCACCCATGACCAGGGCTTTCTCCCCCGACGGCATTCCCGGGGAGGACGTGGCGGCGTATTACCGCCGGCGCGCGGCGGGCGGCGTCGGTCTCGTCATCACCGAGGGGACGTACATTCCGGACCCGGCCGCCGGATCCCACACCCGGGTGCCGCTCCTCTACGGACAGGACAGCCTCGCGGGCTGGAAGTCGGTGGTGGACGCGGTCCACGAGGAGGGCGGGCAGATCATCCCGCAGCTGTGGCATCTGGGCGTCGAACGTGGCCCGCAGCCCCGCATGAACCCCGAGGTGACGACCTCCAGCCCGTCCGGCATCGCCCTGGACGGAACCCGGCTGGGACGCGAATTCACCGCGCCCGATCTCGACGCGCTGCGCGAGGCCTGGGTGGCGGCCGCCGTCAACGCGCGTGACGTGGGCTTCGACGGCATCGAATTGCACGGCGCGCACGGCTATCTGCTCGACCAGTTCCTGTGGGACCGCACCAACGTCCGCTCCGACGGTTACGGCGGATCTCTCGAGGCCCGCACCCGCTTCCCGGTCGAGGTGGTCGCAGCGATCCGCGAAGCCGTCGGGGACGACTTCGCGATCGTCTACCGCTTCTCGCAGTGGAAATCGAACCACTACGACTCGCGCATCGCGCAGACCCCCGGCGAACTCGCGGCCGTGCTCACACCCCTCGTCGCCGCCGGCGTCGACGTGCTGCACCCGTCCACCCGCAGGCACTGGGAACCGGCCTTCGCCGAACTGTCCGGTGAGGACGGGGAACTCGGCCTGGCCGGATGGACCAAGCGGCTGACCGGACTGCCCACGATCACGGTCGGTTCGGTGGGTCTCGACGACGTGTTCACGACGGCCTTCACGTCGAACGGCGCCTCGAACACCGCCGGGGTCGACCGCCTGCTCCGGCAGTACGAGAACGGCGAGTTCGATCTCGTGGCGGTCGGCCGCGCCCTGCTGTCCGATCCGGAGTGGGTGCTCAAACTCCGCGACGGCAGGACCGCCGAGCATATTCCGTACAGCAACGAGCACCGGGCGGTCCTGCACTGACCGCGCCGGTCAGCTGTCCTCGACGGTGATCTCCACCTGATCGACGTTCACGCCTTCGGCCGGGTTCGCCGTGCCCTCGGTCGAGATGCGACTCTTGTCGACCCCCTGCGCCTCGAGGGCGTTCGCCACGGCCTGGGCGCGCTGGTCGGCGAGGAGCGAGGCGGCCGCCTCGTCCGAGTTGCTCGCGTACGCCTCGATCGCGATCTTGCTGTCGCCCGCCTTCATCGCGGCGGCCACCGCCTTGACGGTCACGTCCGAGATGGCGTTGAGTTCGGCGGTTCCCGATTCGAATCCGATCGGGACCGCCGCGATGGCCGAGTTGATCGCGTTCTGGGTGGCCTCGCGCGCGGTGTTCACGGCGGACGACGCCGTGGCCTGCACACTGCTGATCGCGCCTTCCATCCGATCGGACGGGGAGGACGTGGTCGTGGTCGCGATCGGCGCCTCGTTCGAGTCGTTGGAACAGCCGGTCACGCCGAGCAGCGCGAGGGCCGCGACCGCGATGCCGGTGACGATGGTCTTGCGCATGATGGTTTCCCCTATACGTCCGTATGTCCGGAAGGCGCTACACGTCGTGGGACGAGGATAGCCCCGCCCGCGCCCCTCGAAGGTGCGATTCGCACAGGGCCCAGGCTCCCACATCGTGAGATTTCTCGACGGAGGTGATCCGGCCACAGGCTTCTCACCTGCCCGGAAACCGTTCATTCGCCTTCCGTTTCAATTCGGTTAATTCCACGGATTGCGATCTCATTTCAATAACGGTAGGAATGAATCCGGCGCCCGCTCAGCGCCGACATAAATGCCCACAACCGAGCAAGGAGTTAAACGCATGGATCTCGCCTTCCTGTCCGATTTCTTTTCCGCCTTCTCCGACCTCGCCGGTGCCCTGGACTTCTTCTCGGGTTCCGCCGACGCATTGGGCGGTGGCGCAGACGCCGCGACGGCGGCCGCAGCCACGCTTGGCTAGCATTTACGCTGGCACAAGGCTTGAAATACCCGCGACGGGGTTCGTGCGCTCAGGCGCGCGGGCCCCGTCGCGGTGTTGTCGGCAGCGTAACGATGCGTCGATCACGTATCTATCACGATGGATAACTCGGGACGTGAACATGTTCATTATCCGCGTCACCAGCTTTTTCTCCGGAATTGGTCGGTCGACCAATTGATCCGCCATTTGCAAGATCAACTTTCCCGTTTCACCGTTGATTTATTCGCGAAATAATCGCGTGCGCTGCACATTCCGGCGGTTTCGCACCACGCGCACATCTCAGTGCACATGCGTACACTCAAATCTCGTGACCGATCCGCAGATCAGACGCCGCTCCGAGGTGCGGGCACTCGCCCGGCTGGCTCTCGACGAAATCGGGGCCGCCGCCGGCGGCATCGGCAGCATCCACCGCGCCGTCTCGGACCGCGTCTTCGCCGGAGTACGGCTCGGCGTCGGCACCCACGCCCTGCCTGCCAAGGCACTCCACGACGAGATCTCCGCCGCCGTGTACGCACTCGTCGCCGGCACCGCCCGACTCGGCGGTTCCCTCGCGGGACAGTTTCTCGACGTCCCGTCGGCGGAGAACGTCCCGCCGTCCCAGACCCCTGGCGGTGCCCGGGCCATCGCCGCGATCCAGGGGCTGATCGGCGACGTACTGGAATCGGAGGGGTCCGTGCTCGCCGAACCCCTGGCGATACGGGTGGGCGGCGTCGCGCTCACGGCGGACGAGCCCACGCTCGCCAACGCCTTCCCCCACGCCCGCGGCCGCATCGTCGTCTTCCTGCACGGACTCGTCGAGACCGAGGACGCGTGGTCGCTGGGCCGCCGCCCGACCTACGGTGAACGGCTCGAAACGGACCTGGGATACACGGCGCTGCAGATCCGATATAACTCCGGCCGGCACATCTCCGACAACGGCAGGAGCCTGTCCGACCTTCTGGACGCGGTCACCGGGCACTGGCCGGTCGAGGTCGAGTCGATCGCACTCGTCGGGCATTCGATGGGTGGCCTCGTCGCCCGCAGCGCCTGCCGGATCGCCTTCCTCGACGATCGCCCGTGGGTGCGGCGGGTGCGGCAGGTCGTGAGTCTCGGCTCACCTCACCTCGGCGCCCCGTTGGAGCAGGCCGTCCACTATGCGAGCGCCGGACTGGCCGCACTGCCCGAGACGCGGGCGATCTCCGGACTCCTGCGCCGGAGGAGCGCCGGCATCCGGGATCTGAATCAGGGTTCGCTCGTCGACGAGGACTGGCGCGGCCGCGATCCGGACGCCCTCCGCGCCGCGGCCATCAGCGAGGTTCCCCTCCTCGACGGCGTGACGTACTGCTTCGTCTCCGCGACCATCACGCGCAGCCCGAGGCATCCGCTGGGCCGCCTGCTCGGCGACGGCATGGTGCTCGTGCCGAGCGCGTCCGGCCGGAACAGGACGCGGATGATCGGCTTCCGCGACGAGGACGGCATGCACCTCGCGCCCGCGAACCATTTCACGATGCTCAACCACGAGTCGGTGTACGAGAAGCTGCTCGAGTGGCTGGGTGCCCCGGAGGCCGGCTGACCCTGCTCAGGCCATCGTCGCTCAGGCCATGGTCGTGTGCCACACGACGGCGGCGGCGAGCGCACCCGCGCCGTTCAGCGACCAGTGCAGCGCGATGGGCGCGATCAGACTGCCGCTGCGGCGGCGGAGCCAGGTGAACACGATGCCCGCGGCCGCGGTGGCGACCACAGCCGCGAGGATGCCCAGGACCTGCCCGAGGACGCCGCCGCCGAGAAAGCTCGACAGTCCCTTGTTGCCCGACGTCAGTCCGAGCGAGGACGCGATGTGCCAGAGACCGAACATCAGCGATCCCGCCGCGAAGACTCCACGGGCGCCGTAGACGCGGTCAAGGGTGCCGTGCAGCACGCCGCGGAACGCGAGTTCCTCGGGGATGACGGTCTGCAGCGGGATGACGATCATCGACGCGATCAGAGCGCCGGAGATGGTGGCGTACCGGTCGGCCATGAAGAAGGGGCGGGTGATCGGCAGGGCTGCCCCGATCGCGACGACGCCGATCACGAGGCCCATCGCCGCGAGGGCATACAGCGATCCCTTGCGCCAGTGCCGAGGTGAGAGCCCCAGTTCGGCCCAGCCGAGTCCGCGGCGCCGAGTCAGGACGAGCAGCACGACGGCGGCGATGGGAACGGTCGCGATGCTCGCCCACGCGGTGGTGAAGTGTGCGATCAGGTTCGTGGCCGCGAGAACGACCACCACGATCGCGATGTCGAGGTAGGCGTGCAGTACGGGCCGCTTGGCACGTGCACCGGACTTCTCGTCGTCGACGGCTCCGGCGTCCTGGACTGCAAGGGTCATTTGGCCGGCCGATCTGGTTCCGTGTTCAAGCATCCAGTCAAGTGTACGGATTTACTTGTGAGAACTCTGTGAGCCACGCCACTGCGCAGGTCAAAGCATGCCCCCGCGTCACAGGGCCGCCGGGGGCCGCGTCTAGCCTGAAGACGAACTTCACACAACCCGCTGTCCAGGAGATAGAATGGCCGACTTCCTCTACGAGGACTTGCTGCCGATCGGTGAGGACCCCACCGAATATCGGCTGCTGACCACCGAGGGGGTGTCGACTGTCGAAGGACCCGGCGGCCGCACCTTCCTGTCCGTCGAGCCCGAGGCGCTGCGCCTGCTCACCGAGACCGCCCTCCACGACATCTCGCACTACTTGCGCAGCGATCACCTGACGCAGCTCGCGAGCATCCTCGACGATCCCGAGGCGTCGGGCAACGACAAGTTCGTGGCACTCGACCTGCTGAAGAACGCCAACATCTCCGCCGCAGGCGTCCTGCCGATGTGCCAGGACACCGGCACCGCGATCGTCATGGGCAAGCGCGGCCAGCACGTCCTCACCCCGGGTGACGACGAGAAGGCCGTGGCGCGCGGCGTCTACGACGCGTACACGCGGCTCAACCTGCGGTACTCGCAGAACGCGCCGATCACGATGTGGGACGAGAAGAACACCGGCAGCAACCTCCCCGCCCAGATCGAGCTCTACGCCGACACGGCGACCGGTCACGAGAACACGTACAAGTTCCTGTACATGGCCAAGGGCGGCGGCAGCGCCAACAAGTCCTACCTGTTCCAGGAGACCAAGGCGATCCTCAACCCGGACGGCATGATGCGGTTCCTCGAGGAGAAGATCCGCGCCCTCGGCACCGCAGCCTGCCCGCCGTACCACCTCGCGATCGTCGTCGGCGGCACGTCCGCGGAGTTCGCGCTGAAGACGGCCAAGTACGCGTCCGCGCACTACCTCGACGAACTTCCCAACGAGGGCGCGATCACCGGTCGCGGCTTCCGCGACCTGGAACTCGAGGAGAAGGTGCTCGAGCTGACCCGTCAGATCGGCATCGGCGCACAGTTCGGCGGCAAGTACTTCTGCCACGACGTCCGCGTCATCCGCCTCCCCCGCCACGGCGCTTCGCTGCCCGTCGCGCTCGCCGTGTCCTGCTCGGCGGACCGCCAGGCCAAGGCGAAGATCACCCCCGAGGGCGTCTTCCTCGAGCAGCTGGAGTTCAACCCGGGCCGGTTCCTCCCCGAGGTCACCGACGCCCAGCTCGATTCCGAGACGGACGGCGTCTCCGGCACCGGCAAGGGCGCGGCCGTCAAGATCGACCTCACCAAGCCGATGCCCGAGATCCTCGCCGAGCTGTCCAAGCACCCGGTGAAGACCCGGCTGTCGCTGACCGGCCCGCTCGTCGTCGCCCGCGACATCGCCCACGCCAAGATCAAGGAACGGCTCGACGCCGGCGAGGAGATGCCGCAGTACCTCAAGGACCACCCGGTGTACTACGCCGGTCCGGCCAAGACCCCCGACGGCATGGCGTCCGGTTCTTTCGGCCCCACCACCGCCGGTCGGATGGACTCCTACGTGGAGCAGTTCCAGGCCGCGGGCGGCTCCATGGTGATGCTCGCGAAAGGCAACCGGTCCAAGCAGGTCACCGACGCCTGCAAGTCCTACGGCGGCTTCTACCTGGGGTCCATCGGCGGTCCCGCGGCGCGTCTCGCCCTCGACTGCATCAAGAAGGTCGAGATCGTCGAATACGAAGAACTCGGCATGGAAGCGGTCTGGAAGATCGAGGTCGAGGACTTCCCCGCCTTCATCGTCGTCGACGACAAGGGCGAGGACTTCTTCGCAGGCGTCTCCACCCCCACCCTCACCATCGGCAAGCGCCCCGGCCTGTAGGCGGCTCCGCCGCCCGTGCGCCTTTCTGGTAGCTGTAGTAACCAGAAAGGCGCACGACCGCTAGGCGCCCACGGCGATCTCGATCACCGGATTCTTCGCCGGGTCGAGTCGGCCGAGGAGGGTTGTCAGCGTGTCGCGGTCGGTGGCGACGCATCCTTCGGTGGTGGTGCCGTCCGTGACGTGCAGGAACATCGCCGAGCCGAGTCCGGGGATGCGGGCGGCGTTGTAGCCGATCGCGAGCGCGTAGTCGTAGAGCGGTCCGGCCGAGTAGAGGTTCTCGCTGTTACCGCCGGGGCTCGCGTCCTGCCGGACGTGCGTGTTGTACGTCGGCGAGAGCGGATTCGAATCCCACCAGTCACGCCGATCCGACTGGAAGTACGGCAGCGCCGTCTGCGGTGCGGGCTGCCGGCCGAACGCCTGCGACAGCGGGAAGACCCCGGCCGGGGTGCGGGTGGAGAATTCGTTCGCCGCACCGGTTCCTTCCGCGCCGACGTCGGCGGGGACGGGACCTGCGAACACCTGCCACGTGCCGTCCGAGCCCCGTTCCCAGGCCGTCAGCTCGGCGCTCACCGACCCCGCCGACGGCGCGTAGACGGTGATCACCTGGTCCGAGACCCCGGAGAAAACCGCCCGATCGGGGGCCGCGGAGGCGCCGGGTGCAAACACCAGACCGATCAGAACCACCATCAGCCCCGGCAACCACAGTCGACCCACGCGCAACGTCAGCATGGGGCGAGTGTTCCATTCCCGGGCGCCGGTCGCGAGATTTTCGCTTCGCGCTGCCTCTACACCCGGCAGAGGATCTCGCTGTGCAGGAGCGCGAACCAGCCGTCGTTCTCCCGCACCCAGGCACGCCAGCCGGCCGCGATGCGGTCGAGGTCTGCCGCGGTGGCGAGCCCCAGCGCGAGCGCGCGGTCCGCGAAGGCGGATCGCAGCGAACGGTCTGCCCACGACCCGCCCCACCACTCGCGATCCTCGTCGGTGGAGAAACACCACGTGCTCGCCGTGTTCGCGACGTCGCCGAGTCCGGCCTCGTGCGCCCACGCCCGCAGGCGGCGGCCGGCGTCGGGTTCACCGCCGTTCGCCCGGGCGACGGCCTTGTAGAGCGTCAGCCATTCGTCGAGTTCGGGTGTCGGCGGAAACCACGTGAAGGTGCCGTAGTCCGCGTCGCGGGCGGCAACGATTCCGCCGGGTCGGCACACCCGCTTCATCTCGCGCAGTGCCTGCACCGGATCGCCGACGTGCTGCAGGACCTGATGTGCGTGCACGACGTCGAAGTTGTCGTCGGGGAAGTCGAGTGCGTGGACGTCCGATACGACGGTCTCGACGTTCGCGATGCCGCGCTTGGCGAACTCGTTCCGCGCGAGGGACAGCGCCTCGTCGTTCATCTCGACGGCGGTGACGATTCCGGGCGCGACGAGTCCCGCGAGGTCGGCGGTGATGGTGCCCGGCCCGCACCCGACGTCGAGCAGCGTCATGCCTGCTCGCAGGTGCGGAAGCAGATAGCCGGCGGAGTTCTCGGCGGTGCGCCATCGATGGTTTCGCAGCACCGACTCGTCGTGGCCGTGGGTGTAGACCGTCTCGTCACCGTCCATGTCTCGACGCTAGCAACTCCGATCAGATAATGGGATCGATATCCCACTGTTCAGGATCGTGCGATCCATGGTTCTCACAGCCCGTGAGTGTTACGTTGTTGCACACCAACACGGCAACCGAGGGACTGCCATGACTTTCAGCCTCGCGCTCACCCCCGCACAGAAGGACCTCGTCGAGCGGACGCACGCTTTCGCGGAGAACGTGATCCGGCCGGTGGCCGCCGAGCACGACCGCGCGCAGGAGTTCCCGTGGGACGTTCTCGAGAAGGCCGCGGAAGAGGGCTTCTACAGTCCGCTGTTCTACCGCGACCTCATCGGCGACCCGACCGGCCTGTCCCTCCCCCTGTTCATGGAGGAGCTGTTCTGGGGTTGCGCCGGAATCGGACTTGCCGTCGTGATGCCCGCGCTGGCGCTGTCGTCGATCGGGCAGGCCGCGACGCCGGAGCAGATGCTGCGCTGGGCACCCGAGTGCTTCGGCGAGCCCGGCAACCTGAAACTCGCCGCACTGTGCATCTCCGAACCCGAGGGCGGCAGCGACGTCCGCAATCTGCGGACCACCGCGACGCGCGACGGCGACGACTGGGTGATCGAGGGTCACAAGATGTGGATCGGCAACGGCGGCATCGCCGACGTGCACGTCGTGAACGCCACCGTCGATCCGGAGCTGGGGCACCGCGGGCAGGCGCTGTTCGTGGTCCCCGGCGGAAGCCCGGGCATCGAACTCGTCCGCAAGCTCGACAAGCTGGGCTGCCGGGCGTCGCACACGGCGGAGCTGAAGTTTCACCAAGTGCGGGTGCCCGCCGACCACCTGCTCGGCGGCGACGACAAACTGGAGCACCGCATGCGGAAGGCCCGTGAGGTGCAGGAGGAGGTGGCGACCGGCGCTCCGCGGCGGAAATCGGCCACCCTCGGCACGTTCGAGCAGACCCGTCCGATGGTCGCGGCCCAGGCGCTGGGAATCGCCCGCGCCGCGCTCGAGTACGCCACCGAATACGCGAACCGCCGGGAGGCATTCGGCGGTCCGATCATCGACAACCAGGGCATCGCCTTCCCGCTGGCCGACCTCGCGACCCAGATCGATGCCGCGCGACTGTTGACGTGGCGGGCGTCGTGGATGGCGGCGGCGGGCGTGGAATTCCGCCACGGCGAGGGCTCGATGGCGAAGCTCGCGGCGTCGGAGGTCGCGGTGAAAACCACCGAGCGTGCGCTGCAGACGATGGGTGGGTGGGGGTATATCAGCGACCATCCCGTCGAGAAGTGGTACCGGGACGCCAAGCTGTACACCATCTTCGAGGGCACGAGCGAGATTCAGCGGATGGTGATCGGGCGCGCACTCGGCGCCGCGGACGGTGCCCCGCCGCTGCACTTCGATCAGCCGACCGAGGGATCCGCGTTCAACCGGCGGTTCGGCCGGGGCACGTCGGTGCGCACGAAGGCCGGCGAGTTCGCGATGTCGATGAAGGACCGGATGCCCGAGTCCGCGCAGCGGTTGGCGATGAAGATCCTCGCCCCACCGAAGAAGTGAGCGGGCGCGGGATCAGGTCCAGAGGGCGGCCACCAGCACGGTGACGATGCCGAGCCCACCGACCACGTGGACGAGGTTCGGGAGCTCCTGCCCTCGCTTCTGCTTGCCCCGGACGATCTCGGCGAGTGCGACGATCACCAGCGAGAGCAGAAGCTTCACGCCGATCTTGACGTGGTTGTAGTCCTTGTCCAGTGCGGCCTCCCCCAGCCCGACGAGGATCAGTCCCGTCACGAACTGGAGCCGCGCACCCCACACGATCACCTCGGAGATCCGCGGCGCTGCGAGCACCGCGAAGTAGCCGCCGACGAGTGCGGCCATGCCGAGCAGGTGGCAGACGAAGACGAGGTTGTAGACGACGGTCATCTCCGCAGCCTAGCGACCTGCCAGGTCAGCCCGAGACGATTCCGGCCTCGATCGCTGCCTCCCGGTACGACGCGGCCAGGGTGGCGACGGTTTCGTGGGCGTTGAGACCGCTGGGATTGGGCACCAGCCACAACTCCGCGCCCTCGAGGGTGCGCGGCTGTTTGCCCTTCTTCGCTGCCCGCTCCCCGAATGCCGTGCGGTAGGCGGTGATTCCGGCGACGGCGACCACCCGGGGAGCGGTGTCGCGGACGACGCCGCGCAGGCGCTCGGCGCCGACGGCCAGTTCCTCGCCGGTCAGTTCGTCGGCCTTGGCCGTGGCGCGCGGGGCCAGGTTGGTGATGCCGACGCCCCGCTCGATCAGGTGATCGCGATCCGCGTCCGACATGCCCGCCGTCGGGTCGATGGGTCGCTCGATGATGCCGGCGCCCAGCAGAGCCGGATAGAAACGGTTGCCGGGACGTGCGAAATGCGCCCCGGTCGCGGCCGTCCACAGTCCCGGGTTGATGCCGACGAACAGCAGGCGGCAGTCCGGTCCGATGAGGTCCGGGACCTCGGCGTCCCGGAACGACTCCAACTCGGCGCGCGTGAAGCTCACAGCCGGCCCGCTGCCGTCAGCCCGGCGACGGTGTCGGCGAGGGTTTCCGCCGAGTCGCGGTACTTCACCCCGAGTTCGGTTTCGCTCGGCCGGTCGTCCGTGTCCGGCATCCGCGTGTAGTACTCCATCGCGGCCTCCGAGATCGGGGTGTCGATGGGGACGAACCGGTCGATCGCGTCCACCAGCCTGCCCACCAGGCGCAGCGCGGAGTCCGGCACCGGGTACACGCCCATCCGTCTGCCGGTGATCGTGGCCAGCATGTCGGCGATCCCGGCGATCGGGATCCGGGGACCTCCGAGCATGAACCGGCGGGCTCCGCTCCCCGGTTCGAGGAGGGCGGCGTGCGCCGTGGCCACCTCACGCACGTCGACCATCGTCCATGCGGCGCCCCGCCCGGGCAGACCCCGCAGGTGGACGGCGGCCTCGACTGCCTGGGCGGCCTCGCCGAACTGGTTTCCCGCGGGCGGGCCGACGATCATGCCCGGGTAGGTGATCGCGATGGGTGCGCCGTCGGCCTGCAGGTCGCGCGCGTACTGCTCCACGCGTGCCTTGCTGCGGCCGTAGGCGTCGGAGGGCCCGCACACCGGGAGGTCGGGGGTGAGCAACCGGGCCCCCGGCTGGAACAGGGCGGCGATGCTCGAGACGTAGACGATCGGGTCGAGGCCGAGTTCGACCGCGGTTCCCAGCACGTTCTGCGCGCCGGCGAGGTTGGTCGCCAGCATCTCCTCCGCGCGGCGCGGGTCGACCGCGACCACGGCCGCGGCGTGGATGACGGCGTCGCAACCGTCCAGGGCTCGCCGCACGGACGCGGCGTCCGTGATGTCACCGACCACGTGATCGGACGTGTCGAGCCCGAGCGCCGCCGCACTGGTCACGAGGCGAGCAGGATCGCGCACGAGGAAGCGCACCCGGTGACCGGCGTCCACCGCCGCCTTCGCGCTCCACGCCCCGACGAAACCTGTTCCCCCCGTGACCAATACCAGCAAGGAGAATTACACCGTCCTGGCGAGACGGTTGGCGAGCATCGTCGTGAACCGGGCCGGATCGTCGAGTTCGCCGCCCTCTGCCAGCAACGCCATCCCGTAGAGGAGTTCCGCGGTCTCCCCCAGCGCGGGATCCTCGTTGCGTTCGCTGTGCGCTTCCCGCAGCCCCATGACGAGGGGGTGGGTGGGGTTCAGCTCGAGGATGCGCTTCGTGGTGGGAACGGGCTGGCCGGACGCCCGGTACATCCGCTCGAGTGCCGGGGACATACTGAACGCGTCGCCGACGATGCAAGCCGGTGACGTGGTCAGCCGCGTCGACAGCCGCACCTCCTTGACCTGCTCGGTCAGCGCTTCGGCCATCCAGGAGAGCAGGCCGGCGAAGTCCTTCTCCTGCTCCTCCCGCTCCGACTCGTGCGCCTTCTTGTCTTCCTCGGTGTCGAGATCGACCTCACCCTTGGCGATCGACTGGAACGATTTGCCGTCGAATTCCGGAACCGCGCCGACCCACATCTCGTCCACGGGGTCGGTGAGCAGCAGCACCTCGAAGCCCTTCGCGCGGAAGGCCTCCATGTGCGGGGAGCTCTCGAGCAGCTGCCGGGAGTCGCCGGTGGCGTAGAAGATCTGCTCCTGACCGTCCTTCATCCGCGACACGTAGTCCTCGAGCGAGGTCAACTCCTCCTCGCTGTGGGTGGACGCGAACGACGAGATACCCAGCAACACATCCCGATTGTCGGTGTCCGACATCAGGCCTTCCTTGACCGCGCGGCCGAATTCCGCCCAGAACGTGCGGTAGTCGTCGGGCCGCTCGGCCTTCAGGTCCTTGATCGTGGTGAGGACCTTCTTGGTGAGCCTGCGGCGGATGGCGCGGATCTGCCGGTCCTGCTGCAGGATCTCACGAGAGACGTTGAGGGAGAGGTCCTGGGCGTCGACCACACCCTTGACGAAGCGGAGGTATTCCGGCATCAGCTGGTCGCAGTCGTCCATGATGAAGACGCGCTTGACGTACAGCTGCACCCCGGTCTTCCCGTCCCGCATGAACAGGTCGAACGGCGCGTGTGACGGGATGAACAGCAGTGCCTGGAACTCGAACGTGCCCTCGGCCTTCATCGGGATGACCTCGAGCGGGTCGTCCCAGGCGTGGGCGATGTGCTTGTAGAACTCCTTGTACTCGTCCTCGGAGACGTCGTCCTTCGAGCGCGCCCACAGTGCCTTCATCGAGTTGATCGTCTCGGACGTCGTGGTGACCTCGTCCTCGCCGTCGCCCTCGGCGGGGACCGTGCGCTCGACGTCCATCCGGATCGGCCACGCGATGAAGTCGGAGTAACGCTTGACGAGTTCCTTGATCTTTCGTTCCGACGTGTAGTCGTGCAGGTGATCCTCGGCGTCCTCGGGCTTGAGGTGCAGGGTGACGGAGCTGCCCTGCGGGGCGTCGTCGACGGCCTCGATCGTGTACGTGGCCTCGCCGCTCGACTCCCAGCGCGTGGCCTCGCTCTCGCCGGCCTTCCGCGTCAGCAGGGTCACTTTGTCGGCGACCATGAACGTCGAATAGAAGCCGATACCGAACTGTCCGATCAGTTCCTCGGAGGCGGCGGCGTCCTTCGCTTCCCGCAACTTGCGGCGCAGGTCCGCGGTGCCGGACTTGGCCAGCGTGCCGATGAGGTCGACGACCTCCTCGTGGGACATGCCGATGCCGTTGTCGCGGACCGTGAGCGTGCGCTTCTCCGCGTCCACCTCGATCTCGATGTGCAGATCCGACGTGTCGACGTCGAGGTCCTTGTTGCGGAACGCCTCGAGCCGCAACTTGTCCAGCGCGTCCGAGGCGTTGGAGATGAGCTCCCGCAGGAACGAGTCCTTGTTGGAGTACACCGAGTGGATCATGAGGTCCAGGAGCTGGCGGGTCTCCGCCTGGAACTCCAGTTGTTCGACTTTCGTGCTCATTTCGATTCCCTTCGACAGCAGAACCCTCGACACCAGATTCGTCGGAATGATATCCCGCGGCAAAATTCCGGATTCATCGCGGCGAGCTACAACGGTGGCCCGTCAGCCGGCGGCGTCCTCCTTCAGGGTGTGCGCGACCAGCGCGTTGGCGTGACCGTGACCGAGGCCGTGCTCGGACTTCAGCCAGCTCACCAACTCCATGTGCTTGGTCAGCTCGGACGAGCGGATGAGCGTCTGCCACTCACTGATCGGCCGGCCGTACTTCTCCTCGATCGACGGAAAGTAGGACGCAGGACCCTTCACTGGTTCAGCCATGCGCGCGACACTACCGGCACCCGCCGACACATCCTGTCCGACAAGCATCTTCACACAGCGCCACTCAGACGGGAAGTGCCCACTCGACGAGCCGGCGCGACACCCCCTGATAGCCACTCTTCCCGCTCGAGGCGGCGATGACCAATTTCGGCGCAGAAGACGCCTCGCAGTTGGCCCGGGATCCGTAGTCTGACCGTATGTACCCGTCACGCGCGAAGAGAATTCCGGCAGGGTGACAAAGTGGCGGAGCTGATTCTCGGACCGCTGCTGAGACATGTCGGCACGAGCGATGCGACGGTGTGGGTCGAGACGTCGGAGGCGTGCACCGTCCGGGTCCTCGGCCACGAAGAACGCACATGGAACGTGTCGGGTCACCACTACGCGCTCGTCGTCGTGGACGATCTGGAACCCGGGTCGACCACTCCGTACGACGTGACCCTCGACGGCCGTCCGGTGTGGCCGTTGCCGAATGCCGTCCCGTCGGTGATCCGCACGCTCCGCGAGGACGACGACACCCTCGTCCTGACGTTCGGCTCGTGCCGGTTCGCCACGATGTCCACGACGGAGGACAACCGGCACCTCGGCGCCGACGCCCTCGACGCGTACGCGGTGCGCATGGCCGGACAGTCCCCGGACCGGTGGCCGGACGCCCTGCTGCTGCTCGGGGATCAGGTGTACGCCGACGAACTCTCCCCCGAGACCGAGGCGCGGGTCGCCGAGATCCACGACGTGAAGGAGCCACCCGGCCCGCAGGTGCGCAACTTCGAGGAATACACCTGGCTCTACGCCGAGTCGTGGACGGACCCTCAGGTGCGCTGGCTGATGTCCACGGTGCCCACGTCGATGATCTTCGACGACCACGACGTGCGGGACGACTGGAACACCTCCGAGTCCTGGCGCCACGACGTCGAGGCGACGTCGTGGTGGGAGGAGCGCATCGTCGGCGCGTTGTCGTCGTACTGGGTCTATCAGCACCTGGGGAACCTGTCGCCGAGTCTCCTCGCCGAAAACGATCTGTACCAACGTGTTCGGAAGCACGGCGGCGACGTCGAACCGATGCTCCGGGAGTTCGCGTCCGCCGCCGACGAGGAGGCGGACGGCGCGAAGGGCACGCAGTGGTCGTATCGCCGCGACCTCGGGGTCGCGAGGCTGCTCGTCATCGACTCGCGGTGTGGGCGCATCCTCACCGGCGGCCGCCGCGAGATGGTGTCCGACCCCGAGTTCTCCTGGATCGAACGCCAGACCGAGGGCGACTACGACCATCTGCTCGTCGGGACGTCGCTGCCGTGGTTGCTGCCCCGCGCCCTCCACGACCTGGAGTCCTGGGACGAACGCCTCGCCGCCGGATCCCGCGGCCCGCGGGTGGCGGGATGGGCCGAGAAGATCCGGCGTGGGGCGGACCTGGAGCACTGGGCGGCGTTTCGTGACTCGTTCGACCGGCTCGCCCGGCTCCTCGCCGATGTCGGCAAAGGCCACCGGGCCGGGCCGCGTGGGCGTGCGCCGTCCACCATCTCGGTGCTGTCCGGCGACGTCCACCACGCCTACGCCGCGCAGGCGCACTTCCCCGAACCGCTGCAGTCACTGGTCTACCAGCTGACGTGCTCACCGCTGCACAACTACGTACCGGCCGCGATGAAGGTGACGTTCCGGATCTCCTGGCGGCGCGCCACCGAACGGACCGTGCGTTTCATCCTGAGCCGGGTGTCGCGGGTGCCGCCCGTTCCCCTCGACTGGTCCAAGGTCGCCGGACCGTTCTTCGGCGATCAGGTGGCGACCCTCCATCTGAAGGGACGGTCAGCCCGCCTCGTGATGGAACAGGCCCGGAACGACAGCGACGGCACACCCCGATTCAAGACCATGACCGATCTCGAACTGGCGACGGGAAAGGGCTACTGACGCTGCTCGGCCGCCGCCTTCAGCTGCGCGAGCCCCTTCTCGAAGTCCTTGCCCACCATCTTGTCCATCGGGAAGACCACTCCCACGATCCTGAAGAAGAGGTTGTTCTTACCGGTCATCTGCCAGCGGACGGTCGTGCCCGCACCGTTCGGTTCGAGGAGGAACGTCGTGACGTTCTCCGCCTTGAACGGTTTGAGGAAGTTCAGGTCGAGCACGACCTTCGAGCCGGGCACCGACTCGGTGATCACCATCTGTCCCGACCCCGCCTTGCGGTTGCCCTCCCACGCGTAGGACGCGCCCACTCCCGAATCCGGGCCTGAGTACGTGCGGTTCAGGTCGGGATCGACGTCCTCCCACGGCGACCACGCCTGCCACTTCCGGAAGTCGTCGAGGAGTGGCTGAACGACGTCGGGGCTCGCATCGATGACGGTGGAACGTTCGACGAGGAACTCGGCCGAAGCCATGCGGTCTCCATTCGGTGTCGGGTGTGGCGGACCGAGGTCGCGGCCACCTCTTCACGTGGAAGATAACGCCTCGCCGCCGGTCGCGCGCGCGGTATCGTCGGGAGCGACCCGTACGACACGGTGGGGGTAGCAGTGACGACCGAAACGGATCTGATCCGCAATATCGCTCTGGTGGGACATCAGGGCAACGGGAAGACGACGCTCGCAGAGGCGATGCTCTTCCGCGCCGGTGTCGTCACGCGGCCCGGACGTGTCGAGAGCGGCAACACCGTGCTCGACACCCAACCCGAGGAACACGACCGCACCCAGTCGCTGACGCTCGGCTTGGCCTCGTTCTCCTGGAACGACTACCGGATCAATCTTCTCGACCCGCCGGGCTACGCCGATTTCGCCGGCGACGCGATGACGGCGCTCCGGGTCGCCGACGTGGCCGTGTTCGTGATCGACGGGGTCAGCGGTCTGCAGGTGAACGACGAACTGCTGTGGCAGGCGGCGACCGAGCGAGCCATCCCGCGCATCCTGTTCGTGAACAAGATGGACAAGGAACGGGCGTCGTTCGACGCCGTCCTGGCCGGGATCCGCGATCACTTCGGATCCGGAGTCGAGCCCGTCGACCTGCCCGTCGGCGAGGCGTCCGGTTTCACCGGCGTCGCCGACCTCCTCACCGAGCACGTCATCCTCTACGACAGCGGGTCCGCGAACACGAGCGACGAACTTCCCGCCGACATCGCCGACCGCGAACACGAACAGCACGAACATCTCGTGGAGGACGTCGTCGAGATCGAGGACGACCTGCTCTCGAAGTACCTCGACGGCGAGGACATCTCGGTTCCCGAACTCGAGCACGCACTCCGCGCGGGTTTCGCCGCGGGCTCGCTGTGGCCGGTGCTGTGCGGGTCGGCCGTCGATGCGATCGCCGTCGACCGGTTGCTCGACTTCGTGTGCCGGATCGCGCCCGCACCGTCGGAGGTCCCGGGTATCGAGGTCCGTGGCGACGGGGACCGGGTCGCCGAGGTGCGGTGCGATCCGTCCGGCGATCCGCTCGCGTACGTCTTCAAGACGCAGACCGACGAATACGTCGGGCAGGTGGCGCTGCTGAAGGTCCTCTCCGGCAGCGTGCACGCGGACGACATCCTCGTCAACCAGCGCACCGGCGCGAAGGAGCGCCTGCACAACCTCCTTCGCGTCCTCGGCAGCAAGCACACCCCGATCGACAGCGCGGAGGCCGGCGACATCGTCGGCGCCATCAAACTCACCGACGTCTCGACCGGCGACACCCTCGCACCGATCGGATCGTCACTCACCGTGCCCCCAATCGTGCACCGCCGTCCCGTCTACGGACTCGCGGTGGCCGCCGAAAGCGCGGGCGACGAGGACAAACTCGCGACCGCCCTGGCCGAACTCGTCAGCGACGACCCGACGCTCGAGGTCACGCGCGACAGCGAGACCCACCAGACTGTGATCCGGGGCGCCGGCGACGTGCACGTGCAGGTGGCGCTGACCCGGTTGAAGCGGCGGTACGGCATCACCCTCCTGACCGAACCGGTGAAGATCGCGTACCGCGAGACACTGCTCGGCACCGTGGAGACGGAGGGCCGCCACAAGAAGCAAAGCGGCGGCCACGGCCAGTTCGGGGTGGCGACGGTCCGCTTCGAGCCGCTCCCCCGCGACGAGGGATACGAGTTCGTCGACGAGACCCGCGGCGGAGTGATACCCAAGTCCCTCATTCCCGCGGTCGGCAAGGGGATCGCCGAATCGATGGGACGCGGAGGCAGGCACGGGTTTCCGCTCGTCGACCTGCGCGCCACCGTACTCGACGGCAAGCATCACTCGGTCGACTCCGACGATTTCAGCTTCCGGATGGCGGGGGCGCTCGCCCTCCGTGCTGCCATCGAGAAGGTGGGCACTCTCGTTCTCGAACCCGTCGACCACGTCGAGGTCACCGTTCCCTCGACGCTGCAGGGTGACGTGATGGCGGATCTCGGACGGCGACGCGGCCAGATCGAGGGCACCGAACCGGCAGGGGACGGCGAGGTCACCGTCATCGCCTCGGTGCCGACGAGCGAGGTCACCGACTATCCGGTCGCCCTGCGCTCGATGACGCACGGGCGTGGCCGTCTCGCACTGAGTTTCAAGTGCTACCAGGAGCGGCCCGAACCGCGCTGACAGTGCCCTTCCAGCGTGCACGCAGCGTTCTCCCAGCTTCCCGCGGTGTAGTGGTGTCTCACTCACAGAGGAAGGGCATCGATCATGCGTTCACAATTGGTTCGCGGCATCGGTGGGGCGGCGATGGCAGTAGGTCTCGCATGTTCCGTCGTCGCGTGTAGCTCGGGCGAGTCTTCGTCCGGCACTTCGTCGACAAGCACCAGCAGCAGCGCCGTGCAGGACGGCACCGGCGGCAGCGCTGCGCAGGGCGGCACCGCGCCCGCGGCGATGAGCGACGAACTCGAGGCCTGCCTCGAAGAAAACGGCGTGCCCGCACCGCCCGACCAGGCCGGCGGCGGCGCCCCGGGCGGAATGGCCCCGCCCAGCGGCGAGATGACACCGCCGGAGGGCGGCGCCGGATCCGCCCCACCGCACGGTGGGGCGCCGGACGAGTCGGCCGCACCTCCCGGGGTCGACAGTTCGACGTGGGCCGCAGCGCAGGAGGCCTGCTCCTCACTGGCGACGGGCACCACCGGGTCGTGAGCGGTCGCTAGTTCTCTCGACCGGTCCGCAGCCGTGCGGCGAGTTCCGCGCGGCTGCGGACCCCGGCCTTCGCGTAGACCGATTTCAGATGATCCTGGACGGTGTTCACGGTGATGCCGCGACGGTCCGCGATCTCGGACGTCGCGTAGCCGGCCAGCACGTCGGCGCACACGTCGCGTTCGCGTGCGGTCACCGCATACGCCGCGAGCAGTAGTCCGGTGAGCTCGCCGTCGGCGGCGGGTTCGAGGGTGACCGCCGTCTGCGGCTCGTCGCCGCCGGTCAATGCCGTGGCGCGCACCAGAATCCAGCCGCCCTCCGCGTCGCGGACACGTGCCTTGAACACGCCGGAACTGCTCGACCGCGCCCCGAAGGTCGCGGCCCGCAACACCACATCCAGTCTGCCCGGGGCTACGTCGTCGAAGCGATCCCGCCAGTCTCGGGCAGCGGCCGTCAGCGCGACCGGATCACCGGCGGCATCGGTCAGCACCACCGCCGGACCCTGATCACCGCAACCGGTGACCGCCCGAGCGTGCACGGACGCGGCCCGCGTCGCGACCGCGAGCCCGGGCGCCACGAGCGAGAGGAACTCGAGGTCACGGTCGGTGAAATCCGGTCCGGACCGCACGAATCCGGCTGCACCCCAGCACACCCCGTCGATGCGGAACACGAGGCGGACCTCGCTGCCGAGCCCCAGCGGCGCCCACACCGCGCCGTGGCGGAGGCTGTGGGCGACCTCGCCCGCGGGCAGGTCCGAGGCCCGCGCGACAGTCCGGCCACTGCAGGCGAGTTCGGCGAACGTCCCCGGATCGGCACCGTTGTACTCGGATTCGGCGAGCAGCGGTTCGTACTGCTGCGGGATACGGCTGCGCCCGCTCGTCATCGAACTGATCGCGAGTGTCTCCGGGTCGAGCATCGCCCAGCACGTGAGGTCGCTGCGCACCGTCTCACCGACCAGTTCGATGGCACGCTCGTGCAGTTGCGTGACGCCGGCGCCCTCTCCCGCGAACGCGAGCACTTCCCGGCGCAGCTTCTCCGCCCGAACCTCCAGCATGGACCCAGTATGCGCTGGTCACGGGCACACCACCATCCCAGGATCCTGGGATGGGCAGCGCGGTGTGAGCGTCCTAGCGTCGCAGTATGTCCACGAAAGTTCACGTAGTCGCAGCGGGCGACGGCCGGCGCCTCACCGTGCCGGACGCCGACATCACGGTCCTGGTCGGCGGCGATGACGTCGGCGGAGCGTTCGAAGTGTTCCTCGTCGAAGCGTCCCGGAATGCAGCGGCCGGTCCGCTGCACGCCGAGCCGTGGGCGAAGTCGTATCACGTGCTGCGCGGCCGGATACTCGTCCAGGCCGGAGACACCGGATACGAGGTCGCGGCGGGGGAAACCATCGTCATCGAGGCGGGAACGATGAATACGTTCACTGTCCTCTCCGAAGACGCCGACTTCCTCCTCGTCTCCGCCGGGGCGGCCAACAGTGGCTTCTTCAGTGATCTCGACGCCATCGGACACGGCCGGCCCGCGCCGGAGGACGTGGGCCGGCTGCTGCACGAGATCACCAGTCGCTACGGCGTCGAACTCGGAACCCGGACGGGTGCGTCATGATCGTCGTCGCGCAGATCGCCACCCTGATCGCCGCCGGCGTGCACGTGCTGGCGTTCGTGTGGGAATCGCTCCTGTTCCGCAGACCGTCGGTGCACGAGGGCATCTTCCGGATCCCCGGCAGCGACGTGCCCGCCGCCCATCTGTGGGCGTTCAACGTCGGCTTCTACAACCTGTACCTGGGTTCCGGAGCAATCGCCGGCGTCGTCCTGTGGTGGACCGGTCACGACACTCCGGGCCGCACGCTCGTCGTCTACACGTGCATCTTCATGTTCCTGGCGGGACTCGCTTTGGCCGTGTCGGATCGCATGGCACTCAGCCGGCAGCGCGGCGACGGCGTCGTCGGCGCAGTGTCGCAGAGCGGGCCGCCACTGGTGGCTCTGATCGCGCTGGCGATCGGGTGACAACCGTTCGCAGTCGATTGCCAGGAACTTCTCAGGGTCGACCGATCGAATCCTTATCGTCCGTCGGCATGATGGACGCCATGCCCCAGGTGACCGTTCTCGCTGTCGGTGGTACCGGTGAGTCCCACCCCGATGACCACCGGCGCCACGTCTCCGGGCTGTTGAGTGACGTCACCGACGCCCTCGACGACCGATTCGAGTCTCGGTGGGTCGGCTACCCCGCGTCCTATGGGCCGGTCGCCGCGGGCGGGCTCAGCTATCGGCAGAGCACCGAGGTCGGCGTCCGCCGGTTGATCGACGCCATGGACGACGTTCCCGGACCGGTCATGCTGATCGGGTACTCGCAGGGATGCACGGTGATTCGTGAGGTCCTCGGGCAGATCGCCACCGGCGCCCTGCACGCCGGCAACCTTGCCGCCGTGGGTCTCGTCTCCGACCCCGAACAACCGGCGGGGGTGGTACCGGGATGCTTCGGGCGCGGAGTCGCAGGTGCCGGCGCGCCGATCCCCGAGTCGGTACCGGTCCAGTGGATCGCGCACGCGGACGACATGATCTGCAATGCCAGCGAAGACAGCTATGTGCGCGACATCGCGGATCTCACCCGGTGGATGTCGTTCCGCGCGCTGCGGACATGGCTCGCGCAGACGTGGGAACTGATCCGCAGCAACAGCTTCCAGAATGCGAGAATGACACGATTCAGCCCTCGGCAGTGGCGCACCGACGCCCGACGACTGCGGACCGCGATGATCGAGGTACTCGGCTACCTCCCACCGCGCCTCGCCTGGCGCGGGGTGCGCGTCGTCAACACCCGCGGCGGCCGGCATATCGCGTACGCCAGCGAACCACTCGACGCGAGCGGTCTCACCGGATGTCAGATCCTCGCCCAGTGGCTGCAGGTGCGGGCGACGTTCGAACCACCCCTGCGCGTCGCGGCGTGACATTCAGGCCTCGCTGCGTGACCGCAGCGGGGTGAGCATCCGGCGGGGTTCCCGCAGGGCCACGGCTACGGCGTCGCTGCGAGGGTGGACGGCCTCCCCCGGCCCGGGCGCGACCACGAGGTCTTCCGGCCCCGGGATCGTGCCGCAGCCGGGGCACCGCCCGAAACGGTCGAGTTGGGTCCCGCACTCCGCATGCGAGAACACCCGGCCGGGGTAACTGCCGGGCGACGCGTACTGCTCACCCCATTGGGAGAGCGCATAGATGCTCGGCCACAGCGCCTTTCCGGCCTCGGTGAGTTCGTACTCGGGGTGGCCACCGTCGGCGACACGGACGAGCACGCCGGCGTCGACGAGAGCGCCCAGCCGATCCGTCAGGACGGCGCGCGAGATGTCGAGATGGGCGAGCAGATCACTGAAGCGGCGGACGCCGTAGAAGCAGTCGCGCAGCACGAGCATCGTCCACCGCTCACCCACCACCTCGAGCGCGCGAGCGAGGTTGCAGTTCTGCTGCGAGTACCCGGTTCCCAGTGCCATTTCCCCATGCTAGCGCAACTCAGTCTTGTCACCAGACCAAAATAGTTCTAGGTTCAGTCTTGTGAACAGACCAACCGCGGTTGCCTCACCCGCCCGTACACCCGCACCCCGCCCGGGAACCACGCTGTCCGTCGCGTCGCTCGGCACGTTCGTCGCCCTGATCGCGTTCTGCGCGCCGCTCGGCAACATGCCCACCGTCGCCGCGGCGCTGTCGGCCGGGCCCGCAGCGCAGACGTGGATTCTCAGTTCGATGAGCGTGGGCCTCGCCGCGGTCCTGCTGACGGCGGGCGCGCTCGCCGACGACTACGGCCGGCGCCGGGTGTTCCATTGGGGCGCCTGGCTTCTCGCACTGGGAGCCGTGGTCGGCGCGATCAGTCAGGAACCCGTCCTGTTCATCGTCGGCCGTCTGATCCAGGGCGTGGCGGGCGCAGCGCTCATCGCCGCCAGCCTCGCCGCCGTCGCCCACGCCTTCGCCACCCCGGCGGCACGCGCGACGGCGAGCGGGATCTGGGGCGCGAGCGTCGGCGCAGGCATCGCAGTCGGTCCGGTGCTCGCAGGACTCCTCGACCTCGCCGGATGGTGGCGCGGCCTGTACTGGGCACTCGCCGTCGCGTCCCTCGCGATCGGACAGGTCGCGACGCGCGCACTTGCGGAGTCACGGTCCGCAGTCCCGAAGCGGATCGACGTCCCCGGAGCGCTCACGCTGTGCGCCGCGATGGTGCTGGTCCTCGTCGCACTGGTCGAGGGCAGGCAGGGCAACACCGCCGCCACCGTCCTCTGCGGTGTCGGCGCCGCCGTATTCACCCTCGCGTTCGTCGGCGTCGAGCGGCGGCGCCCGTTCCCGATGCTCGACCTCGCGTTGTTCCGCCGGCGCGATTTCCTCGCCGCCACCCTCGCCGCCCTCGCCACCGGGGCGGGCATCATCGGCCTGATGTCGTTCGCATGCACGTTCCTGGTCAAGACGATGCACGTCAGCACCCTCGCCGCGGCCGGGGTGATCGCGCTGTGGTCCGGCACGAGCGTCGTGGCGTCATTGCTGGCGCGGAAACTCCCGGCGCGGCTCGCCGGGTCGCCGCAACTCGTCATCGGACTCGCCGGCGTCGGCGTTGCCATGCTCACGATGACGGGCCTGTCCCCCGACTCGTCCCTGCTGCGACTCGTCCCGGGACTGCTGCTCGCCGGCGTCGCCAGCGGACTGCTCAACGCCGGCCTCGGCCGCCAAGCCGTCGCCAGCGTCCCCGCCGACCAGGGCGGACTCGGCAGCGGCGCCAACAACACCGCCCGCTACCTCGGCTCCTCCATCGGCGTCACCGTCGTCAGTATCATCGCCCTCGACCCCGCAGGCACCATCGACGGCATGGTGACGGGCTGGAACCACGCCGCCGTCACCATGGGGTTGATCTCCCTCGTCGGCGCAGGAGTCGTCGCAGTCCTCGTGCGCGGAACCACGCAACCGGCAGTCGGAGGCTGAGGCTGACACGGTTTCGCCCCGGTACCGACCGGTCTCCAGGATTGATACAGCTCACACACCCCGAGTAGCGTCGAATTCAGCGGCCCGGGCGGCCACGAAGGTCGATCCGTGGTCGTCCGCTTCGCGTTTCGTCAGGCGCGAATCGAAGGAGTGCGGTCATGATCTCGCTCGCAAATCCACGGCCTCGTTCGGGACCGACCGAACAGGGCCATCACGTTGGTCGCAGGCTCGCGCCACGACTGAGGGCCGGAATGTTCACCCTGGGCGCCGTGGCCGCAGCAATGGTGCTCGTGACTCCGTCCGCCGCCGCAGCAACCACCACGACCACTGTGTCCGCGACGGGCACACCGGCGACCACCTGCCCGGTCACCTTGACCGCGAAGGTTGCGCCCACCCCCTCGGGCGGCACGGTCGAGTTCAAGGAGGGCACAGCATTACTCGGCGGCGCCGCGGCACCCGTGACGAACGGCACCGCTACCGTCAACCACACATTCACGACGACCGGTGCGCACATCGTCGTCGCAAAGTTCAGCGGATCCAGCGGCTTCGACACCTCGACGTCCACGAACCTGACAGTGAACGTGACAATGGGGTTGAATCTCGGCTCGATCTGCCTCCCACTGGGCTGACAGGGCGGTCAGACGTTGAAGCGGAACTCCACCACGTCGCCGTCGGCCATGGTGTAATCCTTGCCCTCCATGCGGACCTTGCCCGCGGCCTTGGCGGCGGCCATGGATCCGGCGGCGACGAGGTCGTCGAAGGAGACGATCTCGGCCTTGATGAAGCCGCGCTCGAAGTCGGTGTGGATGACACCGGCGGCCTGCGGGGCGGTGTCGCCCTTGTGGATGGTCCAGGCGCGGGATTCCTTGGGACCTGCGGTGAGGTAGGTCTGCAGGCCGAGAGTGTGGAAGCCGGTGCGGGCGAGGGCGTGCAGGCCGGGCTCGGACTGGCCGATGGAGTCGAGCATTTCCTGCCGGTCCTCTTCGTCCAGCTCGAGGAGTTCCTGCTCGACCTTGGCGTCGAGGAAAACGGCGTCTGCGGGGGCGACGGAGGCGCGCAGTTCGGCGACCTTCGCTTCGTCGGTGAGCACGGCCTCGTCGGCGTTGAACACGTACAGGAACGGCTTGGTGGTGAGCAGGCTCAGTTCGCGCAGCAGCGCGAAGTCCAGCTTGTCCTTCGCGCTGAACAGGGTCTTGCCCGAGTCGAGGACTTCCTGCGCCTTCAGCGCCTCCTCGTGGATGGGCTTGAGCTCCTTGTTCTTCTTCGCTTCCTTCTCCAGGCGCGGCAGGGCCTTCTCCAGCGTCTGCATGTCGGCGATGACGAGCTCGGTCTCGATCACCTCGATGTCGGACGCCGGGTCGACGCGGCCGTCGACGTGCACGACGTCGTCGTCGTGGAACACGCGAACGACCTGGCAGATGGCGTCGGCCTCGCGGATGTTGGCGAGGAACTTGTTGCCGAGGCCGGCGCCCTCGGAGGCGCCCTTGACGATGCCGGCGATGTCGACGAACGACACCGTGGCGGGCAGGATGCGCTCGGAACCGAAGATCCGGGCGAGCTCGGACAGCCGCGGGTCGGGCAGTTCGACCAGGCCGACGTTGGGTTCGATGGTCGCGAACGGGTAGTTCGCGGCCAGCACGTCGTTGTTGGTCAGCGCGTTGAACAAGGTGGACTTGCCGACGTTGGGCAGTCCGACGATTCCGAGGGTAAGGCTCACGGTCGTTGGATTCTACGGCGTCGGCGCCGGATCAACGACCATCGCCCTCACCAGCTGTTGGTATTGCTGTTCGCGACGAGGGCGATGATCAGGATGGCGTACCCGATGACGAAGACGACGATCAGCGCCACCCAGATCCACAGGGCGATCTTGCCGAGCGACTTGGCGCGGTCGGACGCGTACTGGGCGCCCTGGTAATCGCCCATCGCCCACTTCGGGTAGACGTCGTGGACGTGGTTGAACGCGGCGAACGCGAGCGGCCAGAAGAAGAGGACTGCGGCCACCGCCCACCCCGCGTTCGACGGCGGCAGCGGCGGCGGGCCGTACTGTCCCGGGTAGGGCTGCGACTGCGGCTGTTGCTGCTGCGTCGGGTACTGGTAGCCGTAGGCGCCCGTGTCGCCCGGCTTCGGCGGCACCGGGTTGCTCGACGATTCCGGATTGTTCGGTGACTCCGACATGACATCCCCCAGTCGTGGCAGCTGACCTCGTGCCTCCACTATCCCATCCCCTCGCCACGTGAGTGGGAAAGTGCGCCGGAGTACGCGTCGGCACTCACGTGAGGTTCTAGTCTCAGCACGTGACCCGATGGTTGATCGTCCTCGCGATATGGATCCTCGGACTGGGCGCTCTCGCCCTGACGTTCGGTGTGGCCACCGGGTGGTGGTTCGCCGCCCTCCTCCTGCTCGCGACGGCCGGCCTGGGCACGTGGGACCTGCTGCAACGGCGGCACAGCATTCTGCGGAACTACCCGGTGCTGGGGCACGCGCGGTTCCTGCTCGAGAAGATCCGCCCCGAGATCCAGCAGTACTTCGTCGAATCGTCCACGGATGGAACACCCTTCGACCGCGATACCCGCGACCTCGTCTACGAGCGCGCCAAGGGCACGCTCGCCGAGGAGCCGTTCGGCACCGAACGGGACGTCCACGCCGGCGGCTACGAGTTCATGGTCCATTCGCTGCGCGCACGGATGGCACCGCCGGAACCGCCGACCGTGCGCCTCGGTGGGCCCGACTGCGAACAGCCCTACGACATCGCGCTTCTCAACGTGTCCGCGATGAGCTTCGGCTCGCTCTCCGCCAACGCCATCGAAGCCCTCAACGCCGGGGCCGCGCGCGGCGGGTTCGCGCACGACACCGGCGAGGGCGCGATCAGCCCCTACCACCGTAAGCACGGCGGCGACCTGATCTGGGAGATCGCGTCCGGCTACTTCGGCTGCCGGACAGACGACGGCCGGTTCGACCCCGCCAAGTTCGCCGAACACGCGGCACTCGACCAGGTGAAGGCGATTTCGATCAAACTGTCGCAGGGCGCGAAACCCGGGCTCGGCGGGGTGCTGCCCGGTGCGAAGGTATCGCGGGAGATCGCCGAGACTCGCGGCGTGCCCGTCGGGAAGACGGTGATCTCCCCGCCAGCGCACACCGCGTTCTCCACCCCGAACGGGCTCATCGATTTCATCGTCACCCTGCGGAAGCTGTCCGGCGGCAAACCCGTCGGGTTCAAGTTGTGTGTCGGATCGCGCATCGAGTTCCTCGGCATCTGCAAGGCGATGCTCGAACGTGACGTCACCCCGGACTTCGTGATCGTCGACGGCTCCGAGGGCGGAACCGGTGCGGGTCCAGTGGAATTCGAGGACAACATGGGCATGCCGCTCACCGAGGGGCTGATGCTGGTGCACAACGCGCTCACCGGTACCGGTCTGCGGGACCGTGTCAAGATCGGCGCGTCCGGGAAGGTCGCCAGCGCATCCGACATCGTCAAACGGATCATCCAGGGCGCCGATTTCACCATGGCCGCCCGCGCGATGATGTTCGCCGTCGGGTGCATCCAGGCGCAGATGTGTCACACCAACCGCTGCCCCGTCGGGGTGACCACCCAGGACCCGGCGCGGACCCACGCACTCGACGTCCCCGACAAGGCGGCCAGGGTGTTCCGGTTCCAGAAGTCGACGGTGGCAGGCGCCCGGCAGATGGTGGCGTCGATGGGACTCGACAGCTTCGACCAACTGACACCGGCGATGCTCAACCGCCGGATCGACGGCGTCACCACCCGCACCTACGCGGAACTGTACGAGTGGCTGATGCCCGGCGAACTACTCGAGGACCCACCGTCGGACTGGCTCACCGACTGGATCGATGCCGACTCGACTCGCTTCTGACGTCGTTTTTTCGTCGAACGGAACGTCGGCGCAATAGGGTGACGGGGGCCACAAAAGATGTGGCACCTGTCGACGGCGTCGCCCCTGGCACACAATGACGACGGGGACGCCGGGAAGGAGTGCGCGATGGCCCTGAGAGCCGCCCCCGAATCCGAGGTCGAGTACCTGAAAACGGATCCGGATCTTCCGCCCGTCGGCGTGGTGGACCGCACCCCGATCTCACCGGCGGCGCGGATCACGTTCGCCGTCCTCGGCCTTCTCGGCGGCATCGCCTGGGTGATGATCGCGTTCGTCCGCGGCGAGAACATCAACGCCGTCTGGTTCGTGGTGGCCGCCGTCTGCACCTACCTGATCGCCTACCGCTTCTACGCGCGGCTGATCGAGCGCAAACTCGTCCAGCCCCGCGACGACCGGGCCACCCCAGCCGAGATCCTCGAAAACGGCAAGGACTACATGCCGACGGATCGGCGGGTGCTGTTCGGGCACCACTTCGCCGCCATCGCCGGCGCAGGCCCCCTCGTCGGCCCCGTCCTCGCCGCCCAGATGGGCTACCTGCCCGGCACGCTGTGGATCATCATCGGCGTCGTCTTCGCCGGCGCCGTCCAGGACTTCCTCGTCCTGTGGATCTCGACGAAACGCCGCGGCCGCAGCCTCGGCCAGATGGCCCGCGACGAACTCGGCGTCGTCGGCGGCATCGCCGCCATGATCGGCGTCTTCGTCATCATGATCATCCTCATCGCGGTGCTCGCCCTCGTCGTCGTCAACGCGCTGGCGGAAAGCCCATGGGGTGTCTTCTCGATCGCTATGACCATCCCGATCGCCCTCTTCATGGGCGTGTACCTGCGGTACCTGCGCCCGGGCAAGGTCGCGGAGGTGTCGCTGATCGGCGTCGTGCTGCTGCTCCTCGCCATCGTGTCCGGCGGCTGGGTGGCCGACACCGGCTGGGGCGCCGACTGGTTCACGCTGTCGAAGGTGACCATCGCCTGGCTGATGATCGCATACGGTTTCGCCGCCTCCGTCCTGCCCGTGTGGCTGCTGCTGGCCCCGCGCGACTACCTGTCGACGTTCATGAAGATCGGCACGATCGTCCTGCTGGCCATCGGCATCCTGGTTGCGCAGCCCACCATCAAGATGCCCGACGTCACGACGTTCGCCATCCAGGGCAACGGTCCCGCCTTCGCGGGCTCGCTGTTCCCGTTCCTGTTCATCACGATCGCGTGCGGCGCGCTGTCCGGCTTCCACGCCCTCATCTCCTCCGGCACGACGCCCAAACTGCTGGCGAAGGAAAAGCAGATGCGGCTGATCGGATACGGGGGCATGCTCACCGAGTCGTTCGTCGCGATCATGGCGCTCGTCACGGCGTGCATCATCGACCAGCACCTGTACTTCGCGCTCAATGCGCCGGCCACCCTCACCGGCGGAACCCCCGAGACGGCCGCGACGTATGTGAACAGCCTCGGACTGTCCAGCCCGAACATCTCCGCGGACACCCTCGCGCAGGCCGCGGCGGGCGTCGACGAGGAGTCGATCATCTCGCGCACCGGCGGTGCCCCGACGCTCGCCTTCGGCATGTCAGAAGTGCTCAGCCAGTTCCTCGGCGGCTCAGCCCTCAAGTCGTTCTGGTACCACTTCGCGATCATGTTCGAGGCGCTGTTCATCCTCACCACCGTCGACGCCGGCACCCGGGTCGCCCGGTTCATGCTGTCGGACTCGCTCGGCAACTTCGGCGGAGCCGCCCGCAAGTTCAAGGATCCGTCGTGGCGCATCGGAGCCTGGGTGTGCTCGCTCGCCGTCGTCGGACTGTGGGGCGCCATCCTCCTGATGGGCGTCACCGACCCGCTCGGCGGAATCAACACCCTGTTCCCGCTGTTCGGCATCGCGAACCAGTTGCTCGCCGCGATAGCCCTGATGGTGGTCCTCGCCATCGTCATGAAGAAGGGCCTCTTCAAGTGGGCCTGGATTCCGGGGGTTCCCCTCGTCTGGGACCTGATCGTCACCATGACCGCGTCCTGGCAGAAGATCTTCTCCGGCAACACCTCCGTCGGCTACTGGTCCCAGCACGCCGCGTTCAAGGAGGCGAAGGAAGCAGGCAAGACCAGTTTCGGATCCGCCAAGACCTCCGAGGCCATCGATGCCGTCATCCGCAACACGTTCATCCAGGGCACCCTGTCGATCGTGTTCGCCGGCCTCGTCCTGGTCGTCATGGCGGCCGGAGCGGTCGTGTGCGTCAAGGCGTTCCGGGCGGGCGGACTGCCGACCACCGAAGCACCCGAGGAGCCGTCGAAGATCTTCGCCCCGGCCGGGTTCGTCACCACCGCCGCCGAGAAGGAACTCGACAAGGAATGGAACGAACTCATCGCCTCGGGCGCGGTCCGCGCCCCCGGCGCGGCGCACACCCACACGGACAGGGCACATCATCATGATGAATAGGGTCGTCGGGGCCGTCCGGACCGCCTGGTGGTGGACGGGGGCGCTGATGGGCGACCACGACTACAGCAGGTACGTCGAGCACCTTCGCCGCCACCATCCGGACGCCGAGGTGCCGAGCGAGCGCGAGTACTGGAAAGCGCGCTACGCGGACGCCGACGCCAACCCGGGCGCCCGCTGCTGCTGACCGCACCGTGCCGTCCCGGCGTCCCCCAGTACTGTCAGTACTGATCGGCTGAGCAGACACGGCAGGGAGGACCATCTGTGGCGGAGAAGGAAGCCCCGGCACCGTCCGGGGGCGCGATCACGAAACCGGACCGCGGGCACCTCATCGGGGTGGGTGCGATGTGGCTGGCCAAGTGGTCGCTGGTTCTCGTGGCAATCGCGCTGGGCGCGTTGCTGTTCGGATGGATCATCGAGAAGCTGTGGGTGATCGTCCTCCCCGTGCTGCTGGCGATCGTGGTGTGCACGGTGCTGTGGCCGCCGACGCGGGCGATGACGAAGCGGCGGATCCCCCCGGCGGCGGCCGCAGCGACGACGCTCGTCGTGTTCATCGCCGTCGTCGCCGGGATCATTGCCGGCATCGTGCCGTCCGTCGTCAGTCAGGCCCCCGAGCTGGCCAACAAGGCCACCCAGGGGATCAACCAGGTGCAGGACTGGCTGAAGGGTCCGCCGATCAACCTGCAGGACGATCAGATCGACCAGGGCATCCACACGATCATCGTGAAGGTCCAGGAGAGTGGAACGGTCATCGCGTCCGGTGTGTTCACCGGTGTCAGCACCGCGAGCTCGCTGCTGATCACGCTCGGCCTCGTGCTGGTGCTGTCGTTCTTCTTCATCAAGGACGGCCCCCGGTTCATCCCCTGGCTACATTCCGTCAGCGGCGGCCGCGCGGGCCGTCACCTCGAAGTGGTGCTGGGCCGTATGTGGGACACGCTCGGTGGATTCATCCGCACCCAGGCTCTGGTCAGCCTCATCGACGCCGTCTTCATCGGGGCCGGGCTGGTGATTCTCGGTGTGCCACTCGCACCGGTCCTCGCGATCCTGACGTTCATCGGTGGCTTCATCCCGATCGTCGGTGCGTTCGTCGCCGGCGCGCTCGCCGTGCTGGTCGCGCTGGTCGCCAACGGTCTCACCACCGCGGTGATCGTGCTGATCATCATCATCGTGGTGCAGCAGATCGAGGGCAACGTGCTGCAGCCCGTCCTCCAGAGCAAGAGCATGAAACTGCACGCCGTCGTGGTCCTGCTCGCCGTCACCGCCGGTGGCTCCGTGTTCGGGATCGTCGGCGCCTTCCTCGCGGTGCCCGCCGCCGCCGTCGCCGCCGTGGTGGTGCGCTATATCGGTGAGCAGATCGACGAGCACAGCGCCGAGAGCAACATCCCCGACGCCGTCGCCGCGAACGAAGACGTCGACGACGCCGAGCGGGAGGGCGTCACCGTCGACGAGACCGCCGTCGCGTCCAAGCCGGACTGACCGGCGGTCAGCCGGCCACCACCTCGACGGTCGAGCCGGTGCGTCCGCGGATGACGTGCAGCCTGCTCGGGATTCGCTGCCGCATCTCGTCGACGTGACTGACGACCCCCACCACCCGGCCGCCGTCACGCAGCTCGTCGAGGACAGCCATCACCGAGTCGAGGGTGTCCGCGTCGAGGGTGCCGAATCCCTCGTCGATGAACATCGTGTCGAGCACGACGCCGCCCGACTCGGCCGCCACCACATCGGCGAGACCGAGCGCCAGCGACAGCGACGCCAGGAACGACTCACCGCCGGACAGGGTCTTGGCCGACCGCACCACCCCGGTGTAGTCGTCGCGGATATCCAGCCCCAGGCCGCCGCGGCGGCCTCGCGGACCGGCCTCGTCGCTGTGGACGAATTCGTAGCGCCCGTCCGACATCCGGCCGAGCCGCGCGGACGCCGACACCGCGACCTCTTCCAGCCGGGCCGCCAGCACATACGACCGCAGCGACATCTTCCTCGCGTTCTGGCCACGGCCCGCGATCACCTCGGCGAGCGCGGCCAACTCCTCGTGCGCGGCCTGCATCGGGGCAATCGTCTCGGCGGTCTTGTCGAGCTGACCGACGTACCGTTCCAGGTCGAGCAGTCGGCGCTCGGCGTCGGACGCCGCCGCGACGGCAACGTCCACGACCTCCGCCGCCGCGTCGTGCGCGTGCTGGACGGCCGCCAAATCCACGGGTTCCGCGTCGGCGACAGCGGCGACCTCGGGGTCGTCGAGCACTCTGCGCGCCCCCACCTCGGCGTCCCGCGCCGCCGTGAGGGCGGCCTCGATCTCATTCCGGCGGGCGGGCGTCCGGACCGCGGCCACGGCGTCGTCGATGCTGCCGAATCCGGCGTCCCCGGCGAGCGCCTCGGCCTTGGCCGCGAGTTCACGGGCCGCCGACTCGGCACCGGCGCCTGCGTCCCGCGCGTCCAGCAGTTCCGAGGCCGCCTCGGCGAGCGCGTCGAGTCGCGCGCGACGATCCTCGACGCTCGGGTCGTCGCCCGCCGCTCGCGTCACCCGGGCCCGGATCTCCCCGAGCTGCGTCGTGCTCGCCGCGATCCGCTCGGCCACTGTGGCGGCGTCGGCGCCGACGTCCCGCGACCGTTCCTGCAGCCGGCTCTGGCGGTCCCGCAGTTCGGTGAGAAATGCGGACCGGCGCTCCACCTGATCCCCGAGCGCAGTCGCCTCCCTCACCGCCGACTCCGCGGCCGAGAGTGCCAGCGCGAGTTCGTCCGCGTCACCGTCGCCGCCGCGCTGCACGAGCACGTCGATCGCGCGCTCGGCCGCGCCGAGTTTCTCGGTCGCGGTCGTCAGCGCCGCCGCGGCTTTCTGCTCCGCCGCGCGTGCCTGGTCCTCGCCGGCCTTCGTGACCGACAGCTCGGACGGTTCCGCGGGCCGCGGGTGCTCGGGTGAACCACACACCTGGCACGGGACACCGTCCTCGAGCGTGCCCGCCAGTTCGGCGGCCATGCCCGTGATCCGGCGTTGCATCAGGTCGAGCCAGTGTTCCCGCGCGTCCTGGTGCTGGTCCCGGGCCTCGTGCACTGCGCGTTCGAGCCGATCGCGCTCGACGCGGCGGGTGCGCAGATCCGCCGCCGCGGAGGCCGCGTCGGCTGCCCGGTCCCGGGTGTCGACGAGGCCGGGCAGCGCGGCGCGGGCCTTCTCTGCCGAGTCGAGCGCCTTCTCCGCTTCCCGCAGGGCGAGTGGCAGTTGTTCCCGCTCCCGGGACAGCGCGTCCCCGGCCTCCGTGAGTTCGGCCTGCCGCGCGCGCAGCCGCTCCACCTCGACGGTGAGCCGGTCGGCGGCAGCGGATTCGGCGAGTGCCCCGTCGAGCCGCACGATCTCGTCACGCCAGGTGCGGATTCCGGCCCGGATGTGCTCGCGTTCGTCGGCGGTCGGCGGCCAGGACAACTCCGCAACGAGGTCGGCGCCGCCCACGCTCGCGCGCAGTTCGTCCGTGATCGCCCCGACGTTCCGCGCTGCGGCCGCGGCTTTGGCTCGGGAGGCGTCGGCGTCGCGGGCCACCGTCGCGACCGGTTCTGCCCGGCGCGCATCGGCTAGTTCGGCGACGAGGACGGCCCGCTGGTCGGCACCCGCTGCGTGGGTGTCGAGCTCCGTCTGGGCCCGCCGTCGGCGGGTCTGCAGGTCGAGGACGCGGCGCGCCTCCGTGAGCGCATCACGGGCCACTTTCGCCCGGCCCTTCGCTTCTTGCAGGTCGTTCGCTGCCAGGTCGCGGGTTTCACGCGCCTCGTCCTCGAGCTTGTGGGCCCAGGTCACCGGATCGGCGTCGGCGCCGCCCTCGATCCCGGCGGCGGTCGCGACCCTCGCGAGCAGCACGTCGACGGACCGCTGGTGCTCGTCGAGTTCGTGGGCGCTGGTGCGCCTGCGGTCGAGGAACCACTCCTCCACCGTCTCGAATCGCGTGGTGTCGAACAGCCGCTCCAGCAGCTGGCCGCGCTCCTCGGTGTCGGCGCGCAGGAACTTCGCGAACTCGCCCTGCGGCAGCAGCACCACCTGGAAGAACTGATCGGCGCTCATGCCCATCAGCCGTCCGACCTCGTCGGCGATGTCGGGGATCCGCGACAGGTTCTCGCCGTGACCGTCGAGCCAGGTCAGCGTGGCCTTCGCGTTCTCCTTGATCGTCCCCGACCCGCGACGCTTGAGCCGCTCGAACTCCGGGCTGCGGACGAGCCGCAGATGCCTGCCGGCGATCGTCGCCTCGAGCGTCACCGTCGGAACGGATCCGGCGGGCGCGTGGTCGGACAGGAGGCGCTTGCCGTCCTTCCTTGCTCCGGGCACGGTGCCGTACAGCGCGAACGCCACCGCGTCGAGGACCGTCGTCTTGCCGGCCCCGGTATCACCGTGCAGCAGAAACAGCCCGTCCGCACCGAGCCGGTCGAAGTCGACTTCCACGGATCCTGCGAACGGCCCGAAGGCTTCGACCTCCAGCCGATGCAGCCTCATGCCGACTGTTCCAGCGCGACGACCTCGGCGGTGTCCTCGCCGGCCCGGGCGGCGTAACCGAGCGCGGCCTCCACCAGCCGGATCTCGCTCGTCGACGGTGCGCTGCGCAGATCGGTGAGGAAGCTGCGGGTGATCTGCAGATCACTGCGCCCGTACACCTTGTCGCGGTAGCGCAGATCGTCGGCGCCGTCCGGGCGCTGCCACTCGAGGTGGACGGCGAACGGGAACCGGGTCTGCAGCGCGCGCATGGCGTCGACCGGACGTTCCGGGTCGGTGAGCACCGCCGACACGTAGCAGTCCTCGGCGTCGCGGAACGCGTCGTCCTCGAGCAACTGCTGCACCGTCCCGGTCAGCTGCTTCAGACCGCGGACCACCGGCAGATCGACCCGCTCGACGGAGTGCAGTCCCTCGCCGTCGAGGTCCACCAGGAAGACGGCCTTGCCGTGGGTGCGCTCACCGAACGAGTACGGCAGCGGCGAACCCGAGTACCGGATGTTCTCGGTGAGGGTCTGCGGCGAGTGGAGGTGGCCGAGCGCGACGTAGTCGACCCCGCCGAAAGCGGACGCCGACACGGTCTCGACGCCGCCGACGGAAATCGACCGCTCCGACCCGGTGGCCTCCGCCCCGACCACGAACGCGTGGGCCAGCACCACCGACCGGGTGCGCGACCCGTTTTCACGCCGCGCGTCGAGGTCGCTGCGGACACGGCCCATCGCGGCGTCGAGGATCTCGGCGTGCGACCGGGCGGCAGGCACGTCGAGTTGCGCGCGGGTGATCTCGGGCTCGAGATACGGGATGCCGTAGAACGCGACGGGTCCGTGCGCGTCCTCGAGCACGACGGGCGCGCCGATCCCGGAGACCGTCGTCATGAGGTGCAGCCCGCCCGCGCGGGAGAACGCGGCACCCGCGCCGAGCCGGGCCGCGGAATCGTGGTTGCCGGACGTGGCGACGATGACCGCGCCCGCGTCCCGGATGGCTTCGAATCCGCGGTTGCACACGGTGACGGCGTCCGCGCTGGGGATCGACCGGTCGTACACGTCGCCGGGAACGACGACGACGTCCACACCGTGCTCGGCGACGAGAGCGGCGATCGCGTCGAGCACACTGGCCTGGTCGGTGAGCAGGTCCACCCCGTGGAACGTGCGTCCGATGTGCCAGTCCGAAGTGTGCAGGATCCTCATGTCCCGAGACCGTAGAGCACCGTGCCGACAACCTCGAACACCTCGCCCGCGTGGCGTCCGGCCGAATGGACTGTCGGTGGGCGCGTGCACCATGAGCCACATCGCCACATCGAGTCCCGGGTCACAGTCACCGCCCGCAAGCTCCACGACCTCGCCGTGTTCGACGGCGACCTCACCGAGGTCAGCGCCGTGGATTCGTGGCCGCGACGCACACATCTCGAGGATCTCTCGGGCTCCACCGGTCACGCCAACGGGGCTCTTCGACAAGTTGCCGCTACTGTCGTTGTGTGTCTGCAACCCAACGTGCTCGCTCTGGGGTGCCGCTCGACAGGCGGTCGATTGTCCCTACGGTTCCCGGTCTCCCCTGGTGGGGTGTCATTCTCCTGGCCGTCGGAGTCAGTTTTGTCGGATTCGCTGTCGATGCGGCTCGTGGCACCGAACTCACGGCGGCGTTCTCCACCTTCTACTTCCTCGGCTGTGTCCTCGCCGTGGCAGCAGCCGGCAACCGGGCGCTGTTCACCGCGATCGTCCAGCCGCCGCTGATCCTGTTCGTGGCGGTGCCGCTCGGGCAGAGCCTGATCGCGGAGGAGAACAGCACCGCACTGAAAGACCTGGCGATCAACGTCGCATATCCGCTGGTCAACCGATTCCCGGTGATGCTTGCCGCCACCGTGGTGACGCTGTTGATCGGTGGGCTCCGCCTCTTCCTGCTGCAGCAGCGCAAGACCGGTCCCGCGCGGACTTCGGAGCGTCGACGTGCGCAGAAGGAGCCGCGGACGCCGCGCGCCGCCCGCCCACGGCGCACCGCCGAAGGGTCGGAGCCGTCCCCGCCGCCGCGTCGGGCGCGGGACAGGGACAGGGACACCGCAAGGGACGCTGCACGGGAGCACCCCCGGTCGTCGCGACGGGCAGCCACCCCGCCGCCCCGCCGCTCGTCCTCGTCGGGCGGGCGCACGGCGCCCCCACCACCGATGGTCGACCGGGCAGCGCAGGCGCCCCGTTCGGCACCTCCGCGAACCACGCAGGCGCCGCGATCGGTTCCGCCGCGGACCATGCCGCGGCCCGACAACGACGTGCCTGCCCACCCCATTCCGCAGGTGCGCTACCGCGACCGGTACGAGCCGCCGTTCGAGTCGGAGCAGCCCCGCTAGAGCGGGGCCGGCGCCGGTAGCGGGCCGATCAGGTCCGCGCGGCGCGAAGCTCGCGCGGCAGTGCGAACACCAGCGTCTCGTTGGCCGTGGTGACCGACTGGACGTCGTGGAATCCGTGCTCGTCGAGCAGGTCGATCACACCCCGCACCAGGATTTCCGGCACGGACGCGCCCGACGTGATCCCCACGGTCCGGACGCCGTCGAGCCAGGCCGGATCCACTTCGCGGGCGTAGTCGACCAGGTACGACGCCTTCGCGCCCGCACCCAGCGCGACCTCGACGAGGCGAACCGAGTTGGAGGAGTTGCGGGATCCGACGACGATCACGAGATCGCACTCGGGGGCCATCGCCTTGACCGCCACCTGACGGTTCTGGGTGGCGTAGCAGATGTCGTCGCTCGGCGGGTCCTGCAGACTCGGGAAACGCTCCCGCAGGCGCGCGACCGTCTGCATCGTCTCGTCGACGCTCAACGTGGTCTGCGACAACCAGATGACTTTCGATTCGTCGCGGACCGTCACGGCGTCGACCGAATCGGGGCCGTCCACGAGTTGCACGTGATCGGGGGCCTCACCGGCCGTGCCCTCCACTTCCTCGTGGCCCTCGTGGCCGATGAGGAGGATGTCGAAGTCGTCGCGGGCGAAACGCTTGGCTTCCTGGTGGACCTTCGTGACCAGCGGGCACGTGGCGTCGATGGTGCGCAGATTGCGCGCCGCGGCCGATTCGTGGACCGCGGGTGACACGCCGTGGGCGGAGAACACGAGCAGCGCACCCTCCGGAACCTCGTCGGTCTCGTCGACGAAGACCACACCCTGATCGCTGAGCGTCTCGACGACGTGCCGGTTGTGGACGATCTCCTTGCGCACGTAGATGGGGGCGCCGTGCTTCTCGAGCGCCTTCTCCACCGTCTCGACGGCGCGGTCCACGCCGGCGCAGTAGCCGCGGGGCTCTGCGAGCAGTACGCGCTTCCCGCCGTCGGCACGCGACGCTCCCGAATCTGCAGAACGTGTGATACCCACATTGAGTGGAACAGCCGAAGACATGGCTCCAGACTACGGGTCACCCCGGACGGACGACACTTTCGCGGGGCCTCGGCGGGGTAGTGTGCGCATCGTCGCACCGAAGTCGTCGACGCTGTGGGCACGTCGGCTACCCAAACGTGCCGTTGTCAGGCAGGCTGTGGGAATGATTCGTCCCCCGTTCGTGGCGCGTGTCGCCGCTGGAATCGCCGTGACGGCCGTCGAAGAGGCCAGGAAACTGCCGACCACCGCGGCGACCCTGCCCATGACCGCGGTCAGTCAGGTGCTGCAGACCACGATGCGCGTTCAGCAGTCCATGACGGCGCTGGCCATCAAGGGCGACCAGGCCTTTGCACTCATCAACTGGACCCACGACGACGAGCAGCCCGCGTGGGCCGTCTTCGACGAGGATACCGATCCGGCGCCCGGCGTCGACGGCGCCGCCGAGGAGCGGTCCGCCGGACCGGGCCGGTTCGCGCTGTACTCGCTGAGCCCGCAGGACGAGAGAACACCCGAGAAGATCTCGGCCCCGAAGGCAGCACCCGCCGCCACCAACGGCGCCTCCACCACGAAGGCGGCGAGCAGGAAGCCCACCCCCGCCCGGCCCGCCGTCGCCGAACCCGAGATCGCGGTCGTCCTCGACTACGGCACGCTGACCCTCGCCCAGTTGCGGGCGCGTCTGCGCAACCTGTCGGTCGAGGACCTGACGACGCTGCTGGACTACGAGAACGCGACCCTGGCCCGCGCGCCGTTCCAGACCATGCTGACCAACCGCATCACCACCGCCAAGGCCAAGTGACCTCCGCACAGCCCCGCGCAGCCAGTACCGGACCGAGTACCGCCGAGCAGCCGTGGCCGGTCCGCACCGTGTCGGCCAAGGTCGCACAGTGGATCGACCGGCTCGGGAGTGTCTGGGTGGAGGGACAGATCACCCAGATCAACGCGCGTCCGGGCACCCGGACGGCGTTTCTGGTGCTGCGCGATCCCTCCGTCGACATGTCGCTGTCGGTGACCTGCTCCCCGCAGTTGCTGCAGAGCTCCCCCGTCCCGCTCACCGAGGGCAGCCGGGTGGTGATGTTCGGCAAGTTGTCGTTCTACACCGGCCGCGGGTCGGTGTCGTTGCGGGTCACGGAGATCCGCGCGATCGGGATCGGCGAACTCCTGGCCAGGATCGAGCGGTTGCGTGCGCTACTGGCAGCCGAGGGCCTGTTCGACCCGCGGCTGAAGCGTCCGCTGCCGTTCCTGCCCGGCACCATCGGGTTGATCACCGGTCGTGCCAGCGCCGCCGAGCACGACGTCCTCAGCGTGGCGCAGCGCCGCTGGCCCGCCGTGCGCTTCGAGGTGCGCAACACTCCGGTGCAGGGCGCGACCGCCATCCCGCAGATCCTGGACGCGCTGAAGGAACTGGACGCCGACCCGCACGTCGACGTGATCATCCTCGCGCGCGGCGGCGGCAGCGTGGAGGATCTGCTGCCGTTCTCGGACGAGACGCTGTGCCGGGCGATCGTCGCGTGCCGCACCCCGGTGGTCAGCGCAATCGGCCACGAACCGGACAGTCCGCTCAGCGACCACGTCGCCGACCTGCGGGCCGCGACACCGACGGACGCCGCCAAACGGGTGGTGCCGGACGCCGTCGCCGAGCAGGCACTCGTCGGCGAACTGCGGTCGCGGAGCGCGGCCGCCCTGCGCAACTGGGTGCAGCGCGAGTCGCACCTGATCTCCCAGCTGCGCAGCAGGCCGGTCCTCGCGGACCCGTTGCGCGCACTCGACGACCGGTCGGGCGAGGTCGAGCGACTGCGGGAGGCCGGGCGACGCGACATCAGCCGGGCGATCGCCGCGGAGAGCACCACGATCGAACACCTGCGGGCGCGGCTGACGACTCTCGGTCCCGCCGCGACGCTGGCCCGCGGCTACTCCGTGGTCCAGCGGATCGTGCCGGACGGCGACCCGGAGGTACTGCGTTCGGTCGACGACGCCCCGCCGGGCACCCAGATTCGCGTTCGAGTCGCCGACGGCGCAATCCGCGCCGCGGTGATGGGAAAGGACAAGTAGGAACATGAGCAACCCCACCGGAAACGAGGCCGACATCGCGGAGCTCGGGTACGAGGCAGCGCGCGACGAACTCGTCGACGTGGTCAAGGTGCTCGAACAGGGCGGCCTCGACCTCGACGCGTCACTCGCGCTGTGGGAGCGCGGTGAGGCGCTGGCCAAACGCTGCGAGGAGCACCTCGCGGGGGCCCGCAAGCGCGTGGAGACGGCCCTCGCCCATGCCGAGGACGAGGGCTGATCCTCGCCCCCGTCGTCAGGCGGCGAGGATCGGGGCGTCGGCCGCCGCGGTGGTCAGCTGCTCGAACGCCTCGGGTGAAGCACTGCCCGTGACGAGCAGCCGGACGTCGCCGAAGTCGGACACCCAGATCGGTTCGACACCCTCCCCGCCGTACACGATCCAGCTGTGACCTGCGACGTCCTCGGTGCCCGTCGCCGTGCGCGGACCACCCGCCACGAACGGCACGAGCACCGTCTCGACGGCGTTGCTCTGCGTCAGCTGGATGTAGCGGCCGGCCTCGGTGATGAATCCGACGGTGCTCGAATCGCCGCCGCCGTCGCCGCTGACGATGCTGCGGCTGCCCGAGTTGGGCGTCCAGCCCTCCGGGGTCTCCGGCTTGCGCACCGGGAACGGCAGGTCCTGCGCGTCGTACTTCAGCGCCGCGTCCACGTCGAAGCTGGGAATCGGGCCGCTCGTGGGTCCGCCCGGACTGAACGTGCACTGGCTGGCGATACCCGCGATCAGCACACAGAACAGGACAAGGGGTACGAGCGACCACACCATGTCGCGGTTGTTGTGCAGGATGCGGGGTTTATCAGATGCCACGCCCACCAGTATCCAGGGTCGGTCCCGGAACAACGATTCTCGGTCCTGTGAATCGCGCCCCAGCAGCGCACGTCACACATCTTTCTGGGAGAATCAGCAGCGAGATCCACCCGACACTCGGCGGCCGACGGCCACCGACACAGCGTCGACGTACAACGTCGACCGTGACTGCACCAGGAGGCACTGCCCATGACGGCTAGCACCACTTCGAGTCGCCGCGAGGCCCCGGACCGAAATCTTGCTCTGGAATTGGTCCGAGTCACCGAGGCTGGTGCGATGGCTGCCGGTCGCTGGGTCGGCCGTGGCGACAAGGAGGGTGGCGACGGCGCCGCCGTCGACGCCATGCGCCAGCTCGTGAGCTCGGTTTCGATGCGCGGCGTCGTCGTCATCGGCGAGGGCGAGAAGGACGAAGCCCCGATGCTGTTCAACGGCGAAGAGGTCGGCAACGGCGACGGACCGGACTGCGACTTCGCCGTCGATCCGGTCGACGGAACCACGCTGATGGCAAAGGGCATGCCCAATGCGATCGCCGTCCTCGCGGTCGCCGAGCGCGGCGCGATGTTCGACCCGTCCGCCGTGTTCTACATGGAGAAGATCGCCGTCGGTCCCGACGCCGCCGATGTCATCGACATCACAGCGCCCGTCGCCGAGAACATCAGGCGTGTCGCGAAGGTCCGCAAGGCGTCGGCCTCCGACGTCACAGTCTGCATCCTGGACCGTCCTCGGCACGCCAGGCTCATCCAGGAGGTCCGGGACACCGGCGCCCGCATCCGCCTCATCTCCGACGGCGACGTCGCGGGTGCGATTGCCGCTGCGCGTCCGGAGTCTGGCACCGACATCCTGATCGGCACGGGTGGAACCCCGGAGGGCATCATCGCCGCCGCCGCCATGCGCTGTATGGGCGGTTCGCTGCAGGGCCGGCTGGCCCCGACCGACGACGCCGAGCGGCAGAAGGCCATCGACGCAGGCCACGATCTGGACCGCGTGCTGACCACCGAGGATCTCGTGTCCGGTGAGAACGTCTTCTTCTGCGCCACCGGCGTCACGGACGGCGACCTGCTCCGCGGTGTCCGCTACTACGGTGGCGGCGCCTCGACGCAGTCGATCGTGATGCGGTCGAAGTCGGGCACCGTCCGCATGATCGACGCGTACCACCGTCTGGAGAAGCTGCGCGAGTACTCGTCCGTGGACTTCACGGGCGAGGACGGCGCCGTCCCGCCGACGTTCTAGGCCCTTCGGGCTCGTGCGCCTTTCCGGTAGCTGCGGCAACCGGAAAGGCGCACGGGAGCACCCCCACGACGCGCTCGAAAGTGGCATGTTTGACGCATGACCGAGAGCAACGAGCAGCAGTACCGGATCGAACACGACACCATGGGCGAGGTGCGGGTGCCCGTGGATGCGCTGTGGCGCGCGCAAACTCAGCGCGCCGTCGAGAACTTCCCGATCAGCGGTCGAGGTCTCGAGCGCACCCAGATACGCGCGATGGGTCTGCTGAAGGCGGCCTGTGCGCAGGTCAACAAGGATCTCGGCCTCCTCGACGCCGAGAAGGCGGACGCCATCATCGCCGCGGCGGGTGAGATCGCCGAGGGCAAGCACGACGACCAGTTCCCTATCGACGTCTTCCAGACCGGTTCGGGCACGAGTTCCAACATGAACGCCAACGAGGTGATCGCGTCGATCGCCGCGGCGAACGGTGTGGTCGTTCACCCCAACGACGACGTCAACATGTCGCAGTCGTCCAACGACACCTTCCCCACCGCGACGCACGTCGCGGCCACCGAGTCTGCGGTGAAGGATCTGCTCCCCGCGCTCGACCACCTACGCCTGGCCCTGCTCGACAAGTCCACCGAGTGGAAGACCGTCGTGAAGTCGGGCCGCACCCACCTCATGGACGCCGTGCCGGTGACCCTCGGTCAGGAGTTCGGCGGGTACGCCCGTCAGATGGAGGCGGGGATGGAGCGGGTGGTGGCCTGCCTTCCGCGGCTCGGTGAGCTGCCCATCGGCGGCACCGCGGTCGGGACGGGACTCAACGCCCCCGACGGATTCGGCCCGAAGGTCGTCGCCGAACTGGTCAAGGCGACGGGTGTCGACGCCCTGACCCCGGCGAAGAACAGCTTCGAGGCGCAGGCGGCCCGTGACGGTCTGGTGGAGGCGTCCGGCGCGCTGCGCACGATCGCGGTGTCCCTGACCAAGATCGCCAACGACATCCGCTGGATGGGGTCGGGTCCGCTCACCGGTCTCGGCGAGATCCGTCTCCCCGACCTCCAGCCCGGCAGTTCGATCATGCCCGGCAAGGTCAATCCGGTGCTCCCGGAAGCCGCCACCCAGGTCGCCGCGCAGGTGGTCGGTAACGACGCGGCGGTCGCGTGGGGCGGTGCGGCGGGCGCGTTCGAACTCAACGTGTACATCCCCATGATGGCGCGCAACCTGCTCGAATCGCTGACGTTGCTGGCCAACGTGTCGCGACTGTTCGCCGACCGGTGCGTGGTGGGGCTCGTCGCGAACGTCGAACACCTCAAGACGCTCGCGGAGTCGTCGCCGTCCATCGTGACGCCGCTGAACTCCGCGATCGGGTACGAGGAGGCCGCGGCCGTCGCCAAACAGGCGCTGAAGGAGAAGAAGACCATCCGCGAGACCGTCGTCGACCGCGGGCTGATCGGCGACAAGCTGACCGAGGAAGAACTCGACAAGCGTCTCGACGTGCTGGCGATGGCGAAGGTGAAGGACTGACCCTGCCGACGTGAGAGGGCCCGCACTCGGTTCGAGTGCGGGCCCTCTCGCGTCGAAGTCCTACAGCAGCGCGGACAGTTCGTCGCGGGCCTTCTCGCCCTCGGTGCCGAGGTCGGTGCGTCCGGCGATGTTCCACGAGCGGAGCAGCGGGGCGAACACCTTCTCCCCCTGCTGGGCGGGGTCGTAGATGCCGGCCTCCGCGAGCACCGCGGTGCTGTCGGTTCCGCCGGGCAGCGCCACGCTCGGCACGTCGAACGCGGCGATCCGCGAGGCGATGGCACGCATCGTCTGGTCGGGCACCAGCTCGAACGCGGCCTCGACGACGTTCCGGTAGAACAGCGACTGCAATTCGTCGTCCGCAGCGAGCCGCTCGGCGATCACGGCCACCAGCGGGTCCTCACCGAGTGCGGCCGTGTTGTGGTGACGCACGGCGGCGGCCTTCTCCTCGAACGCGGAGTTCGCGAGCATCTCGATCAGATGCATCGGCGGCATCGCGTACCCGCGGACCATCTCGTCCATCCGGGCGCGCTCGAGGGCGACGGGATCGACGGCACGCGTCACCATCAGGTAGTTGCGGAGCACGATGGAGTGCCGGTTCTCCTCCGCGGTCCAGCGGCCGACCCAGCGCCACCACGGGCCCACCAGGGCCAGGTGCTTGGCGATCTCACGGTGGTATGCGGGCACGTTGTCGGCCACCAGCACGCCCACCGTCAGCGCGAGCGCCTCGACGTCGCTCAGGGTCGACTGATCTGCCGACCAATCCGTTCCACCCATGAACGCGAAGTTCTTGCCCTGGTCCCAGGGAACCAGATCGTGCGGCTGCCAGCCGTCCGCCTCGGCGATGTGGCGCGTGAGGTTTTCGTCCACCACCGGGGCCAGCTCACTGAGCAGCTGCGAGTCGTTTTTTTCAATCGGCATCCGCACACCGTAGCGTCCGCGCCCCGGAGCCGGGTCGACGACCGGTGGATTCGACGTGAACAACACCGGCGTTGTGACGAAAACAGCCAGGTCATGGGCTTGCAATCGCTAGGCTGTCAGTTCACAGCTGCCCCGGGCCCGAGCAGAGGATCACCAATGCGCAGACTTCGGAACCTGACGATACTTCTCTCGGCGCTCGCCCTCGGCGGGTCACTCGTGGCCGGGTGCGGCTCCGACACGGACGACGCCGGGTCCGCCGACTCGTCCGGCGCGAACCCCACCTCGGAATCCTCCGGGCCGCCCAACCCGGCCGCCGTCGCGGGCGTCGACATTCCCGACGGCCAGGTCGACGATGCCGTGGGCCGCCTCGACGACCTGGCGAACGAGTTGATGGAGAGCTCCGGACTGCCGGGCATGGCGGTCGCCGTCGTTCACGGCGGGCAAACGGTCTACGCGAAGGGATTCGGGGTGCGTGAGGCGGGCACCGATCAGAAGGTGGACGCCGACACCGTGTTCCAGCTGGCGTCGATGTCGAAACCGGTGGGGTCGACGGTCGTGGCCCGTCAGGTCGATGCCGGCGTCATCGGCTGGGACACCCCCGTGGTGTCCAAGCTCCCCGGTTTCGCCCTCGCCGACCCGTGGGTCACCGAGCACGTCACGGTGGGCGATCTGTACTCGCACCGGTCGGGACTGCCCGATCATGCCGGCGACCACCTCGAGGACCTGGGGTACAACCAGCAGCAGGTGCTCGACAAACTCCGGCTCGACCCGCTGAACCCGTTCCGGATCACATACGAGTACACCAACTTCGGCCTCACCGCGGCGGCCGAGGCCGTCGCGGCGGCATCGGGGACGGATTGGGCGACGCTCTCCGAGCAGGCGATCTACGGTCCGCTGGGGATGTCCTCCACGAGTTCGCGGTTCGCCGACTACGAGGCCCGCAGCGACCGCGCCGTCGCGCACCAACTCGTCGACGGCAAGTACGTCGCCGACGCGGTACGCAACCCCGACGCGCAGTCACCCGCAGGCGGGGTGAGCTCGTCCGTCAACGACATGGGCAAATGGCTGGCAATGCTGCTGGCCGACGGAACGATCGAGGGCAAGGAGATCGTCTCCCCCGAGGCGCTGCAACCGGCCGTCAGTCCTCAGATCGTGTCCAGCCCACCGCGTTCGATGGACAGCCGCCCGGGATCGTACGGCTACGGGTTCAACGTCTCGACCACCCCGGCCGGCCGGGTCTCCCTCAGCCACTCCGGCGGATTCCAGCTCGGGGTGGCGACGAACTTCGTCGCGATACCGTCCGCCGACGTCGCGATCGTCGCCCTCACCAACGGCTCGCCCGTCGGAATTCCCGAAACCCTGACCGCCGAGTTCGCCGACCTCGTCCAGTTCGGGGAGATCCGCGAGGACTGGAGATCGCTGTACCGGCAGGCCATCTCGCCGATGTCCGACCCCGAGGGCAGCCTCGTCGGCCAGACGGCCCCCGCGAACGCGGCACCAGCGCAGCCGCTGCCGACCTACGCAGGCACCTACAACAACGCGTACTGGGGCCCCGCCGTCGTCACCGAGAGCAACGGCGCGCTGACGCTCGGGCTCGGGCCCGCCGGGCAGACGTACCCCCTGACACACTGGGACGGCGACACCTTCACTTTCACGCTCAGCGGGGAGAACGCTCCGCCCGGGACCATTTCCAAGGCCACGTTCGCCGGCAACGACGTCACACTCGAGTACTACGACACGGAAGGCAACGGGACATTCGTCCGCTGAGCCGACACAATCGACGGGGAGAAGATCATGAGCACCAACTCGCATGCACCGACGGGAACCGATCGCACGGAGACGGCGAATATCCAGGTGGTCCGGGCCTTCCTGGACGCCCTCGTCGCCGGCGACCCGGACGCCGCGCAGCAGTATCTCCACGACGACATCGTGTGGCACAACGTGTCGCTGCCGAAGATCCGCGGCATCGGCGCCGTCATGCGGATCTTCCGCGGAATGAGCCGTCCCGGTTTCGGATTCGACGTGCGCGTGCACCACATCGCCGACGACGGAACAGCCGTGCTGACCGAACGCACCGACGTCCTGATCTACAAGCGGCTGCGCAGCGAATTCTGGGTGTGCGGCACGTTCGAGATGAGGGACGGCAAGATCGCCGTCTGGCGCGACTACTTCAGCAACCGGGACTTCCTCTGGGGCACACTCAAAGGCATCGTGCGCGCGTTCTGACGTGTCCGCCCGATGTCACCTCGGTTGATTCGGACCGAGGTGACATCGGGCGGATCACACTGCGGGGCAGGCGCCTACGGCGTCGGCCCGAACTCCTCCAGCATCTCCGTCACCAGCGCCGCAATCGGCGAACGCTCACTGCGCGTCAACGTGATGTGCGCGAACAGCGGATGCCCCTTGAGCTTTTCGATCACCGCGGCCACACCGTCGTGACGTCCGACCCTCAGATTGTCGCGCTGTGCGACGTCGTGAGTGAGGATCACCCGGGACCCGGTGCCCAGCCGGGACAGCACCGTGAGCAGCACGTTGCGTTCCAGCGACTGCGCCTCGTCCACGATCACGAACGAATCGTGCAGTGACCGCCCGCGAATATGCGTGAGCGGCAGCACTTCCAGCATGCCGCGGCTGATCACCTCGTCCATCACCTCGGTGCTGGCCAGTCCGTCGAGAGTGTCGAAGACCGCCTGGGCCCACGGACCCATCTTCTCGCTCTCACTGCCCGGCAGGTAGCCGAGTTCCTGGCCGCCGACCGCGTAGAGCGGCCGGAAGACAACGACTTTCCGCTGAGTACGACGCTCCAGCACCGCCTCCAGTCCCGCCGTCAACGCCAGCGCCGACTTGCCGGTGCCCGCCTTGCCGCCCAGCGACACGATGCCCACACTGTCGTCGAGCAGGATGTCGAGGGCGATCCGCTGCTCGGCCGAACGACCGTGCAGGCCGAACGCCTCCCGCTCCCCCCGCACCAGCTGCACCCGCTTGTCGGCGTTAACCCGGCCCAGCGCACTCGACGAACCACCCAGCAGCCGAATACCCGTGTGGCACGGAAGCTCCCGGGCCTCCTCCACGTCGACGACGCCTTCGGAGAACAGTTCGTCGATCGACGAGGACGCCACATCCAACTCGGTCATACCCGTCCAACCCGACGGAACGACGTCGTGGGCGTGGTACTCGTCGGCGGGAAGACCCACCGCACCGGCCTTCACCCGCAGCGGGATGTCCTTGCTGACCAGGACGACGTCACCGCCCTCGGCCTCGAGGTTCAACGCGCAGGCCAGGATCCTCGAATCGTTGCTGTCCGTGCGGAATCCGACCGGCAGAAGCGACGGGTCGGTGTGATTCAGCTCGACCTGCAGGGTGCCGCCGTCCGTGCCGATCGGCACGGGCTGGTCGAGTCGACCGTACTCGAGACGAAGGTCGTCGAGCATACGCAGCGATTCTCTTGCGAACCATCCCAACTCGTGGTGATGCCGCTTCCCTTCGAGCTCGCTGATCACGACGAGGGGAAGCACCACGCGGTGCTCGGCGAACCTGGTGACGGCCCAGGGGTCGGACAGCAGTACGGAGGTATCGAGTACGAACGTACGAAGTGCAGAATCCGAAGATTTCCTGGGGGCGACGGACGACTGTCCGGCGCGGGCTGAGACGGAGCGTGAAGCAGTCACGTTGGCTCCTAGGTCTGCGCGGCACCCACGCAAACTCGGTTCGCTGGACCGGTCCGTCCCTGGTGTGTCACCACACGAGGGCCGGGCGCCGGCCCCCTCGCACTGAGTGTGTCAGCCACGATCAGGACCTCCCGTACAAGCAACTTCCCCGCTGCCTGTTACCCCCGACGGTACTGCCAAACACGCCGATCGGCTGACCGAGCGGCGGGCGTGTCGGTGAACAACTGGTTACACGGAGAAGGCGCTTCGCGCCCGTGCGCCTTTCTGGTTGGGCGGGTTCAACCGGTCGTTGCAACATCCCTGATGATGGAGGGTGTTGCAGATGGTGATGATCGGTCGTCCGCCGGCGTCGGAGCAGTCGCGGTTGATGTTCTGGCAGTGTCGTACGCAGGGTGCCACGGTCGTGGAAGCGGCGTGCGCCGCGGAGGTGACCGCGTCCACCGCGCGCCGGTGGATCATCGACTCCGGTGGGGTTCGTCCCCGCCGGAGTCCACCCCGATCCGCCCGGTTCCTGTCCCTCGAGGATCGCGAACAGATCGACGTGATGGTCCGCGACCGGTGCAGCATCACCGCGATCGCGGCGGCGTTGGGGCGGCATCGCACCACGATCAGCCGGGAGATCGAGCGGGGCACCAACCGGCGCGGCTACTACGTCGCCTCCACCGCACACCGGGCCGCGCAGGCGAGGTCCCGGCGCCCGAAACCGGCGAAGCTCGCCGTCCACGACCGGCTGCGGGCGTTCGTGGAGAAACAGCTGACGAAGAAGTTCTCACCCGAGCAGATCTCCCGGACCCTGGTGCGCAGGTTCCCGAACGACCCGGAGATGCGTGTGTCCCACGAGACGATCTACCTCTCGCTCTACATTCAGGCCCGCGGCGGCCTCAAACGTGAGCTGACCAGCGCACTCCGGACCGGGCGGGCGTTGCGTAAGGGCCACCGCAAACCCGGCGAGCGGCGCGGCCGGATCCCGAACATGGTCAATGTGTCCGAGCGCCCNTCCGAGGCCGAGGACCGGAAGGTCCCCGGGCACTGGGAGGGCGATCTGATCATGGGCGAGGGCAACCGGTCGGCGATCGGCACCCTGGTCGAGCGCAGCTCCCGGTTCGTGATGCTGCTGCATCTGCCCGGCGGGCATTCCGCCCAGAACGTGCGGGAGGCGATGGCCGCGCAGATCGGGGAGCTGCCGGAGGCGTTGGCGCGGTCGGTCACCTGGGATCAGGGCACCGAGATGACCCAACACGCCCAGTTCACCGTCGACACGGGGGTGCAGATCTACTTCTGCGATCCGCACTCCCCGTGGCAACGGGGCACGAACGAGAACACCAACGGGCTGCTGCGCCAGTACTTCCCCAAGGGCACCGACCTGTCCGTGCATTCCGCCGAGCACCTACGGTTCGTCGCCGACGAACTCAACGACCGTCCCCGCAAAACCCACGACTGGCATACTCCAGCCGAGAAGCTCAACGAATTATTCGATGGTGCAACGACCGCATGAATTCGCCTAGCGGGAGCTACCGGAAAGGCGCACGAGCGGCGGAGCCGCCTACTTCTGGCGGAGCAGGTACCGCTGGACCTTGCCGCTGGGGGTCTTCGGCAGGCTCGGGACGAAGTGCACGGTGCGCGGGTAGGCGTGCGCGGCGAACTTCTTCTTCACCAGGGTCTGCAATTCGACCTCGAGTTCGCCGGACCCGTCGACGCCGTCGCGCAGGACGACGAACGCCTCGAGGACCTCACCGCGCAGTTCGTCGGGCATCCCGACGACCGCCGCCTCGACGACGTGGTCGTGCATGACGAGCACGCTCTCGACGTCGAAGGGCCCGATCCGGTAGCCGGCCATGATGATCACGTCGTCGTCGCGGGCGGAGAAGAAGTAGAAGCCGTCCTCGTCGGTCTGGCCGGCGTCGCCGGTGAGGTACCAGCGACCGTCGGCGGTGAACCGCTGCGCCGTCTTCTCCGGAGCGTCGACGTAGCCGGTGAACCACATCAGCGGGCTGTTGTGGGTATCGATGGCGACCCGCCCCGGGGTGCGCGGCGGGGCGACGGCGTCGGAATCGTCCGCGAGGACGGCGCACGCCCACCCCGGCAGCGGCTTGCCCATGGACCCCTCGCGCACCTCGTCCTGCAGCCCGTCGGCCCAGGCGTTGGCGATGAACATGCCGTGTTCGGTCTGGCCGTAGTGGTCGCGGACGAACACGTTCAGGTTGGCCTCGGCCCACGAGATCACGTCGGGGGTGAGGGGTTCACCCGCCGACGACGCGCGCCGCAGCGTTACCGTCTCGGGAATCGGCGTGGGGTCGGCGCGCAGGCTGCGGTAGACGGTCGGTGCGGCGGCGAAGTTGGTGACGCCGAACCGCTCCATCACCTGCCACGTGAGGGGTGCGGAGAATCCGGCGTGCAGCAGAATGCTGCGGGTGCCTGCGGCGAGCGGCCCGAGCAGCGCGTAATAGAGGCCGTACGCCCACCCGGGGTCGGCGGCGTTCCAGAACACGTCGTCCTTGCGGACGTCGAGGCCGAACTCCTGGTAGGCGTGGAACGACGCGAGTGCGCGCAGGGGCACCGGCACGCCCTTCGGGGTTCCGGTCGTGCCGCTGGTGAACAACTGTACGAGGGGTCCCGCTCCCCCGACCGTGACGGCCGCACCCTTCGCGTCCGTGGCGTCGTGCGAGTCCACGAGCGTCGCGAAGTCGAGCGCGCCGGAGCCGCCACCCACGACGACGACCTGCCACGACGCATCCGCGGGAATGTCCTCCCCGGGGGCCAGCTTCTCGACCTGATTGGCGTCGGAGACGACGACCTTCGCGCCGCTGGCACCGAGCCGGAACGCGATCGCCGGCGGCGCGAACGCGGTGAACAGGGGGACGTGGACGGCGCCCCGGCGCCAGATCCCGAGCAGCGCGACCACCAGGTCCGCCGACTTGCCCATCAGCGTCGCGACGTGATCCCCCGGCTCCACCCCGAGGTCCGCGAGTGCTGCGGCGAACCGCGACGACTGCTCGCGCAGGTAGCCGTAGGTGAGGTCCGTCGACGACAGGTCGGATTCGACGACGGTGAACGCCACGTCGTCGGCGGGGTGTCGATCACACAGCAGTTCCGCGGCGGACGCCGTCGGCGTGTCGTACTGGTCCAGCAGTTCACGCACGCGTGCGGCGGGATCGGTGGTCATGCGGTACTCCTCATGTTCTCATGGCCAGGTAAAGAGGTCGGGCCGTCACCCGAACCCACTACGGTTATGATCTAGCTCACAGACCGCTGTGACTACCCCCGGAAAGGGGTGACGACTTGGTTGCTCGAGCACCGTCGCTGCTGCGCCCTCGGGACGGGGACGCACTGCGTGGTGAGCTGCGCGCCATCGCAGCCCACGGCGTTGCGCCGGTCCTGTTCGGCGGCGAGGTCCAGGACGACACCCTCCACCTGAGCGAGTTCGTCGGCACCCGCACGAACAACCTCAAGGGGCTTGCCATCCCCGCGCGTTCCGGACTGGGCGGTCGCGTGGTCGTCCAGCGCTCACCCGCGTCGGTCCACGACTACGGCAGAGCCTCGACCATCACGCACCACTACGACCGGCCCGTCCTCAGCGAGGGACTCCGGTCCATCCTGGCGGTGCCCGTCATGGTGCAGGGCAGTTCGCGCGCGGTGCTGTACGCCGCCATCCGCGATTGCGCGCCGATCGGCGACCGCACCGCGGACATCGTCGTCGCGGCGTCGCGGCGCCTCGGTACCGAAATCGCCATCCGGGACGAGGTCGACCGCCGCCTCGAGATGATGAAGACGCTCGAGGGCAACGGTGCAGGCGGCGCCAACACCGAGGAACTCCGGGACATCCACGCGGAACTGCGGAGTGTCGCGCAGACCGTCACCGACACCTCGCTGCAGGCCCGACTCCGCGGGCTGTCGCAGCGACTGGCCGGGATCCTGCGCCCGGACGCCGGTGGCGCCGACGAGGACCCCGGCGTCCACCTCACGCCGCGCGAGATCGACGTCCTGTCCCACGTCGCCCTGGGTTGCACCAACAGTGAAGCAGCACAGCGACTCTCGGTCGGGCCCGAGACGGTGAAGAGTTATCTGCGCAGCGCCATGAGCAAACTCGACGCACGATCGCGGCACGAGGCGGTGGTCACCGCGCGCAGGCTCGGGCTGCTCCCCTAGCGAACGCGTCTCCTCGAACGAGGGGCGCAGGCGGTAGCGAAAGGCGGTGGATCATGGGATCGACAACGGACGCCACGAATTCGAACGCACCTGGTTCGAATTCACCCGAACAGCCGAGCCTCAAACGGGTCATGGGCCCGGGGCTGCTCCTGTTGTTCATCGTCGGCGACATCCTCGGCACCGGCATCTACGCGCTCACCGGCAAGGTGGCCAATCAGGTCGGGGGCGCGGTGTGGCTGCCGTTCCTGGTGGCGTTCCTCGTCGCGATCATCACGGCGTTCAGCTACCTGGAGTTGGTCACGAAGTACCCGAAGGCCGCAGGCGCCGCGCTCTACACGCACAAGGCGTTCGGTGTGCATTTCCTCACGTACATGGTTGCTTTCGCCGTGATGTGCTCGGGAATCACGTCCGCCTCGACGGCGTCGCGAGCGTTCGCGGCCAACTTCGTCGAGGCGTTCCATCTCGACTTCTCCACCGGAATCGGCATCACCATGCTCGGTATCGGCTTCATGACGCTGGTGGGTCTCGTCAACTTCCGCGGCGTCAGCGAGAGCGTCAAGACCAACGTCGTACTCACCTGCGTCGAACTGTCCGGACTCCTGATCATCATCATGATAGGGCTGTGGGCCCTCGGCGTCGGCGACGGCGACTTCTCGCGGGTCACCACGTTCGACACCGGCGACCGATCGGCACTCGGCGCGGTCGTCGCCGGGACCGCACTCGCCTTCTTCGCGATGGTCGGGTTCGAGGACTCGGTCAACATGGCGGAGGAATGCAAGGAACCGAGCCGCATCTTCCCGAAGGTTCTGCTGACCGGTCTCATCATCACCGGCTGCATCTACGTGTTCGTGTCGATCACGGCGATCGCGCTGGTGCCGGTGAGCGAACTCGGCGAGGGCGACACTCCGCTGCTGAAGGTCGTTGAGGCCGGCGCGCCCGCCTTCCCGATCGGGATCTTCGCGTTCATCACCATGTTCGCCGTCGCCAACACGGCGCTGATCAACATGCTGATGGCGAGCCGGTTGCTGTACGGCATGAGCCGGGAGGGCGTCCTACCGCCCCCGCTCGGCCGCGTGCACTCCACCAGGCGCACCCCGTACGTCGCGATCGTCTTCACGACGCTGCTCGCGTTCGGCCTCATCACGTTCGTCGGTGAGGTCCCCGAACTGGGCGGCACGACAGCGCTGCTGCTGCTGGGCGTGTTCACCATCGTCAACATCACCGTGCTCGTCCTGCGCAGGCAACCGGTGGAGCACAAGCATTTCCGGGTACCGACCATCCTGCCGATCATCGGCGCCCTCACGTGCGGCTTCCTCGTCACTCCCTTCGCCGACCGCCCCGCCGTGCAGTACCAGATCGCGGGCATCCTCCTCGGAATCGGTGTCGTGCTGTGGGCCGGGACCGTCGTCGTGAACAAGCGGCTCGGCAAGGGCGGGCCCGAGATCGACCCCGAGAAACTGGCCGAGCACGAGTGACCCGCCCGTCCGCCGCTCAGTACAGCGAGAGGAACAGTTCGACCGACCCGTCCGGGTGATGCACCTCCAGATCCTCGGTGAAAGCGCGTTCGATCCGGCCGCGCGCCGCCGCGTAGTCGGCGACGCTCCACGTCTCGGCCAGCGCGTCCGGTTCCGATTCGTCCTCGCACCGGAATCGGGCGAAGTAGCCGGACCGTACGCCGACCAGGACGTCGCCGGGCTCCATCTTGTCGGTCGAATCGCACGGGTATCCGACGACGACCGTGAACGTGCGCGGCGGCGGGGATGCCGCGTACACGACGAAGATCTCGGAGATCCCCCGATCCCTGATCCGCTCCACCGTGAAGTCGACGAGTTCCCGGCCCGGCCCGGGACGTCCGGGTCTTCCTTCGGGAATGGTCAGGCCCACAAACGATTCGGCCTGCCTCTTGACGATCTCGATCATCGCATCTCACCTGTTGCCTTCGACGGTCCGGCGGACTCGTCCACGCGGATCGGGATGTACAGGTCGACGGCGTAGGCGTGCGGATACGCCTCGAGGTCGCCGGTGTACGTCCGCTCGATGTCGCCGTGCGCCTCCGCCTCGCTGACCTGCGCCCACAACCGCAGCATCACGTCCGGGAACATGCCCCGCGAGGTGAACTTCGCGTAAGTGCCGGGCGGGATCCGTGAAATGACGTGACCCCGCGTGGCGTCGTCCACCGTCGCGCATTCGTACCCGACGATCTGGGTGTAATACGACTCGACGTCGGGCGCGAAGTCGATGTAGGTGGACGCGAGCGGCCCGCCGACCTCGTGGTGGAGCACCCTCGTCCAGGCGCGGTCGAGACGAGGGTCGCTCAGCTTTCCCAGCGCCCGCTTGGGGCTGCGCACGGGCAGCCCGGCCACCAGGGTTTCGCCGCGCTCGATGATCTCGAAGGCCATGTCAGATCGCGTCCTCGAGCACGTGTGCGTCGCGAACGCCGACGCAGGGCACCCCTCGAGCCCGCGCCAGCTGCATCGCCATCGCATCGGATGGTGAACAGAGTCCGTCCAGAACGTCCTCGGTCGCGATCGCGCAGACGACCTCGCCCTCACATTCGGTGATCGATTCGATTCCGCGGTCGGAAGCCCACTGCCGCAACGCAACCCACCGCGTCAGCTCGGTGCCGGCGCCGGGACGCCCGACGAACAGCACCCGCCGGGTGCGGTTCGCTGTCTCCACGCAATTCACTTCTGCACTGATGGTCATGGTCCGACTTCCTGTCCACGTTGGCTTTTCGATCCCGGCTGTGCGGGTTCTTCGTCTGCAACCAACTATGGACGGCGCCGACGGTGACGTCTGTCCGCCGATCAGCCCTCGAACAGGATGAATTCCGCTGTCCCCCGATCGGTGGACAGCGGCGGGGTCAGTACCCCTCGGGCAGGGCGGCGAACATGTCGCGGGTGACGGCGACGGCGTTGTCGGAACTGCCGCCGCGCACCACCAGCGTCGCGAACGCCAGGTCGCCGCGGTATCCGACGAACCAGGCGTGCGAGCCGCCCTCGACCTCGGCCTCACCGGTCTTGCCGTACACCTCGCCCTGATCTTCGATCCGCTCGGCGGTACCGCTCGTCACCACGAGGCGCATCATGCCGCGCAGCCCGTCGACCATCTCCGGGCTGATCGGCGGATGCTCCCCGTCGATCTTGGTTTCCCGCCCCGCGATCAGCCGCGGCACGGGCGTCGTACCGTGTGCGATGGTCGCCGCGGCCAACGCCATTCCGAACGGACTGACCACCACCTTGCCCTGCCCGAACCCGTCCTCGGTTCGCTGCACCAGGTCGTCGGCCGGCGGCACCGAACCCGAGTCGGTGGGCAGGCCGACCACTTCGTAGTCGGGCCCGATTCCGTACTGCGACGCCGCGACCGTCAGCGCGTCGGGCCGCATCTCGCTGGCGAGTTTTGCGAACGACGTGTTGCACGAACGAGCGAACGCCGTCGCCATGGGCACGGTGCCGAGCGCGAATTCGTTGTAGTTGGGGACGCTGCGTTCACCGATCTCGATGCGCCCGGGGCACGGCACCATCGTGTCGGGTGTCGCGATGCCCGAGGAGATCGCGGCGCCCGCGGTGATGATCTTGAACGTCGAACCGGGCGGATACAGGCCGGTCAGCGCAACCGGTCCGTCCTTGTCCGCCGCCTTGTTCTGCGCGACGGCCAGCACGTCGCCGGTCGACGGCTGGATGACGACCATCATGGTCTGGTCGGTGCGGGCATTGACGGCGTTCTGCGCGGCGATCTGGATGGGACGGTCCAGGCTGATCGAAAACGACGGGGAGGTCTGCGGCGCCGTCTCGGTGAGCACGTCGGTGTCCACCCCGTTCTGGTTGACCGTCACCACGCTCCAGCCTGCCTTGCCGTCGACCTCGTCGATTACGGTCTTCTTCACCTGACCGACCAGATCCGGTGCGAAGTTCCGGTCGGTGGCCACGAGGTCCGCCTCGTCCGACACGCTCACTCCGGGAATGGCGCCGAGCACACCGGCGACCTGTTCGTAGTCGTCCGACCGCAATCGGGTGACGAGGTAGTCGCCCTTGACCGCCGTCGCCGACTCGGCGATCGACTGCGCGGTGAGCGTGTTGTCGAACGTGACGAGCGCCGACGCGAGCGACTGGGCACTGCCGATCACGTTGCCCGACTGCGCCGCATCGAACTTCACCCGGTACACCACGCCGGGGACGAGGACGTCCGAACCGGAGTGCTCGTTGACCCGAGCCCGAGGGGCGGCGGTGGACCGCAGCGACATCGTCTGCCGGTCCCCCAGCCGGGGATGGACGTTGGTGGAACTCCACCGCACGGCCCAGTCGCCGCCGCGCCGCCCCATCTGCAGTTCACCCGAATACGTCCAGACCCGGTTCTTCGGCAGGTGCCATTCGTAGGTGTACCCGACGGTCGCCGTGTCCCCGCTGACGTCGACGTCCGTCGTCCGGGCGTCGAGCGATTCGGCCTGCAGCGACGTCCACGCGGACTCGAGGGCGGGGCGGGCGGCGTCCGGGCGATCCGACAGGTCGGCGGCCTGCTCCGAATCCTGCTCGGCGAACGCCGTCAGAAACGCCTGCGCGGCCGGTTCCGGACCGTCCGGTCTCGGTGTGCACGCGACGAGACCCACCGTCAGCACAGCGGCGCCGCAGAGGGCGATCGACTGGACGACGCGGGAGCGAGAGTGTGGCCGCAGGTTCATCGCCGCCCATGCTATGTCGGCGGACGCTGCCGACACGGTAGGCGGGCCAGCGCGTCAGTCCAGGAGAATTGTGGCGAACGTCGCGACCTGCCTGAAGCCGATGCGTGCGTACGCGCTGCGGGCCGCCGTGTTGAAGCTGTTGACGTAGAGACTGGCGATGCGGCCCTCCGCGATGACGGCCTCCGCGACCGTCGCGGTGCCTGCCGCACCGAACCCGTGTCCGCGGTACATCGGGTGCACCCAGACTCCCTGGATCTGCCCGACCCGCGCGGACACCGAACCGACCTCGGCCTTGAACACCACCTGATCGTCCTCGAATCTCGCCCACGCGCGACCGGCGGCGATGAGATTGGCGACGCGGCGCCGGTACCCTCGACCGCCGTCGTTGGCGCGGGGGTCGATGCCGACCTCCTCGATGAACATCGCGACCGCGGCAGGCAGATACTGCTCGAGTTCGTGCATCCGCACCTGCCGGACCAACGGATCCGGGCGGCACTGCGGGGTACTCGCCAGCGCCAGCAGCGGCTGATCGGCCCGGACCTCGCGGGCAGGCCCCCAATCCAGCTCGAGCATCTCCCACAACGGCAACGTCAACTCGGCCCGCCCGACCAGCGACGAGCACATACGCGGCGTGCGACAGGCGCGGTCGGCGAACGCCCGCATGTCGTCGATGCTGCCGCGCAGCGGCACGAAATTCGCACCGGAGAAGCACAACGATTCGAGCGGCCCGCCCCGACTCCACAACTCTCCGTGGATCATCCGGGGATCGATACCGCCCTCTTCTACGCGAGCGGCAACCATGCAGGCGGCGACAGGATCGGCGTCGAGAACGCGGAGCACGTGTGCTGCGTCCCGACTGCTCAACTGTTTGGCACCGAGGAGCTTGAGCATCTACCCAACCTTGTCAGCTAGTGGACCTGCCCACCAGATTGCCACGAACTCGCCGGAAACGGGAGACGTTTCATTGCCCGCTGCGGGCGCCGGGTCAGCTGACCGTCACCACGGGAGATCCGGACGTCGCATCGCCTTCCATCTCTTCGGCGATTCGCATCGCTTCCTCGATCAACGTTTCGACGATCTGCGCTTCCGGCACCGTCTTGATGACTTTGCCCTTGACGAAGATCTGCCCCTTGCCGTTGCCGGACGCGACACCCAGATCGGCCTCGCGGGCCTCACCGGGACCGTTGACGACACAACCCATGACCGCCACGCGCAGCGGGATCTCCATGCCCTCGAGTCCGGCGGTCACCTCGTCGGCCAACGTGTACACATCGACCTGGGCGCGCCCGCACGACGGGCAGGACACGATCTCGAGCTTCCGGGGCCGCAGGTTCAGCGACTGCAGGATCTGCGTGCCGACCTTGATCTCCTCGGCGGGCGGGGCAGACAGCGACACCCGGATGGTGTCGCCGATGCCGTCGGCCAGCAGTGCGCCGAACGCCACCGCCGATTTGATCGTGCCCTGGAACGCGGGACCGGCCTCGGTCACCCCCAGGTGCAGCGGGTAGTCGCACTGCGCCGCCAGCTGCCGGTAGGCCTCGACCATGATCACCGGGTCGTTGTGCTTCACCGAGATCTTGATGTCGCCGAACCCGTGTTCCTCGAACAGTCCCGCCTCCCACAGCGCGGACTCGACGAGCGCCTCCGGCGTGGCCTTGCCGTACTTCTGCATCAGCCGCGGGTCGAGGGATCCGGCGTTGACGCCGATGCGGATCGGGATGCCTGCGTCGCCTGCCGCCTTCGCGACCTCCTTGACGCGTCCGTCGAACTCCTTGATGTTGCCGGGGTTCACGCGGACGGCCGCGCAGCCCGCTTCGATGGCCGCGAAGATGTACCGTGGCTGGAAGTGGATATCGGCGATGACCGGGATCTGGCTCTTCTTCGCGATTGTCGCGAGCGCGTCGGCGTCCTCCTGCCGCGGGCAGGCGACGCGCACGATGTCGCAACCGGACGCCGTGAGCTCGGCGATCTGCTGCAGTGTGGCGTTGACGTCGTGGGTCTTGGTGGTGCACATCGACTGCACGGATACCGGGAAGTCGCTGCCGACGCCGACAGATCCGACCTGGAGTTGGCGAGTCTTGCGGCGAGGTGCGAGAACGGCGGCCGGGCCTTCGGGCATACCCAATCCGACAGGGCTGGTCACGTGGGTGCCTTCTTTCGTAGCTTCAAATCCGAGTTTAACGATCACTGGAAGAGCTTGATCGGGTTGACGATGTCTGCGGTCAGCGTGAGGAGCATGTATGCGCCGCCTATGACGATCACCACATAGGTGACGGGCAGAAGCTTCATGTAGTCGACGGGTCCGCCGCGCGGAAGTCCGCGCCTGCTGCGGAACCAGTCCCGGACCCGCTCGTAGATTGTGACCGCCATGTGCCCGCCGTCGAGCGGCAGCAGCGGCAGGAGGTTGAACATTCCGAGGAAGAAGTTCAGGCTCGCGAGCAGCAGCACGAACGCTTCCCAGATGCCCTGCTCGGCGATCTGACCGCCGATGACGCTGGCGCCGTACACGGAGATCGGGGTCTCCGGGTCGCGTTCGCCGCCGGTCACGGCGTGCCACAGGTCGACCGCCTTGCTCGGCATCTGCACCATCCGCTCGGCGGTCATCGCGAACATGTCGCCGGTGAACTCGAACGACGCGGGAACCGCGGAGAGGGCCGAGTGCTCGACGACGCTCGGGGTCGCGCCGATGCCGATCGCACCGACCGTCGCCTCGTGCGGTTCGGTCTCGCCCTTCTCCTGCACCCAGCGCTGCACCTGCTGGACCGGGACGACGATCGTCAGTTCCTCGCCGTCCCGCTCGATCGTGAAGTCGACGGGACCGGACAGCGAACGGGTCGCGGCGGCCACGTCGGCGAATGTGGGTGTGTCCTTGCCGTCGACCGCGGTGATGACGTCGCCGGTCCTGACACCCGCCTGCTCGGCGGGTCCCGGGCCGCTGCACTCGGACAGGGCGTAGTCGGGGCCGGGACCCTGAGTCGGCGCCGCGCACCCGACCGACCCGACGACCGCGTCGGTGGACCGGTTCAGATCGGGCAGCCCCCAGCCGACGGCGAGGACGTAGACCAGCACGAGGCCGAGGACGAAGTTCATGCCGATGCCGCCGGACATCACCGCGAGGCGCTTCCAGGTCGGCTTCTTGTACATGGCCCGGTCTTCTTCGTCCGGTTCGAGTTCGTCCAGCGCCGTCATTCCGGCGATGTCGCAGAACCCGCCGAGCGGGAGCGCCTTGAGCCCGTACTCGGTCTCACCGCGGCGGAAGGAGAAGATCTTGGGTCCGAAGCCGATGAAGTACCGGCGGACCTTCATGCCGGTGGCCTGCGCCACCCACATGTGCCCCGCTTCGTGAAGTGCGATCGACAACGCGATCCCGAGGGCGAAGAGAACAACGCCCACTGCGAACACCATGCAGTTCTAGCCTTCCTGCTTCACGAGCTGACGTGCTCGCTCACGTGCCCAGCCGTCGGCGGCCAGTACGTCTTCCACGGTAGCCGGTGGCGCCGACCACTCGTCCGCCTCGGACAGCACGGAGGCGACGGTGCGGACGATGCGCGGGAACCGGATGATCCCGTCCAAGAATGCCTGAGCCGCGACCTCGTTCGCAGCGTTGTACACGGCGGTGAGGCATCCCCCACCCTTGCCTACCTCGCGGGCGAGGTCGACGGCAGGGAAAACCTGCGAGTCGAGTGGCTCGAACTCCCAGGTGGACGCGGTGCTGAAGTCGCAGGCCGCGGCTGCGCCCGCGACCCGGTGCGGCCAGCCGAGGGCCAGCGCGATCGGGAGCTTCATGTCGGGTGGGCTGGCCTGCGCGAGCGTCGAGCCGTCGGTGAACGTGACCATCGAGTGCACGATGGACTGCGGGTGGACGGTGACGTCGATCCGGTTGTAGTCGACACCGAACAGGAGGTGGGTCTCGATCAGTTCGAGCCCCTTGTTGACGAGGGTCGCCGAGTTCAGCGTGTTCATCGGCCCCATCGACCACGTGGGGTGGGCGCCGGCCTGCTCGGGTGTCACCGATTCCAGCCGCTCGGCCGTCCAGCCGCGGAACGGTCCGCCCGAGGCGGTGAGGACCAGGCGGTCCACCTCGTCCGCGCTGCCGCCGCGCAGGCACTGGGCCAGCGCGGAGTGCTCGGAGTCGACCGGCACGATCTGCCCCGGCGCCGCGGCCGCCGTCACGAGGGGTCCGCCTGCGACGAGCGACTCCTTGTTGGCCAGCGCGAGCCGCGCACCGGACTCGAGCGCGGCCAGGGTCGGCTCCAGGCCCAGCGAACCGACCAGTGCATTGAGCACGACATCCGCTTCCGTGGTCCGCACGAGTTCGGTGACGGCGTCCGGTCCGCTCAGCACCCCGGGCCGATCCAGCGCGGCGGCCGCCCGCGGATCCGCGACTGCGACGGACGACACACCCGTCTCGCGAATCTGCCGGGCCAACAATTCGACGTTTCCGCCGCCGGCGGCGAGCCCCACCACCGTGAACTTGTCCGGGTTGGCGGCCACCACCTCCAACGCCTGGGTGCCGATCGAACCTGTGCTGCCGAGCAGCAGGACGCGGGTGGGCCTGTTTTCATCCACCCACCCATTGTTCCTGATGAAATGCGGACCGCCCGCCACGGATGGGCCCACTACATACGACGGGCGGTCGTATGTCACGATATGTCGAGTAGCGCAACCGAATCTGCAGGAGGATCGATCGTGGCCGGTACCCAGTTGGAGCCCTCGTCCAGTGACCCCATCGTGGCCGCACACATCGACACCGCCGAGGTCCCGTCGGCAGCATGGGGCTGGAGCGGTGAGGCGCCGAAGACGTTCCGGTTCTTCGGATGGTTCTTCGCCGTGTTCCTGCTGCTCATGATCATCGGAAACCACAGGGGTTTCGTCGAGGACCTGTGGCTGATCGGCTGCGCAGCCGTGATGTTCTTCATCCTCATTCGTGACATCGTCCTGCGGCGCAAGCCCCGGTAGCACCGGACCACGAACGAAACCCCTCGTCCCGATCACTCGGGGACGAGGGGTTTCGTCGTATCGGCCTGCGCGGCGGACGCTCAGTTCTCGGCGGCGAGCTGCCCGCAGGCGGCGGCGATCTCCTGGCCGCGGGTGTCGCGCACCGTGCAGGACACCCCCTGAGCCAGCACGCGCCGGACGAATTCCTTCTCCACCGGCTTCGGGCTCGCATCCCACTCACTGCCCGGTGTGGGGTTCAGCGGGATCAGATTCACGTGTACCAGCGGTCCGAGCGCCTTGCGCAGTTTCTTGCCCAGCAGGTCGGCGCGCCACGGCTGATCGTTCACGTCCCGGATCAGCGCGTACTCGATGGAGACCCGGCGGCCGGACTTGTCCGCGTAGTAGCGGGCGGCGTCGAGGACCTCCGCCACCGACCAGCGGTTGTTGACGGGGACCAGGGTGTCGCGCAGTTCGTCGTCCGGGGTGTGCAGGGACACGGCGAGCGTCACGCTGAGGTCCTCGTCCGCGAGCTTGCGGATGGCGGGCGCCAGCCCCACCGTCGACACCGTCACGGAGCGTTGCGACAACCCGAGACCGTCGGGGGCGGGCGAGGTGATGCGGCGGACGGCGGCGACCACGCGCTTGTAGTTGGCGAGCGGCTCCCCCATGCCCATGAACACGACGTTCGACAACCGGCCCGGGCCGCCGTGGACGTCGCCGTCGCGCAGAGCGGCCGCGGCGGCACGCACCTGGTCGACGATCTCCGCCGTCGACAGGTTGCGTTGCAGCCCGCCCTGCCCGGTCGCGCAGAACGGGCACGCCATTCCGCACCCCGCCTGACTGGAGATACACAGCGTCGCACGGTCCGGGTAGCGCATGAGGACGCTCTCGAGCAGCGTCCCGTCGTTCGCCTTCCAGAGCGTCTTGCGGGTGTCGCCGCCGTCGCACGCCAGGTGCTTGACGGCGGTGAGCAGCGTCGGGAACAGCGCCGCACCCACCTGCTCGCGCACGGCGGCGGGAAGGTCGGTCATCTTCTCCGGATCCGCCTCGAGCCGCGCGTAGTACTGACGGGCCAGCTGGTCGGCCCGGAACCCGGGCAGACCCAGCTCCTTGACGGCCTCCCGCCGCTCGGTGGAGTCGAGGTCCGCGAGATGCTTGGGGGGCATCCCACGCCGGGGCGCGGTGAAAACGAGGGGAAGCGAGACAGCCATAGTTTCTCCATTGTCCCATTGATTCGGGGGTCGTTGTCGTGCGGATGCCTGATCGACGTTGTTTCGCCGCCCGATGCGCATGCGGAACCCGCCCAGGTGGGTGAAGATCAACTCATGTCGACAACACCGGACGACCCTTCGAACTTCCCACCGGACGTCCCGGCCGGTCGTGGTCCCGGTACCGGAGCGGCACCCACGGACCCGACACAGCCCGACACGTCACCGGCAGGCACCGAGCATCCCGACGTCGCCCGCCGCAAGGGCATCAAGCACACGCGGGTGGGTGCCACCTGGACCGGTCTGGTGATCGGAATCATCGTTTTGGTACTGCTTCTCGTGTTCATTCTGCAGAACCTCGACAGCGTGACCCTCGAACTGTTCGCCTGGGATTTCACGCTCCCGCTGGGCGTCACTCTGCTGTTCGCGGCGATCGCGGGCGCGGTGATCATGGCCCTCGCGGGCGGTGTCCGCATAATCCAGATCCGGCGGGCCGCGAACCGGCAGCGGCGTCTGAACAGTAATTTCTAACTGAACAATAGTTACGCAAGTGGATTGCGACGACCCCCTGCGAGCAGAATTACTGTCGTGGATATCACCGGAACGGCACAACTGTGAAGGCCGACATGGAGACGACTGTGGCACCGCGCATCGCGGCTGAACAAGCACGATCCTGGCTGCTGGTTCCCGCCGGCAAACCCGAGGGGTTCGAGGCGGCCCACACCAGCGCCGCCGATGCGGTGATCCTCGACCTCGAGGACGCCGTCACTCCCGATCGCAAACCCCGGGCCCGGGCCGACGTGGTCGCCTGGCTCGGCGAGAACCGCCGCGCATGGGTGCGGATCAACGACGCCACCACCCCCTACTGGGCGGACGACCTGGCAGCCCTGCACGGCGTGCCCGGACTCGAGGGCGTCATGCTCGCCAAGACCGAGAGCGGGATGCAGGTCGACGCCACCGCCGAGCGACTCCCCGAGGGCACGAAGGTGCTCGCCCTCGTCGAATCCGCGATGGGACTCGAGGCCGCACCCGAGATCGCCCGGACCGAGGCCACCTTCCGCCTGGCGTTCGGCAGCGGCGACTTCCGTCGCGACACCGGCATGGACGACTCACCGCTGGCGATGGCGTATCCGCGCTCCCGGCTGACGGTCGCCAGCCGGGCCGCCCGCATCGCACCGCCGATCGACGGCCCCACCCTCGGCACCGACGTCGACGCCCTGGTCCGCGCGTCGGCGCTCACGCTGTCGATGGGCATGACCGGGAAACTGTGCATGACCATCGCGCAAACGGCGCCGGTCAACGACGCGCTGAGCCCGTCCCCTGCCGAGGCCGAATGGGCGCGGGACGTGATCGCGGACCTCGGCGAGGACGGTTCCCGGGTGCGGGACGGCAGCGACCTCCCCAAGCTGGCGAAGGCCAAGAAGATCAACGCGCTCGCGAAGCTCTTCCACATCGCATCGCGCTAACGACACCGGTCAGAGCAATTCCAGCCCGGCGGGCTTTCGGCGAACGTGCACGCGGTAGCGCACGTCGAGAGCCACGCCGGGCGTCTGCGCGAATGCGGTGGACGCCGTCTTCTTCGTGAACTCGATGCCGAGGACTGCGCGCAGCGCTTCCCGGTTCGGGAAGCGCCATCGGGTCTCGACTCGGGCCAGGTCGAACCCCTGCGCCGCGAAGAAGGCCTCCACAGCCGCGGGGTGGTACTGCGGCAGGTCGATGCGCATCCACTCCCCGTAGGGGTGGGCCGTCGCGTCGAGATCGACCACGACCAGTGCGCCGCCCGGGCGCAGCACCCGCATCGCCTCGCGGATTCCGCGGCCGCAGCCCGGGCCGAAGAAATACGCGGTCCGCGCGTGCACGACGTCGACGGTCGCGTCGCCCAGGGGGATGCCCTCCGCCGAGCCGGCGAGCACGCGGACGTTCGGCAGGTGTCCCACGCGGGCGCGGGCCCGTTCCAGAAGTGGCGGATGCGGTTCGATGCCGTAGACCGTGGCCGCGGACTCGGCGAAGACCGGGAGATGGAAACCGGTGCCGCAGCCCACGTCGGCGACGATGCCGCCCGTCCAGTCCACGGCCCCGCGCAGGTGCCGGAAGATCGCCCCGTCCACGTCCTGGGCACGATTCTCCACCTCGTACCACTCCGGCCAGTGCCAGATGTTCGGGCTGGGAATGGTCACGACAGCGGGGTCACACGAGGACCGTGAGCACCAGCCACGTCACGAACGCCGACGGCAGCAGGGAATCGAGACGGTCCATGATCCCGCCGTGCCCGGGAAGCAGCGTGCCCATGTCCTTGATACGCAGTTCGCGCTTGACCTGGGATTCGATGAGATCACCGAGCGTGGCGGTGACCACCAGTACGACGCCGAGAAGCACACCGATCATCGAGTTCTCGTCGAGGATCAGCGTGACCGTCAGCAGGCTTCCGATCACGCAGAACAGCAGCGAACCGAAGAACCCTTCCCACGACTTCTTGGGGCTGATCGCCGGCACCATCGGATGCTTGCCGAACAGCACACCCGCCGCATAACCACCGACGTCGGAGCAGACCACGCCGATCATCAGGCACAGCACCCGCCCGGCGCCGTCGTCCTGCAGCACCATCAGCACGGCGAACGACGCCAGCAACGGAATCCAGGACGCCACGAACACGGTGATCGCCGTGTCCCGGAGGAAGTTCTGCGGAGCCGCCTTCAACCCGTGGTCGAACAGGCGCCAGACCATGCAGACCAGGACCGTGCCCGCGAAGGCGCTGAGTACGCCGACCGGACCGAACGGCCACCCGAGCCACAGGATCGCCTGGCCCCCGGCGATCAGCGGGATCCGGGGGGCGCTGATGCCGGACTCGCGGAGCCGCTTCGTGACCTCCCACGTGGCGACGGCCATCGCGACCGCGACCACCCCGATCCACACCAGGGGCACGTAGACGAGGATCAGGATGAGCGCGACGCCGAGTCCGACGCCGACGCCGATCGCCGCGGGGAGGTTACGCCCGGCCTTGGATTTCGCGGCCGTGGCCGCCTCCGGCGCGGGCTTCCCCTCGGAGACCGGTCCCGAGGGGTCGCCCTCGGAGATGGGTCCCCCTGGGGTCCCGTGTTCTGCTGGCACGGTCACTGTCCCCGATCCACTCCTCGTCTCGTGACTAAACTTCCAGTAACTCGGCTTCCTTGTGCTTCACCAGTTCGTCGACCTGCGCGACGTACCGGGCGGTCGTCTTGTCGAGTTCCTTCTCGGCCCGCCCGACCTCGTCCTCGCCGGCCTCGCCGTCCTTCTGGATCCGGGACAGCTCGTCCATCGCCTTGCGGCGCACGTTGCGCACGGACACCTTCGCGTCCTCGCCCTTCGACTTCGCCTGCTTCACCAGTTCGCGGCGGCGTTCCTCGGTGAGCTGGGGAACGGAGATGCGAATCAGGTTTCCGTCGTTGGACGGGTTCACGCCCAGGTCGGAGTTCCGGATCGCCGTCTCGATGGCGTTCAGCTGCGAGGCCTCGTACGGCTTGACGACGACGAGTCGCGCCTCCGGCACGTTGATGCTGGCGAGCTGCGTGATCGGGGTGAACGCGCCGTAGTAGTCGATTCCGATGCGGTTGAACATGCCAGGATTCGCGCGGCCCGTGCGGATCGATCCGAGATCGTCCTTGGCCACCGTGACAGCCTTCTCCATCTTCTCCTCGGCTTCGAAGAGAGCTTCATCAATCACGGCTGTTCCTCCATGTCGTTCTGCATCGATTCGTCACTGCCTCTGTTTCGAGAAAACCCTGTGTCGAGCGTGGCACGCGCGTCATGACTTGACGAGCGTTCCGATCTTCTCACCGGACACCGCCCGAGCGATATTCCCCTCGGTCAGCAGATTGAACACCATGATCGGCATCTCGTTGTCCATACACAGGCTGAAGGCCGTCGCGTCGGCCACCTTCAGCTCCTGCTCGATGACCTCACGGTGCGTGATCTGCGTGTACATCGTCGCGTTTGGGTCGAGGTTCGGGTCCGCGGTGAACACACCGTCGACGGCCTTGGCCATCAATACCACCTCGGCGCCGATCTCGAGGGCCCGCTGCGCGGCGGTCGTGTCGGTCGAGAAGTACGGCATGCCCATGCCGGCGCCGAAGATCACGACGCGCCCCTTCTCGAGGTGACGCTGGGCGCGCAGCGGAATGTACGGTTCCGCCACCTGCCCCATGGTGATCGCCGTCTGCACGCGGCTGTCGATGCCCTCCTTCTCCAGGAAGTCCTGCAGAGCAAGGCAATTCATGACCGTGCCGAGCATGCCCATGTAGTCGGAACGCGCGCGGTCCAAACCTCGCTGCTGCAGTTCCGCACCACGGAAGAAGTTGCCGCCGCCGATGACCACCGCCACCTGCACCCCGGATCGCACGACCTCCGCGATCTGCTCCGCGACCTTGGTCACCACGTCGGGGTCGAGACCGACCTTGCCACCACCGAACATTTCTCCGCCGAGTTTGAGAAGGACTCGATGGAATCCCGTACGTTCGTTGGCTGGTTCGGACATTGCTCTCCTCAGTTCCACAGCACTCGTCGATTTCGACAGCGGCCGAGCGCACCCATGCGGCTACCCGGCCCATTCAGACGGCCATCCTCATCCTGCCTCATCAGGACGGTGGCGGTATACGTAGGCCCCGCCGGGCGAGCGCACTCGTCCGACGGGGCCATACGACTCACACGGCTTCCTACGAAGCACCGACCTCGAAGCGGACGAAGCGCTTGATGGTCACGCCGGCCTCGTCGAGGATCGCCTTGACGGACTTCTTGGAGTCCTGCACCGAGGACTGCTCGGTCAACACGACGTCCTTGAAGTAGCCGTTGACGCGGCCTTCGATGATCTTCGGCAGAGCCTGCTCCGGCTTGCCCTCGGCGCGCGCGGTCTCCTCGGCGATGTGACGCTCGTTGGCGACGATGTCCTCGGGGACCTCGTCGCGCGTGACGTACTTGGCCTTGAGCGCCGCAACCTGCATGGCGGCGCCGCGAGCGGCCTCCGCAGCAGCGTCGCCCTCACCGGTGTACTCGACGAGGACGCCGACGGCGGGCGGCAGGTCGGCGCTGCGCTTGTGCAGGTAGACCGCGACCGGTCCGTCGAAGGAGGCGATCTTGCTCAGGACGAGCTTCTCGCCGATCTTCGCGGACTGCTCCTGGATGACGGTGTCGACCGTCTTGCCGTCGAGCTCGAGCGCCTTGAGGGCGTCGACGTCGGCGGGCTTCGCTGCGGCGGCGACCGTGACGATCGACTCGGCGAGCTTCAGGAAGTCCTCGTTCTTCGCGACGAAGTCCGTCTCGCAGTCGAGCTCGAGCAGGACGCCGTCCTTGGAAACGACCAGGCCCTCGGCCGTGGTGCGCTCGGCACGCTTGCCCACGTCCTTGGCGCCCTTGATGCGCAGCTGCTCGACAGCCTTGTCGAAGTCACCCTCGGCCTCAGCGAGAGCGTTCTTGCAGGCCATCATTCCGGAGCCGGTGAGCTCGCGGAGCCGCTTGACGTCAGCGGCGGTGTAGTTCGCCATGGTGAGCGAGCCTCCTCATATGTCTGTTGGGACGTAAGTCAGGGTAGTACTCGGGGCAGACCGTGAAACGGCCCTGACCAAAGATCTCTTGGTCAGGGCCGTTTGCATCGGATCAGGCCTCGGTGGAGGGAGCCTCTGCTGCGGGGGCCTCGGCAGCCGGAGCCGCCTGTGCCTCAGCTGCGGGAGCGGCCTCTGCTGCGGGCGCTGCCTGCGAGAGCAGTTCCTGCTCCCACTCGGCGAGGGGTTCACCGGCGCCGGCCTCGGGCTTCGCGTCCTTGTCGGAGCTCAGTCCGGCACGGGCCTGCACGCCCTCGGCCACCGCGGAGGCGACGACCTTGGTGAGCAGGGCGGCGCTGCGGATGGCGTCGTCGTTGCCCGGGATCGGGTAGTCGACGAGGTCGGGGTCGCAGTTGGTGTCCAGGATCGCGATGACCGGGATGTTCAGCTTGCGAGCCTCGGCAACCGCCAGGTGCTCCTTGTTGGTGTCGACGACCCACACCGCGGAGGGGACCTTGGCCATGTCGCGGATACCACCGAGAGTGCGGTCCAGCTTGGTCATCTCACGCGTGAGCATGAGGATTTCCTTCTTGGTGCGACCCTCGAAGCCACCGGTCTGCTCCATCGCCTCGAGCTCCTTGAGGCGGAGAAGACGCTTGTGGACGGTGGTGAAGTTGGTGAGCATGCCGCCGAGCCAACGCTGGTTGACGTAGGGCATCCCGACGCGAGTGGCCTCGGCCGCGATGGACTCCTGGGCCTGCTTCTTGGTGCCGACGAAGAGGACGGTGCCGCCGTGGGCAACGGTCTCCTTGACGAATTCGTACGCCTTGTCGATGTACGTCAGCGTCTGCTGCAGGTCGATGATGTAGATGCCGTTGCGGTCGGTGAAGATGAATCGCTTCATCTTCGGGTTCCAGCGACGGGTCTGGTGACCGAAGTGCGTGCCGCTGTCCAGCAGCTGCTTCATTGTTACGACAGCCATGGCTGTGTATCTCTCTTTCATTGCCGGTTGATGCCGAACGTCGGTGACGTTCCGCCCTGGCGCCCGTGAATCGTCGGACTCACATCGAAATGCGAGACCAGCCGACGATCCGTACACTGCGCGGACGCGCGAAGTCGGACTGTGCGAACACAGACCGCTCGATCAGTGTACGGCCTCGACGCCCCACGCCCTAACCGCCCCTGACACACCCGCGCCATCCGTGCAAGGGCTGCAGGGAATCTGTGGACGAAACGCAATCCATCCACAATGTCGGCCGCCGCCCGATTTCCGCCCCGACGTGCGGGATCGTCGAGCCATGACGAAGTTCGGGGCGATCCTGCGGGTCCTGACCGCGGCGGTCACGGCGACGACCCTCCTGACCGCCGCGGCTCTCCTCGGCCCGCCCGCCGATGCCGCACCGACCGGCGACTTCGACTGGCCGCTGCACCCGCGGCCGCGAGTGGTGCGGTCCTTCGACAATCCCGAACACGACTGGCTTCCCGGCCATCGCGGCGTGGATCTGGGCGGCGTCCCCGACGAGGCGGTGCTGTCCGCGGGCGCGGGCATCGTGGTGTTCGCAGGCACGGTCGCGGGCAAACCCGTCGTCTCCGTCGACCACCCGGGAGGGCTGCGCACCACGTACGAACCGGTGACCGCCCGGGTCACCCCCGGGCTGCGCGTCGGCCGCGGCACCGTCCTCGGCACACTCGAACCCGGGCACCCGGGCTGCATCGCCCCCGTCGCCGCGTGCCTGCACTGGGGTCTGCGCCGCGACCGCGACTACCTCGACCCACTCGGACTCGTCCGGGTGGCGCCGGTACGGCTCGAACCTGTCGTCGGCGGCGGCTAGCGCCACTCGGCGACAGCGTGTCTGCCCGCCGATTCCGGGAAGTCGTCCGCGACCATCGCGGCGAGTTCGACGAACGCCTTGCGCGTCTCGGGACGCAGCAGATCCAGATCCACCACCGAACCCTCGGCGAGGTGCTCGTCGAACGGCACCACCTTCACCGCCCGGCACCGGAGCAGGAAATGGTTGGTCAGTTCCGTCATGTCGATCATGCTCGAGCCCGGCCGGGCGGCACTGATCACGACGACGGTGCGGGACACGAGGTGCCCGTAACCGTGGTGCTGCAGCCAGTCCAGCGTGGCGGCGGCACTGCGGGCGCCGTCGATCGCGGGCGAACTCACCAGCACCAGGGAATTGGCGAGTTGCAGAACGCCGTTCATCGCCGAATGCATGATGCCGGTGCCGCAGTCGGTAAGGATGATGTTGTAGTACACCTGCAGGATGTCGATGACTCGCCGGTAGTCGTCCTCGCTGAACGCCTCGGAGATCGCCGGGTCCTGTTCGCTCGCGAGCACCTCGAGGCGACTCGGCGCCTGCGACGTGTGAGCCCGCACGTCCGAATAGCGCCGGATGTCCGGCTCCGCCGCGATGAGGTCACGGACGGTCGAATGTGTCTGCAGGGGCACCCGTTGCGCGAGCGTCCCGAAGTCGGGGTTGGCGTCGACGGCGATCACGCAGTCGCCGCGCAACGACGCGAACGTCGATCCTAGCCCGATCGTGGTCGTCGTCTTCCCGACGCCGCCCTTCAAGGACAGGAACGCAATTCGGTAGTCCCCCTGGATCGGCTGCCGGATCCGGTCGAGGAGTGCGGCGTCACGAGCCTCCCCCGCCGACTCCCCCGGGTTCACCGTTCCCCCGGTGAGCCGGTGCAGTCCGCGCCGCCATCCCCGACTCGGCGCCTTGCGCGCCCGCTTGAGGAGCGCATCCGCCACCAGATCCTGATTGGTCACCTGATGCTGACTCGGCGCCGGAGCGGGATCGTCCCAGGACTGCTGTCCCCACGGGTCCGCCGCGGCATCGCCCACCGGGGCGCCGCCACCGTCGTTCAGCCACGACGGCTGCGGTCGAGTCAAGTCTTCGCGGTCCACTGTTCCCCCGGGATAGTGCAGCAACAACTGCAGATTCGTGGGGCGACGCTACCAAACCGGATCAGGCCCGGGGATGTGCCTGATCGTGCACCGCACGGAGCCTCGCCACGGACACGTGCGTGCACAGATGAGTCGGTCGCGCAACGCGATCGGATCGTTCTGCCGCGCGCCCGATTCGGCGGCGTCCATCACGTCGAGCTGTGAAGTTGCGCACCGACGACGTCGAGTGTCGTCGGGGCGACGTTGGCCGCAGACCGGCCCGCCGGCCACGACCACGGCATAGAGGCAACAGCCGACTCTGGCGGGGCATAAATCACGCAGTCGCGCCGCTACTGTTCTTTTGTGCAGCGAACGATCTCCATCCCGATGTTGTGTGTTCTGGCGTTACTGTCCGCGATCGCCCCACTGGCCACCGACATGTATCTCCCCGGCCTCCCCCTGATGACGGAGAGCCTGAACACGTCGGCGCCGAGCGTGCAGCTGACACTGACCACGTTCATGGCGGGGCTCGGGATCGGCCAGCTCGTGATCGGTCCGTTGTCGGACGGTCTCGGACGCCGTCGCCTGCTGATCGGCGCCACCGTCGTGACGACCCTCGCCGCTATGGCCTGCGCTCTCGCCCCGACCGTCGAAACCCTCATCGCCGCAAGACTTTTCCAGGGACTGAGCGGCGGCGCGGCGATCGTGCTCGCGCGCGCCTGCATCGCCGACCGGGCCCGCGGAGACAGCGCCGCCCGGCTCTTCAGCATCATGATGATCATCGGCGGGGTCGCACCGGTAGTCGCGCCGCTGCTCGGCGGCGCCCTCCTCGGGCCGGTCGGCTGGCGAGGGATCTTCTGGGTCCTCACCGCCGCCGGGGTGGCGATGTTCGCGGGCGTGCTGATCCTCGTCCCGGAGACGCTCCCCCGGAGAACCGGCACGGCGGCGGGCTCACCGCCCTCGTCCGCAACCTGCACTACGTCGTCGGCAACCGCGTCTACCTGGGTTATGCGTTCACATTCATGTTCGGGTTCGTCGCCCTGTTCTCGTACATCTCCGCGTCGCCGTTCGTCGTGCAGAACGTCCTCGGCCTCAGTCCGGGACAGTTCTCGATCGTGTTCGCGGTGAACGCCGCGGGGATGGTGAGTGCCGCGATCGTCAACACGCGACTAGTGGGCACGTTCCATGCCCGGCAATTGCTGCGTTTCGGGGTCACGCTGCTCCTGACGGCGGGTGTGGTGCTGCTGCTCGCCGCGACAACGATCGATTCGCCGTCCTGGTGGGCGATCCTGATCCCGCTGTTCGTCTCCGTGTCGAGCATCGGTTTCGTGATGGGCAACGCGACGGCCCTGGCTCAGGGCGAGGTCACGAAGGCGTCCGGCACCGGGTCCGCACTCCTCGGGGCCGGCCAGTTCGGGCTCGCCGCGGTGGTCTCGCCGCTCGTCGGCATCGCCGGACCCGACAGTGCCGTGCCGATGGCCGTCGCGATCCCCTCGGCGGGAGCCGTGGCCATGCTGTCGCTGCTGGTGCTGACGCGGCCGACGCACACCTCGTAGCGCGTCCGCCGCGGCGGGTCAGCGTGTCAGCGGGAGGCACCCTCACTCGCGGCGAGTTCGGACTTCCACACCCGGAAGCCTTCCTCGGTGCGACCGCGGCGCCAGTATCCGGAGATCGACGCGGCCGAAGCGGGGACGCCCCGCTCGTTGCGCACGTAGGAGCGGAGGTTCTGCATCACGGCCTGCGCCTCACCGTGAATGAACACCTGCGCGTCTCCGGGCAGCCATTCGGTGTCGCGGACCGCCGCGACGAGGGGGGCGTTGTCCCCCGACGCCTCTTCCCCGATCCGGTCCGCCGTGTCGCCGCGGTGGATCCACGTGACGTCGACGCCCGCGGGCGAGTCGAAGGCGATCTCATCGTCCGGGCCTGCGACCTCGATGATCACCCTCCCCACCGCCGACGCGTCGAGTTTCTCGACGGACGCCGAGATGGCGGGGATTGCGGTCTCGTCGCCCGCGAGCAGGTACCAGTCGGCCGCCGGGTCCGGTGCGAACGCCCCACCGGGGCCGCGCAACGTCAGGACGTCACCGGCCGCCGCGGACGCCGCCCACGGTCCGGCGACACCGGCGTCGCCGTGGACCACGAAGTCGATGGCGATCTCACGCGTCACCGGGTCCACGGACCGGATCGTGTAGGTGCGGAGAACAGGCGCTTCGGGGCTTCCGAATTCGAGTTTCGCGTACGCGTCGGTGAAGGCGTTGGGAACGAAGCTGTCGAATCCGGGGTCGCCGAGGATTACCCGCACCATATGCGGCGTCAGCCATTCGGTCCGGAGCACGGTCAGTGTTGCAATCGGCTTTGCCACAGGCATCTCTCCAAAGAACTCAAGTTGGTTAGTGTTACCTAACTACGGTACAGGAGAGACTGCCGGCGGCGACCGGAGTCGTCTACGAGCCGGACGCGAACAACAGGTTCAACACCTGCGCGACGAAGTTCCGCCACAAATCCTCGGCTGACCCCATATCTCACTCCTTACGTGACGCTGATCCACCTGTGGGCATCGAATGTTGTGAGGTGCGTTCCGAGACGTTTCTACTCCACCTCGTCGCCGATCGGTCGGTTCAACTCACCCTTTCGGCTGGCCGGAGCGCGACGACGAGTCTTACCCGCGAAATACTTCGGCCATTGCCTATATTGGCGAGAGCCGATATAAACGGAAGGTGCACGCGTTCGACGTACTCGGCGACCCCGTTCGCCGGCGGATCATGGAACTCCTGTCGGAGGGCGAACTTTCGGCCGGTCAGGTGACCGAAGTCGCAGCCGCAGAGTTCGGGATCTCACAGCCGACGGTGTCCGGGCACCTGCGCGTGCTGAGGGAGAACGGGTTCGCCACCGTTCGTCGCGAAGGCACCAGGCGTCTCTACGCGGTCGAGCCGGCGCCGCTGCAGGAGGTGGATCGATGGCTCGACGGGTTCCGCCGGTTCTGGAGCCAGCCGCTCGACGCCCTGGCCACCGAACTCGCCCGCGGGAGTCGACAGGACGCCCGGCCGAGCCGATCCGCGCACCCCGATTCATCGACAGAAGGAGACCGACAGTGAACGAGATCGCCGGTCAGGACACCAGCCTGACGACAGTGCAGCGGAGCATGGGCAACCGCGAGATCGCCGAGGGCTCGGCACGAACGGCTGTGCTCAGACGACGCTACGACGCGCCGATCGACGACGTCTGGAATGCCATCACGACCCCGGACCGAGTCGACCGATTCTTCCTCCCGCTCAGCGGCGACCTGCGCGCGGGCGGATCCTTCGCGCTGCAGGGCCAGGCCAGTGGGGAAATCCTGGCCTGCGACGCCCCGCATCTGCTGCGGCTGCAGTGGACGCCGCCCGGCGACCGTGGGTACAGCGACCAGGTCGAGGTCCGGCTGACCGCCGACGGTCCGGACGCGACGTGGCTGGAGTTGGAACACGCGTCCGTCGCCGACGTCTTCCGCAACGACCCGGACACGGGCTGCTACGGCGTCGGAACGGGCTGGGAAGGTCCCCTGCACTATCTCGGCGAGTACCTGCGCGGCGTCCTGCCGGACCGCCCCAGCACCGAGTGGTACACGTTCGACGAAGCCGAGGAACTGCGCCTCGCCAACTACCGCGGCACGGAATGGGCGAAAGTCGAGGCCCAGCACGCGCGGAGCACCGGCGACGCCTGAGAACGCATCGGGTCGCGCGCCCCCGGACCCGCCCCGTCTCACCGCTGCCGCGACCATCCCGTGTCGTCGGAGCCGACGAAACCCTCCATCTCGAGGAGCGGGAGCACGGCGCGGACCTGCTCGACCGCGACCCCGGACAGTTCGGACAGTTCCCGGACCCCGCGCGGTCCGGCGGCAGGCAGCGCCTCGTACACCAGCAGGGCGTCGCCCGACAGCGCGTCGAGATCGCGGACCACCTCGGGGCCGTCCCGCAGTCCGATCGGCCCGGCCTCCTCGACCACGTCACCGGCGTTCGCGACCAACCGCGCCTCACCCTCTCGAATCATCCGATTGCATCCGGTCGACGACGCCGACGTCACCGGACCGGGCACAGCCATCACCGGACGCCCCAGTTTGCGCGCCCAGCTCACGGTGTTCCTGGCGCCGCTGCGCCAGCCCGCCTCCACCACGACCACCCCGTCCGACAGGCTCGCCACCAACCGGTTCCGCGCCAGGAACCGGTGTTTCGCGGGAGTCGTGCCCGGCGCGTACTCACTGATCACCGCACCGTTCTGCGCGATCTGCCGCAACATGCGCGCATGCCCCGCCGGGTACGCGCGATCCACACCACATGCCAGCACCGCCACCGTCAGGCCCCCGACACCCAGCGCCGCGCGATGTGCGGCGCCATCGACCCCGAACGCCGCGCCCGACACGATCGTCCACCCGTCGACCGCAAGATCACCCGCAATCTCCGCCGTCACGTGCTCCCCGTACCCACTCGCCGCCCGTGTCCCCACGATCGAGATCGCCCGATCGGTGAGTTCGGCCACCGGGCGCGAACCGAGCACCCACAACGCCAGCGGCGGACCCTCGTCCCGCGACCGCGACAGATTCCCGAAACCGAGGAGCCTCCACTGTGGCCACTCGTCGTCGTCCGGCGTCACGAGCCGGCCACCCATCCCCGCCATCAGTGCGAGATCGTCCGCGGCCGTGTCCACGTGGGAACGGGCCACCGTGCGCTCCCCCAGCACGTCCGACAGATCCCGCTCCCGCACGGCCCGCGCAGCCTCCTCCGGCCCCACCTCCTCCACGAGTCGGGACAGCGCCGGACACGGCCCCTGCACCACCTTCGACAGATACGCCCACGCCAACCGGCGCGAATCGTGAGCTCCGCTCGGATCGTCTGCGTCACTTCGTATTTCCACCGTCATTGAAAGCTCCGATCACGAAATCCGAGCGCGGTGACCACCTGCTCCGGGCCCGGCATGCCCAGCCCGGCCAGATCGCTCACCGTCCACGCCACCCGTAGCGCACGATCGGCCCCTCGGGCTGTGATCAGCCCCTTGCGCAGCGCCCGCTCCACCGGCGCCAGCGCCGGGCGCCCCAACCGGAACTTCTGCCGCAGGGCCGGGCCGGGCACCTCCGCGTTGGTGCGCCATCCGTAGTCGCTCCACCGCTCGCCGGCGGCGGCGCGCGCCTCGGCCACCCGCTGCCGCACGTCCTCGGTGCTCTCGCCGACGTCGTCGATGAACGCCCCGGTCGCGACGGCCTGCATCCGCACCCGCAGGTCCACGCGGTCCATCAGAGGTCCCGACAACTTCCCGAGATAGCGTCGCCGAGCGGTTGGTGCGCACACGCAGTCCGCCTCCCGCGGCGGCGCGCACGGGCACGGATTGGCTGCGAGGATCAGCTGGAAACGCGCCGGGTACCGGGCGACCCCGTCCCGTCGCGCGATACGCACTTCCCCGTCCTCGAGTGGGGTCCGCAGAGCCTCGAGCACCTTGGTTCCGATCTCGGCGCACTCGTCGAGGAACAGAACCCCGCGGTGGGCGCGACTGACCGCACCGGGTTTCGCGACACCGCTGCCGCCGCCGACGAGTGCACTCACCGACGCGGTGTGGTGGGGTGCGATGAACGGCGGCACGTCGATGAGGGGGCGCTCGGGCGGCAGGAGCCCCGCCACCGAGTGGATTGCCGTCACCTCCAACGATTCGCTCTCGGTGAGCGGCGGCAGAACCCCCGGAAGACGTTGCGCCAGCATCGTCTTCCCGACGCCGGGTGGGCCGGTGAGCATGAGGTGGTGTGCTCCCGCCGCCGCCACCTCGATGGCCCAGCGGGCCTCCGTCTGACCGACCACCTCGCTCAGGTCGGCGCGCACCGGCTGCGCGACCCACTGCGCCGGCTCGGGGTACTCGAGATCACGTTCCTCCCGCAGCCACGCGATCGCCGCCCTCAGATCGTGCGCGCCGAGCACCTCGACACCGCCGACCAGTCCCGCCTCGGGCAACGATTGCACCGGGACCACCACAGTGGCCCATCCCGCGTTCTTCGCCGCAAGCACCGCGGGCAGGATCCCGCGCACCGATCGGAGGCGCCCGTCCAGCGCCAGTTCGCCGAGCAGAACGGTCTCGCGCAACCGCTGCCGCTTCACCTGCTTGGCCGCGTCGAGCACGGCAGCGACGAGCGCTAGATCGTAGACCGACCCCACCTTGGGCAGGGTCGCAGGCGACAACGCGAGGATCACCTTCGAATCCGGCCATTCCTCACCCGAATTCGCGACCGCGGCCCTGATCCGGTCGCGTGCCTCCGACAGCGCGGTGTCGGGCAACCCGACCAGGTGCACTGCGGGAAGCCCCCGGCCGATGTCGGCCTCGATCTCGACGAGCTGACCGTCGACCCCGGTCACCGCGACCGAATGCGCGCGCCCCAGTGCCATCAGAACGCGTCCCGGACGTGCTCGATCTGTGGTTGCGGGCCGTGCCCGATCATGATGGCGACGACGTCGAACCGCACCCGCGACCAGTGCCGGCTCGACTCCCGCAACCATTCCACCGCCAGCAGTCGGATCCGTCGCTGCTTGGAGAACGTGACCGCCTCGGCGGGAGTGCCGTATCCCAGGCCGCGCCGCGTCTTCACCTCGACGAAGACGAGCCAGTCCCCCTCCGCCGCAATGAGATCGACCTCGCCGTATCGGGATCGCCAGTTGCGGTCGACGATTTCCATGCCCGCCTCGGTGAGATACCGGGCGGCCAGATCCTCTCCATGTGCACCAAGCGCGAGATTGTGCGCCACAGCAGCCTCCACCCCGTCCCGCGGCGGCCCACCGATGCGAACCGCGCCCCTCGCACCACCGTGGCCGACCAGGATTCCGGAGGAAGTGCTCGAACTGGGCGAACACATTGGGTTGTGGATGGAGCCCACGTTGTGGACAACTCGCCACCCCGCGGCGAATGTTCACGAGGAAACCCCTGGCCAGGGCTGTCAAGAAGGGAGTCGAGCGCTCAGCCGATCGCTGGCATCCAGCGGCGTGCGAGGGCCGCCACCCACTCGGCGGCGTCACCGGGATCCCCGGGTGGTGCTTCGACGAGGACGAGCTCGTCGACGCCCGCACTGACCAGGGCATCGACGTGGGACGGGTCCACTTCGCGCAGGGCAACGGCCAGGTGCACACCGGCCGGATCGCGCCCCGCGTCGCGGCACAGTGCGCGGATCGCCTCGATCCGTTCGGCGACGGCGTCGACGCCGTTCAGGTTGAACCCGTACCAGCCGTCTCCCCACGCCGCGACCCGGCGGAGCGCGGCGTCGCTGTTGCCGCCGAGCACGACCGGAATCCGGCGATCGCGCACGGGTTTGGGGTTCACGCGAATCGAGTCGAAGTGGACGAACTCGCCGTCGAACGTCGCGACCTCGTCACGCCACAGCGTGCGCATCGCGGCGACGTATTCGGCGGCGCGCTCGCCGCGGCGCTCGAACGGAATGCCGAGCGCCGCGAATTCTTCCCTGGACCAGCCGATGCCGACGCCGAGGGTCAACCGGCCACCGCTCATCAGATCCAACGTCGCCGCCTGCTTGGCCATGAGCACGGGATTGTGTTCGGGCAGCAGCACTATCCCGGTGGCGACACCGATCGTGTGGGTGGCTGCGGCGGCGAAGCTCAGCCCGATCATCGGGTCGAGCCAATCCGCAACGGCGGGAACGGCGATCTTTCCGTCGTCCGCGTACGGATACCGCGACGCCGACCGGTCCACCATCACGACGTGCTCGCCTGCCCACAGCGTGGCGAATCCGCTGTTCTCGGCGGCGACTGCGACCGCGTCGATCACGGCGCGACGAGCGCCGGTACCGATCCCGAGGGCGTGCAACCCGAGGCGCATCGGCCGATCGTCTCACAGTTGCCCGGCCGAGGTGCCCGGTTCCGGACGGACCTATCCGCGCACGTCGAGGCTCCTGGCGTAGTGCTCCTTGAACACCTCGAGGTGCGTCCAGGTCTCCAGGGCCACCAGCTGACAACCCCGCGACGGGAAGGGTCGGTGCTGCACCGGCCCTGGCGTCAGCCGGACTCGCCGTCCGAGTCGGCCGGAGACGAGTCGGCCGGAGAGGGGGCGGCCGTCGTCGAGGTGAGTCCGGCGTCGTCGAGCGCACGCCCGGTGAGCACCCGGCCCAGTTCGATCATCTCGGCGGCGCGGTGGAAGTCGAGGCTGCGGCACGCGTTCCGCGGAACGCGGACGTGCACGTCCGGTGGGTACGCGGCGAGCTGGTACCGGGCCAACGTCGCCTGCATCACGTCGAGCGAGCGGTTCATCACCGCGAACCGGCTGAACTTCGGGACGGCCACCGCGGTCCCCTCGACCACGGCCTGGTCGGCGATCACCTGGCCGTCCGGCTCCTCCGACGGATCCGGGTCGGTGTGCGCGGCGCCGAACCGTCCGACCACCGACCGCACGATGTCCAGGTCACGCAGTTGTGCGGCGCTGCGGCGGAAGCGGGCCATCCATTCGTCGACCGGCCGCGAGTCCGCGCTGACGTTCTCCGGGGCCGGCGAACGGCCGTCCCGATCCTCGGCGCCCAGGCTGATTCCGACGGTCAGGTCGGCGCTCACCGAGACGAGCGGCGCCATCGGCAGCGGGTCGAGCACCCCACCGTCGGCGAGGACCCTGCCGTTGAGCACGTACGGCGTGATGACGCCGGGGATGGCGATCGACGCGCGCATCGCCGCGTCGACGGGGCCGCGCTGGAACCACACCGACCGGCCCGCAGCGAGATCGGTGGCCACGGCCGTATACGGAATGGGAAGGTCTTCGATGCGGATTTCCCCGAGGATCTCCCGGACGCGGTGCAGGATCTTCTCGGCGTGGATGGCGCCGGGCGCGGAGACCGACAGGTCGAGGAGCCGCACGACGTCGAGCTGGGTCAGACCGATCGCCCACCGGGTGAAGTCGTCGAGCTTTCCCGCGGCGTGGAGGCCGCCGACGAGGGCGCCCATCGACGATCCTGCGACACCGACGATCTCGAATCCGCGCTCCTCGAGTACCTGGATCGCGCCGATGTGCGCGTATCCGCGGGCGCCGCCACTGCCCAGAGCCAGCGCGACGCGCCTCGGTCCGGTCATCGGATGATCGTACGCGGCCGGGAACTTCGGGTCGTCAGGACAGACCGTTGTCCGGGAGCCGCAGGTCCGGCTTGTCGAGTTCCTCGATGTTCACGTCCTTGAACGTGATGACGCGGACGTACTTCACGAACCGCGCGGGACGGTACATGTCCCAAACCCAGGCGTCGGACATGCGCAGCTCGAAGTAGATTTCGCCGTCCGCGTTGTGCGGCAGCAACTCCACCGAGTTGGCCAGATAGAATCGGCGCTCGGTCTCCACGACATAGGAGAACTGACCGACGATGTCCCGATACTCGCGGTAGAGCGACAGCTCCATCTCGGTTTCGTACTTCTCGAGATCCTCGGCACTCATCGGTCTCGGAGTCCTCCTGCTCTGGTGTGAATTGTCATCATCTCGCACTTCCGGAACTGTTATCCACTCGGTGTAGCAGCGCCGCGACGTTCGACCACGATCGGCGGTGCTCCGGGCACGGGCCCAGCTCGTCGAGCGCCGCCAGGTGGGCGGGCGTGTTGTACCCCTTGTGGATCGCGAAACCGTAACCGGGGTGTGTCTCGTCCATCGCGACCATCACCCGGTCCCGCGACACCTTGGCCAGGACGCTCGCCGCAGCGATGCACGCCGCAGCGGCGTCGCCCCCGATCACCGGCAGCGACGGGGCCGGGAGCCCTGGGACGCGGAAGCCGTCGGTGAGAACGTAGCCGGGGGTGGTCGAGAGCCCGGCCACCGCACGCCGCATGCCCTCGATGTTGGCGACGTGGACCCCCATGCGGTCGACTTCCTCGGCCGGGAAGGACACGACGCTCCAGGCCACTGCCAGGCGCGTGATGGCCGGGAACAGCTCTTCGCGCGTGCGCTCGGTGAGCTTCTTCGAATCGTCGAGTCGTGCCAGCGCCGGATACGGCTTCGGCGCGAGCACACAGGCCGCCACGACGAGCGGGCCCGCGCACGCGCCCCGGCCGGCCTCGTCGACACCGGCCACCGGCCCGAGTCCGCTGCGGACCAGGGCCGACTCCATCGTCCGCAGACCGGACGACCTGCGAATGACGATGCGCGGAGGCCAGGAAGTCACTTGCCCTGGATATCGGGTGAACTGATCGTGCCCATCCGCGACGGCGGCAACGCGATGAAGACCGCTTTTCCGATCACGTTGTCGAGCGGGATGGTGCCTTGCATGTCGTCGCCGACGTGGTACCGCGAGTCCGCGGAGTTGCTGCGGTTGTCGCCCATCATCCACAGGTGGCCCTCGGGGACGGTGACGGGACCGAAGCAGCGTGCCGACTTCAGCGCGGTGTCGCAGGTCTGGGAGCCCGGGACGAACGGGAAGTCCATGACGACGTAGGGCTCGTCGAGTGGTTTACCGTCCACCAGGATGCGCCCCTGGTCGTCGCAGCATTCGACGGTCTGACCGCCGGTGGCGATCACACGCTTGACGAGGTCGTTCTCGTCCGGCGGGACGAGTCCGACGAGGGAACCGACTTCCTGCGCACCGCGGATCACCACGTTCGAGGAACGGGTGGAGACGAAATCCTGTGACCACGAATCGGGGCCGCGGAACACGATGACGTCACCCGGTTTCGGATCACCGAAGCGGTAACCGATCTTCTCGACCACGATGCGGTCGCCGGTGCAGCCCGTGCACCCGTGCAGTGTCGGTTCCATCGATTCCGACGGAATGAGATAGACCCGTGCGACGAACGTCTGCAGCAGGAAGCTCAGGACGAGCGCGACCAGAATCAGGATCGGCAACTCGCGGAAGAAGGAGCGGGGCTTCTTCTCGGGCTCCGCCGCACCGCCGTTCGCTGCGGAGGTGGCGGCCGAATCGCCGGTGGTCTCGGATTCCGACGACAATGCCCGCTCCTTCGAAGAATCTGTCACGAAATCAGATTAGCCCGGCACTGCGCGTACGCAGTGCCGGGCTCATCGGAAAGGTCAGCGCTTTTCCTTGATCTTGGCGGCCTTGCCACGCAGATCGCGGAGGTAGTACAGCTTGGCGCGACGGACGTCACCGCGGGTGACGACCTCGATCTGCGCCAGGTTGGGGCTGTGAACCGGGAAGGTGCGCTCGACGCCGACGCCGAAGGAGACCTTGCGGACGGTGAAGGTCTCGCGGACGCCGCCGCCCTGACGGCGGATCACGACGCCCTTGAAGACCTGCACGCGCTCCTTGGAGCCTTCGATGACCTTGACGTGCACGTTGAGGGTGTCGCCGGGACGGAACTCGGGAATGTCGTCGCGGAGGGACTTCTTGTCCAGGAAATCGAGAGTGTTCATCGGTGTTCCATCCTTGCGTTTTCGCAGGAGCAGAGGAACCGAGCGGCACGCGGACGTTCGAAGAACACCGATGCTCGTCTGGTTCGTGCCCAGATCAAGTACTGCTGCCTGGTCCAGGCAACCCGTCCATTGTGCCAGACGCCACCGGGTGAAGCGAAATCGGTGGTGGCGCCGCATGCACCACGTGGTCGAGTTCCACCTCGGCCGCCACCTTGGCATGTTCCGCGGCTTCCTTCACGTGCACCGCGCTGGGCGTGCCCGCGATGAAGTCCTGCACGAAGATCTTGGCCCGGATGACGGGCCGCCGCCACTTCCGCTCCCGTTCGAGCGCCCGCAGCATCCGCTTCGGCTTCGACGTATAGCGCCACCGCGCCCACGGCGCGCTCGGCCTGCTCAGCCGGAGCGCCCCGATCAGCAGGATCGGGAACACGAACAGCCCGAGCAGTCCGGTCCAGATCTTCCCCTTGAGCAGCACCACCGCCGCGATGAGCAGGTTGATCACCGAGGACAGCGCGATCGCCACCCGCACCCAGGGATCCGGGGAATCCCGGAAGTCGGTGACGTTGATCAGTTCGAGTGGACGCAGACCGAGGAGCAGCAGACCGGTGACGCCGATCGCGACGAACACGGCATCGACCGACGTCCGGCCCTCGTCCGCCCAGTACACGTCCTGCAGGTAGAAGATCAGCGCGAACTCGTCCAGCACCAGAGCGGCGCCGATCCCGAAGAACGTGGCGAGGACGGCACCGGTGGTCTGGGTGCCGTCCTCGTACACGGCGATGAGGGCGACACCGGACATGAGCATCGTCACGACGCCGAACACCACGTGGTGAACGTGGTGCCCGCCGGGTTTCACGTTGCCCGGCCACCACGAGATTTCGGCGCGGATCATCCGCACGCTCAACCGGATGAACAGGAATGCCGCGAGAAACCCGAGCAGGAAAAAGAGCAGAGGCAGGCGCCCGTGCCCGACGATTTCCCTATCCAGCCATTCGTACATCGGCATCCACTATCCCAGTAAAGAACTGGTCACTCCACGGGAAAGTGGAGGCTCGTGTCGGGATGGTGACCTCTTACTTGCCGAACCCCGCCTTTCGCAGCGCGTCGGCCATCGACCCGCCAGGCGCCGGGCGGTTGTCCCGCCCGCGGTCGCGTCCACCCTGCTGCTGCGGTTTGCCCCCGCCGCGCCGGTCCTGCGGCTGCCCGCCGCCCCGCCGATCCTGCCGCTGCCCGCCGCCGCGGGGCCCGTCGTTCTTGCGGCCGCCTGCCCCGACCTCGTCGTCGAGTCGCAGCGTCAACCCGATGCGCTGACGGGCCTCGTCGACCTCGAGGACCTTCACCGTCACCACGTCGCCCGACTTCACGACGTCGCGTGGGTCCTTGACGAAGTTGTGGGACATCGCCGACACGTGGACGAGGCCGTCCTGGTGGACACCGATGTCGACGAACGCGCCGAACGCCGCCACGTTGGTGACGACGCCCTCGAGGGTCATCCCGGGCTTCAGGTGCGACACCTTCTCGATGCCCGCCGCGAATGTGGCCGTCTTGAATTCCGGGCGGGGGTCACGGCCGGGCTTCTCGAGCTCACCGATGATGTCGGTGACAGTCGGGAGTCCGAACCGGTCGTCGACGAAGTCGGCCGGGTTCAGGCTGCGCAGCGCGGATGTGTTGCCGATGATCTCGCGCACGCCGGTGCCGCTGGTCTGGACGATCTTGCGCACCACCGGGTAGGCCTCGGGGTGGACGCTGGACGCGTCGAGCGGGTCGTCGCCGTTGGGGATGCGCAGGAAGCCGGCGCACTGCTCGAACGCCTTCGGCCCGAGCCGCGCGACGTCCTTGAGACCCTTGCGGCTGCGGAACGGGCCGTTCTGGTCGCGGTGCGCGACGATGCTCTCGGCGAGGGACCCGGCGATACCGGACACGCGGGACAGCAGCGGCACGGACGCGGTATTGACGTCGACGCCCACGGCGTTCACCGCGTCCTCGACGACGGCGCCGAGAGACCGCGCGAGGAGGGTCTCCGACACGTCGTGCTGGTACTGGCCGACGCCGATCGACTTCGGGTCGATCTTCACCAGTTCGGCGAGGGGATCCTGCAGGCGCCGGGCGATGGAGACGGCGCCGCGGATCGACACGTCGAGGTCGGGCAGTTCCGCCGAGGCGTACGCGGACGCCGAATACACGGACGCGCCGGCCTCGGACACGACGATCTTCGTGAGGTTGGTGGCGCCGGACTTGGCGATCAGCTCGCTCGCGAGCGCGTCCGTTTCACGGGAGGCGGTGCCGTTTCCGATGGCGATCAGCTCCACGCCGTGCTTGGCGACGAGACCGGCGAGTGTGGCGAGGGAGGCGTCCCACTTGTTCTGGGGCTGGTGCGGGTAGATCGTCTCGTGTGCGACGACCTTGCCGGTGGCGTCCACCACCGCGACCTTGGTGCCGGTCCGGAAGCCGGGGTCCAGGCCCATCGTGGCGCGGGTGCCTGCCGGCGCCGCCAGAAGCAGGTCTTTCAGGTTGGTGGCGAACACGTCGACGGCGTCCTTCTCCGCCGACTGCCGCAGCCGCATCCGCGTGTCGATGCCCAGGGTGACGATCATCTTGGTGCGCCACGCCCACCGCACGGTGTCGAGGAGCCACCGGTCGGCCGGCCTGCCGCGGTCGGCGATGCCGAACCGTCCGGCGATCCGGCCCTCGTAGACCGTGGGTTCGCCCGGGACGGCTTCTTCCGTGTCGGGTGCCAGGGTGAGCGAGAGAACCTCTTCCTTCTCGCCGCGCAGCACCGCCAGGATCCGGTGTGAGGGGAGCTTGCCGAACGGTTCGGAGAACTCGAAGTAGTCGGCGAACTTCGCACCCTCGGTTTCCTTGCCCTTGCGGACCGCGGACACCAGTTGCCCGCGGGTCCACATCAGCTCACGGAGCTCACCGACCAGGTCGGCGTCCTCGGCGAAGCGTTCGACGAGGATTGCGCGCGCACCCTCGAGTTGCTCGGCCGTGTACGACGCCGGATCGGTCGAGGGATCGGTGATCAGCGCGTCGGCCACGGGCTCGTGACCGGCTTCGCGCGCGATCTGCGCCTTGGTGCGACGCTTCGGCTTGAACGGCAGGTAGATGTCCTCGAGACGCGCCTTCGTCTCGGCGGTCATGATCTGCCCGCGCAGCTGATCGTCGAGCTTGCCCTGCGAGTCGATCGACTCGAGCACGGCGTCCCGGCGCTCGTCCAGTTCCCGCAGGTACCGCAGGCGTTCCTCGAGCTGGCGGAGCTGAGCGTCGTCGAGCGTTCCGGTGACTTCCTTGCGGTACCGGGCGATGAAGGGCACGGTGGCTCCGCCGTCGAGAAGGTCCACGGCGGCCGCGACCTGCCCCTCCCGGACGTCGAGCTCCTCGGCAATGCGCTGGTTCACGGTCTTGAGACTCACGGAAATGGACCCTACCGCTACTCTGAGACAATATCGTCGGCGGTGAGGCCGTCACGAAGATCTCTCGGGAGAATTTCATGTCCAGGCTGATCCGCTGCCTGACGGTCATGGTCTTCCTGCTGGGTGCGACGCAGGCCTGCACCATCCCGACCGAGACGAACTCCGTGGTCGACATCCCGGCGACCTCACCGGCGGTCGCGACCCCCGACCTTCTCCCTTCCGAGGAACCCGCCAAGGAACCTGCCGGTGACGGCGTGACCGTGAGCCCGGAGCCGTTCCCCTCCGAGCGGGTCCCCGTCTCCGCACCCCTCGCCGACCGCATCTCGACGGCGGTCGCGACGGCGGCGGCCGAGCGCGGCGCCGACATGTCGATCGCCGTCCTGGACCGGGCCACCGGCAGCTATCTGGAGGACGCCGCAACCGAACCGGTCGAAACGGCGTCGCTGGCCAAGCTCTTCATCGCCGCCCAGATGTACCACCTCGACGCGCTCGGTGAGCGGCCGCTGTCCGACTTCGACCGTCTCCTGCTGGAACGGATGCTCGAATCCTCCGACGACGACGCGGCCAACACGCTCTGGGACGATCTCGGCGGTTCGGACCTGGTCGTCGACGTCGCCCGGCGATACGGGCTCGCCGCCACCACACCGCCCTGGGACGGATTGTGGTGGAACACCGAGACGACCGCCGCCGATCTCGTGACGTTCTACACCGGGCTTCTCGACGACCGCGACGGCCTCGGCCCGGCGCGCATCGCCGAGTTCGTCGGCTACCTGCGCGCGACGACACCCGAGGGCATCGACGGCTACGACCAGCGGTTCGGCATCCCCGACGGGTTGCCGGGCGAGACCGTCGTCGGGGTGAAGCAGGGCTGGATGTGCTGTGTGGGTGATCGGTGGATCCACGTGTCGACCGGGGTGATCGGGGAGGACAACCGCTACATCGTGGCCGTCGCGTCTCGGGAGGACATCCGGTACGAGGACGACGAGGAGTCGTATCCGGACACCGCGATCACGGATGTCACCGAGGATTCGAGTGCGCAGCATGCACGGGACACGATGACCGGGTTCGTGAAGTCCGTGTTCCCCACCGGGGTCGTCGACGACTGGGCGCGGCCCCAGGGTTAGCACCCTGGCCTCGGAAATCGTTTCAGGGCAACAGGTCCGGGCGACGTTCGGCGGTGCGCTGCAGCGACTGCTCGCGTCGCCACGCCGCCACCTTCGCGTGGTCGCCCGACAGGAGGACGGGCGGGACGTCGAGTCCGCGCCATGTGGCGGGCCGGGTGTAGCTGGGACCTTCGAGGAGGCCGTCGGAGAACGAATCCTCTTGGTGCGATTGCTGATTGCCGAGAACGCCGGGAATCAGGCGCACGAACGCCTCCGTCATCACCAGCACCGCCGCTTCCCCGCCGATGAGGACGTAGTCGCCGATGCTCACCTCTTCGACGCGAACGCGTCGGGCGGCGTCGTCGAATACCCGCTGATCGATGCCTTCGTAACGCCCGCAGGCGAAGACGATGTGCTTCTCCCCCGCCCAGCGCTCGGCGGTGGCCTGCGTGAACGGAACGCCGGCGGGTGTGGGGACGACGAGCAGCGTGTCGGCGTCGTCGTCACCGGCGGCGAGGACGTCGTCCAGCGCGGGCCCCCACACGGTGGGCTTCATGACCATCCCCGGCCCGCCGCCGTACGGCGAATCGTCGACCGCCTTGTGGACGTCGTGCGTCCAATCCCGCAGATCGTGCACCTCGACGGAAATGAGGCCCTTGTCGATGGCCTTGCCGAGCAACGCTGCGCGAAGCGGTTCGAGGTATTCGGGAAAGATGGTGACCACGTCGAGGCGCATGCCTGCCGACTCACTTCCCGTCGGTGGATTCACCGAAGTCGGGATCGAGCAGCCCTTCCGGCGGATCGATCAGGACGACACCGTCGGCCACGGACACCGACGTGACGATCGCGGCCACGAACGGGACCAGCAGTTCGCCGGACTGTTCACCGGCCCGACGGACGGAGAGCAATTCGCCTGCCGCGGAATGCAATACCTCGATGACGGTACCCACCTCGGTGCCGTCCGCGAGGCGCACCGACAGTCCCTCGAGTTCGTGATCGTAGAACTCGTCGGGGTCGTCGGAGGGCACCAGTTCTGCGGTGTCGATGACGAACAGCGTGCCCCGCAGGGCATCCGCGGCAGTGCGATCCGGGACGCCCTCGAGGCGCAGCAGAAGCCGCCCGGAATGCTCCCGGGCGGCTTCCACCGTGTACGTACTCACAGTCTGCTCGCGCGGCTTGTGTCCCCGCAGCACGGCACCCACGGCGAATCGATCCCCGGGTTCGTCGGTGCGAACCTCGACCACGATCTCACCCTTGATGCCGTGCGACTTGGCGACACGGCCGACCACGAGCTCCACTGTTGTAAGGCCCTCTACTGATCGGTGTCGACGACGTCGACGCGGATCCCGCGGCCACCGATACCGGAGACCAGCGTGCGCAGAGCGGTCGCGGTGCGACCACCGCGACCGATGACCTTGCCGAGATCGTCAGGGTTGACGTGCACCTCGACAGTGCGCCCCCGACGCCCGGTGATCAGCTCGACACGAACGTCGTCGGGGTTGGCGACGATGCCACGAACGAGGTGCTCCACGGCATCGGCGACGACGGCACTCACTTGTCAGCAGCCTCGGACTCTGCAGCAGCCTCGGCGGGAGCGTCGGCAGCAGCCTCGGCGTCCTCGGCCTTCGCCTTCTTCTTCTTGGGCGTGATGGCCTCGCCGACGGGCTCGTTCTCGGCCTGCGCGAGCGCAGCCTGGAACAGCTCCAGCTTGGACGGCTTGGCTTCCTTGACCCGGAGGGTGCCCTCGGCGCCCGGCAGGCCCTTGAACTTCTGCCAGTCACCGGTGATCTTGAGGATGGCCTCGACGGGCTCGGTGGGCTGGGCGCCGACGCCGAGCCAGTACTGAGCGCGCTCGGAATCGACCTCGATCAGCGAGGGCTCTTCCTTGGGGTGGTACTTGCCGATGGTCTCGATCGCACGGCCGTTGCGGCGGGTGCGGGAGTCGGCGACGACGATGCGGTACTGCGGGTTCCGGATCTTGCCGAGCCGGGTGAGCTTGATCTTGACAGCCACTGCTGTACTTCTCCTTCAGTGCGCACACGAATGTGCCCACATGTCACGTGCAATTCGGCGACGCGCAGGAATAGCGCGCCCGGTTTTGCCTCTAATCTGTGACCGCCGCGCGGTGCGTAACCGGATGCGACGAACAGCGGTTCATTCTGCCAGACGAACCCCGGCAGGGGGAAACCAGGTCATCGGGTCTTGACGACGACGCCCCGCAACACCACGACGTCGGGTGCGGCGAGGGTGTCGCTGCTCGCGCGCGGGTCGTTCCGGAAGACCAGCAGATCGGCGGGCGCACCCGCTTCGACACCCGGATGTCCGAGCCACGCGCGCGCATCCCAGCACGCGGCGCCGAGCGCCTCGGACGGGGTGAGGCCGACCGCCTTCAGTTCCTCGACCTCGTCGGCGATGCGTCCGTGGACGATCGATCCGCCCGCGTCGGTGCCGGCGTAGATCGGGATCCCCGCGTCGTGGGCGGCACCGATCGTGTCCTTTACCCGCGAGTGCAGGTCGCGCATGTGTGCGGCGTAGACCGGGAACCGTGAGGCGGACTCGGCGATCTCCGGGAACGTCGCGATGTTGATCAGCGTCGGGACGAGCGCCGTCCCGTTCGACACCATCAGCTCGATCGTCTCGTCAGTGAGTCCGGTGCCGTGCTCGATGCAGTCGATTCCGGCGTTGATCAGGCCCGGAAGCGCATCCTCCGCGAAGACGTGCGCGGTGACACGCGCCCCTTCGCGGTGCGCCGCAGCGATCGCCTCGACCAGAATGTCGTCGCTCCACAGCGGCGCCAGGTCGCCCGTGGAGCGGTCGATCCAGTCGCCGACCAGCTTGACCCACCCGTCACCGGCCCGGGCCTGACGCACCACCTCGTCCGGCAACTGCGACTCGTCCTCGAGATCGACGGGCAGTCCGCGTATGTACCGCTTGGGGGCGGCGATGTGCTGTCCGGCGCGGACAATTTTCGGCAGGTCGGGGCGGTCGTCGACGAATCGGGTGTCGACCGGCGAACCGGCGTCGCGAATCAGCAGGACCCCACAGTCGCGCTCGGTCTCCGCCTGCGCGATCAACCCTTCGACGCTCTCGCCACCGCCACCGCCGAACTTGATGCCGACGTGGCAGTGGGCGTCGACGAGACCGGGAACGATCCACCCCGACTCGCAGACGGTCTCGGCGCCGGGAATCGGTTCCGTCGAGATCACACCGCCGTCGACCCAGAACTCGACCGGCTGTTCGTCGGGCAGACCGGTTCCCCGGAAGTGCAGTGCAGCCATCGGCTACTTCTTCGGCAGCTTCAGCTGGGACAGGTCGATGCCCTCGAGTCCGGGCGGCAATTCGTCGAGGCCCTTCGGCATGTTCGACAGGTCGGGCATCCCCGCGGGTAGACCTCCGGGCGGCATACCCGGGAACCCGCCGGGCAGGCCGCCGGGGAATCCTCCGCGCACCTTCGGCGGGGTCGGTCCCTTGCCACCCTTCTTGCCCTTCTTGCCCTTCTTGCTGCGCTGCGGCTTGCGGGCACCGGGCATGCCCATGCGCCCGGCCATCGCGGCCATCATCTTGCGGGCTTCGAAGAAGCGGTCCACGAGCTGGTTGACGTCGGAGACCTTCACGCCGGAACCGTTGGCGATCCGCAGCCTGCGGGAGGCGTTGATGATCTTCGGGTCGTCACGCTCGGCGGGGGTCATACCCCGGATGATCGCCTGCACCCGGTCGAGCTGCTTCTCGTCGACGTTCGCGAGAGCGTCCTTCATCTGCCCCGCACCCGGGAGCATGCCCAGGAGGTTGCCGATGGGGCCCATCTTGCGGACGGCCATCATCTGCTCGAGGAAGTCTTCGAGGGTCAGCTGGCCGGAGCCGATCTTCTGCGCGGTGGCCTCGGCCTGCTTCTGGTCGAAGACCTGCTCCGCCTGCTCGATGAGGCTGAGCACGTCACCCATGCCGAGGATGCGGCTGGCCATGCGGTCGGGGTGGAAGACGTCGAAGTCTTCGAGCTTCTCACCCGTGGACGCGAACAGGATCGGCTGCCCGGTGACCTCGCGGACGCTGAGCGCGGCGCCACCACGGGCGTCGCCGTCGAGCTTCGTGAGCACGACACCGGTGAATCCGACACCCTCGCGGAACGCCTCGGCGGTGCTGACCGCGTCCTGACCGATCATCGCGTCGAGGACGAAGATCGTCTCGTCGGGGTTCACGGCGTCGCGGATGCCCGCGGCCTGCGCCATCAGGTCGGCGTCGATACCCAGGCGACCCGCGGTGTCGACGATGACCACGTCGAACTGCTTGTTGCGGGCTTCCTCGACACCGGCCCTGGCCACCTCGACCGGGTCGGCCGCGGTGATGCCCAGTTCGTTGTCGCCGCCGCCGATGGACGTGCCGGGGTGCGGCGCGAACACCGTGGCTCCGGCGCGCTCACCGACGATCTGCAGCTGGGTGACGGCGCCGGGACGCTGCAGGTCGCAGGCGACGAGCAGCGGGGTGTGCCCCTGGTCGCGCAGCCACTTCGCGAGCTTGCCCGCGAGGGTGGTCTTACCGGAACCCTGCAGACCGGCGAGCATGATGACCGTCGGCGGCGTCTTGGCGAACACCAGCCGGCGGGTCTCGCCACCGAGGATCCCGACGAGTTCCTCGTTGACGATCTTGACGACCTGCTGCGCCGGGTTCAGCGCCGCCGAGACCTCGACGCCCTTGGCGCGTTCCTTGATCTTGGCGATGAACGAGCGGACGACGGGCAGCGCGACGTCTGCCTCGAGCAAGGCCAACCGGATCTCACGGCAGGTGGCATCGATGTCGGCTCCGGAAAGGCGACCCTTGCCACGCAGATCCTTGAGGGCTCCGGTCAACCTGTCGGAAAGGGATTCGAACACCGAGTGCGCTCCTGAAGTCATACGAGTGTGCGGTGGATATTCTCGGGCACCAGCCTAGCCGCTCACGTCCGGTCGTTCATTCTCCCCCGCTGCCCTCCTGCTTCTTCGGCTTCGTGAGCGGGACGACACCGAGGATCGCGCTCTCGACCTGTTCCCGGCTCGCCCTCGTGTCCCCGCCGCCCACATCGAGGCAGAACGAGTCGATCACCGACGAACCCAGCGTGGTCACCCGCGCCCACCGGACGTCCGCTCCGCACGTGTCGAACGCGTCGGCCAGCCTGCACAGCAGCCCCAGCCGGTCCTCGGCCCTGAGCTCGAGGATGACCTCTCCGGGCGACGCCGTGTCGAACCAGATGACCCGCGGCGGCGCCTGCGCGTACTGCACCGGAACCGCGGCCTCGCCGCGTTCCTCGACGGCAGCCACACGCTGGCTCTCGCGGGCCTCCTCCTCCTTGGCCGTGAGCATCTCCAGCAGGTTCAGCTCCCCCGCCAGCGCGCGGATCAGCTCCTGGCGCAGCAGTCCGGCCTGCGGCGGCGCCCCGAACCTCGGGGACACGACGAACGAGTTGACAGCCGAACCCTCGGCACCGCCCAGCGAGGCGGAGAAGACCCGCAGGGAGTGCAGCGCGAGCACGCCCGCCGCCTTCGACAGCAGACCCCGCTGGTCGGGGGCGATGACCGTCACCACATACGTGTGCGGACTGTCGGCGGGGACCAGTGCGACGTGCACGCCGCCCGTCGCCGCCAGCGCGACGTGCTCCGGATCGAGCGGATCCGGTGCGGGCAGCACCTCCCCCGCCATGACCAGACGGCAGCGGCGCACGAGTTCCCCGATGAGCGAGGACTTCCAGTCGCCCCACACCCCGGGACCGGTCGCCAGTGAATCCGCCTCCGCCAGCGCGTGCAGCAATTCCAGCAGGACGCCGTCACCGCCGAGCGCCTCGACCACCCTCTCGACCGTCGCGGGATCGTCGAGGTCCCGCCGCGTCGCGGTGTGCGGCAGCAGAAGATGGTGGCGCACGATCGCCGTCAGCAGCGCGACGTCGGACGGCCACAATCCGAGCCGCTTGCCGATCTGGGTGGCCAGTTCCGCGCCGACCACACTGTGGTCGCCGCCGCGGCCCTTGCCGATGTCGTGCAGCAGCGCGCCGAGCATCAGCAGATCCGGGCGGGCGACGCGGGTGGTGAACCCACTGGCGTAGGCGGCGGTCTCGACGAGGTGGCGATCCACCGTCCACGTGTGCACCGCATCCCGCGGCGGCAGGTCCCGGACGGCACCCCACTCGGGAAGCAGCCTGCCCCACAGTCCGGTGCGGTCGAGGGCCTCGATCGCGGCGACGGCCCGGCTACCGGTGCCGAGCATCACCAGCAGATCGTTCAGCGCCTCCTTGGGCCACGGCTCCCGCAACTCGGGGGCGTTGTCGGCCAGGCGATTCAGAGTGGACGCCGACATCGGCATCCCCGTCGTCGCCGACGCGGACGCGACCCGCAGCACGAGGCCGGGGTCCTTCGCGGGCCGGGCGTCGCGGGCCAGCACCACTTCACCGGCGTGCTCGACGACTCCCTCGTCGAGGGGCCGCCGCACCGGTGGACGGCGCAACCGCGCCAGACCACGCCGCGGCAGGGCGTGGCCTGCCGTCCGCACACCGACGTCGACGGAGTAGCTGATGGTGCGCGCGGCATCGCTGAGCATGCGCGCGAGGTCGAACCGATCACCGATCCGGAGTGCGGCGCCGATCTCGTCGGCGTCCTGCGCCCGCAACTGGTCGCGCGAGCGGCCCGCCACCCGGTGCAGTTCGGTGCGGACGTCGAGGAGCCGCCGGTGCGCGAGCGCCAATCCCCCGCCGGGCGACTCCGGGCCGAGTCCGGGCATGCCGTCGGTGAGCTGCGCAATGGACAGCGCGTTGAGCAACTGCACGTCCCGCAGTCCACCGCGACCGCTCTTGAGGTCGGGCTCGGCGCGGTGGGCGATCTGGCCGCTCCGTTCCCAGCGGGCCTGGGTCTGCTCGATGAGGCCGTCGAAGCGGTTGCGGATGTCGGTGCGCCACTGCCGGCGCACCCCGCTGATGAGCAGATTGGTGAGCTCGACGTCGCCGACGATGTGGCGTGCCTCGAGCATCCCCAGGGCCGCGGTGATGTCCGTGTCCGCCACCTGCAGTGCCTGAGGGATGGTGCGGACACTGTGGTCGAGCTTGATGTGCGCGTCCCACAACGGATACCAGAGCTGGTCCGCCACCTGCGCGACCACCGCCGGATCCATGTCGTCGTGGAGCAGGAGGAGGTCGAGATCCGAGTACGGCAGCATCTCCCGCCGACCGAGCCCCCCGACCGCGACGAGCGCGAAGCCGCTGTCCGGCTTGATGCCGAGTTCGGCACCCTTTGTGGTCAACCAGAACTCGTGCAGGTCGACGAGCGCGTGACGCAGCGCAGCCGCGTCGAGCCGCCGACCGTGACCTGCCGGATTCCTTGCGCCGGGGCCGGTCTCGGAGCCGCCGGTGAGCAGTTGCCTGCGTGCGCGGGCCAGGTCCGCCGCTTCGTCCGATCCGCCTGACGCAACCGGCCCTGGTTCCGTCGCCTTGGCGACGGGACCAGGGCCGGTCTTACCGGACCCGTTGGGGTCAGAGCGCATCCGCGCCGCGTTCCCCGGTGCGTACCCGGATGACCGACTCGACCGGGGAGACCCACACCTTGCCGTCACCGATCTTGCCGGTGCGTGCGGCCTCGACGATCACCTCGACGACCTTGTCCACAGCAGCGTCGTCCACGACGACCTCGACCCGGACCTTCGGTACGAAATCGACCGAGTACTCGGCGCCTCGGTAGACCTCGGTGTGGCCCTTCTGCCGGCCGTACCCCTGAACCTCACTGACGGTCATGCCCAGGACGCCCGCCTGCTCGAGTCCCGTCTTGACGTCCTCCAGAGTGAACGGCTTGACAATTGCTGTGATCAGCTTCATTTCCTCATCCCTCCTTGCCGGATACACGAGCGGCTGCCGAGTTTCCGCCGAGAGCGGCGAAATCGTAGGCGGTTTCTGCGTGTTCCGACTCGTCCACTCCAAGTGATTCACCCTCGTCGCTGAGCCGCAGCCCGATCGTGAACTTCACGATCAACGCGACGACGGCCGTACCGACGAGCGAGTAAAGCAGTACTGCTCCGGCGCCCACTGCCTGACGCCAGAGTTGGTCGAGGCCTCCACCATAGAACAGTCCGACCACACCCGCGGGCGCCTCAGACGTTGCGACCAGGCCGACCATCAGCGTTCCGACGATGCCACCGACCAGGTGAACACCGACGACGTCGAGCGAGTCGTCGAACCCGAAGCGGAACTTGAGACCGACGGCGAGCGCGCAGAGCGCTCCGGCCACGACGCCGATCGCAAGTGCGCCGACGACGTTCACCGAGGAGCAGGAAGGCGTGATGGCGACCAGGCCGGCCACGATTCCGGAAGCCGCGCCGAGCGTGGTGGCGTGACCGTCCCGAATGCGCTCGACCAGGAGCCAGGCGAGCATCGCCGCGCACGTTGCGATGACCGTCGTGATGAAGGTTGCGCCGGCGATTCCGTTGGACCCGACGGCCGAACCGGCGTTGAAGCCGAACCAGCCGAACCAGAGCAGGCCTGCACCGAGCATCACGAAGGGCAGATTGTGCGGACGGAACGGGGTTCCCGGCCATCCCTTGCGCTTGCCGAGGATGATCGCGAGTACGAGGCCGGCGGCGCCGGCATTGATGTGGACCGCGGTACCACCCGCGAAGTCGACCGCGGCGAGTTTGTTGGCGATCCAGCCGCCGGTCCCTGCGGTGACTCCGTCGAAGGCGAAGACCCAGTGCGCCACGGGGAAGTACACGACCGTCGCCCAGAGGCCGGCGAACAGCAGCCAGGGACCGAAGCGCAGGCGATCGGCGACGGCACCCGAGATGAGGGCGACCGTGATGATCGCGAACATGGCCTGGAACGCGACGAACACCGTCGCAGGGATGGTGCCGACGAGCGGGATCGCGGAATCGGCGATGACCGAACCGGCGTCGTCGGTCTCGGCGAGGTAGGAGCCGCCGAACAGTCCCTTGAGCCCGAAGTACTGGAACGGATCACCGACAAGGTTCCCCTTGTCCTCACCGAAAGCCATGGAGTAGCCGTAGAGAACCCACAGGATGCCGACGACACCCATCGCACTGATGCTCATCATGAGCATGTTCAGCACGCTCTTGGCCCGCACCATGCCGCCGTAGAAGAACGCAAGACCCGGAGTCATGAGCAACACGAGCGCGGCGCTGGTCAGCATCCACGCTGTATCCCCGGTGTCCGGTGCACCGATAGTGGGGAAATCCACCTTGAGCCTCCTCCTTCTCTGCCCAGCCGGTTGCGGCTGACGACCTGAGAAGAAGGGTGCTCAGTCGGTGTTTCGGCTGTGCCACTGCACTGTTTCGCGCACGTGAACGCATCGACCTATTGTGTTGCGTACACGTTTCGCCAGGCGATTTGCAGTCGGTTTCAGGTCCCCGGAGCCGTCCGGGACCCCGAGACGACCGCCGGATCCCCCTCTAACCGAGCAACGCGTCGACGAACGCGCCCGGCTCGAACGGCGCCAGATCGTCGGCACCCTCACCGAGTCCGACGAGCTTCACGGGGACCCCGAGTTCGTGCTGAACCTGGAACACGATGCCGCCCTTGGCGGTGCCGTCGAGCTTGGTGAGCACCACACCGGTGATGTCGACGACCTCGGCGAACACCCGCGCCTGCGCCAGGCCGTTCTGCCCGATGGTCGCGTCGAGGACCAGGAGGACGTCGTCGACCGACGCCTTCTTCTCGATGACCCGCTTGACCTTGCCGAGTTCGTCCATCAGGCCCGTCTTGGTGTGCAGCCTGCCCGCGGTGTCGATCAGCACGACGTCGACGCCGTTGTCGATCCCCTTGGCCACGGCGTCGAACGCGACGGCCGCCGGATCCGCGGCTTCCTTTCCGCGCACGACTTCGGCGCCGACCCGTTCGGCCCACGTCTGCAACTGGTCCGCGGCGGCCGCACGGAATGTGTCGGCGGCGCCCAGCAGGACGCGCCTGCCGTCGGCCACGAGAACACGCGCGAGCTTGCCCGTGGTGGTGGTCTTGCCGGTGCCGTTCACCCCGACGACGAGCAGGACCGCCGGGTGGTCGTCGTGCGGAAGGGCGCGGATGGAGCGGTCGAGTTCCGGACGGAGTTCGGCGACCAGGACCTCGCGCAGCAGTGCGCGGGCGTCGGCCTCGGTACGGACGCTGCGCGACGCCATCTGCTCGCGCAGCGACGTGACGATCTTCGTGGTGGTCGCCGAACCCAGGTCGGCGATGAGGAGCGTGTCCTCCACCTCTTCCCAGGAGTCCTCGTCGAGGTCGCCGCCGCCGAGCAGTCCCAGCAGGCTCTTGCCCACCGCCGACTGGGAGCGGGACAGACGCCCACGCAGACGGTCGAGCCGACCTTCGGTGGGGGCGATGACGTCGAGCGCGGGTGCCGCGGGAGCCGGTTCGGGCTCGGGAGTCGGCGCGACCTCGGGTTCCGGTTCGACCTCCGGGGCGACCACCGGTTCGTAGGTGACCGGCTCCGGCGGTGCCGCAGGCTTCTCCGGTGCCTTCTCCGGCGCGGGGGCCTTCTCCGGCTCCGGAGGCGCCACGACCTCCGGTTCGGGGGCGATCGTGGGTTCGGGCACCGGTGTGGGGAGTACGGGCTCCCGGGGCGGCGCCGTCGCCGTCGACCCCTGGCTGAAGTTGAAGCCGCCGTCGGCGCGATAACTGCCCGAACGGTCCTTCTCCGCCGTGGTGACCTGCGGGGTGTCCGGCGCCTTCAGGGAGATCCGGCGACGCCGATACAGCAGGGACCCGACGACGAGAACGACGAGAAGTACGGCCAGTGCGGCCGCGATGGCAATCCAAGCTCCGGTAGTCACGCCGCCCATTGTTTCAGGCTCCGGATTCCGTCGCGCACTGCCTCGCCGGGCGAACGGTCCCCGCCGGTGCCGGAATCAGGCGTCCGCGGCCGCCATGTCCTGGCCACGGAGCCGCTGGGAGATGACGGTGGTGATGCCGTCGCCGCGCATGCTGACGCCGTAGAGCGCGTCGGCCACCTCCATCGTCGGCTTCTGGTGGGTGATGACGATCAGCTGGGACTTCTCCCGCAGCTGCTCGAACAACCCGATGAGGCGACGCAGGTTGGTGTCGTCCAGCGCGGCCTCCACCTCGTCCATCACGTAGAAGGGGGACGGCCTGGCCCGGAAGATCGCCACGAGCATTGCCACGGCCGTGAGCGATTTCTCACCACCGGAGAGCAACGACAGCCGCTTGACCTTCTTGCCGGGGGGCCGGGCCTCCACCTCGATGCCGGTCGTCAGCATGTCGGACGGGTCGGTGAGCACCAGCCTGCCCTCGCCGCCGGGGAACAGTTTCGCGAAGACCTGCACGAATTCGCGTTCGACGTCCGCGTAGGCCTCGGTGAACACCTGCAGGATGCGGGCGTCGACGTCGGCGACGACACCGAGAAGGTCCTTGCGGGCGGTCTTCACGTCCTCGAGTTGTGTCGAGAGGAAGTTGTAACGCTCCTCGAGTGCGGCGAACTCCTCGAGCGCCAGCGGGTTGACCTTGCCGAGCGTCGCCAGGTCCTTCTCGGCACGTTTCGCGCGACGTTCCTGCGTGGTGCGGTCGTACGGAATCGGCGCGGGCATCGTGACCTGTTCGCCGCGCTCCTTCGCCTGCTCGTACTCCTCCATCTCGAGCGCGGACGGTGGGAGCGCCACGTCGGGACCGTATTCGGCGATCAGATCGTCCAGGCCGATCCCGTGCTGGTCGAGGATCGCCTCCTCGAGTTGTTCGATGCGCAGTGCGGCCTGCGCGCGGGCCACCTCGTCGCGATGCACGGCGTCGGTGAGCGACGCCAGCTGTCCGGTCAGCTGACGCACCCTCTCCTTCACCTGTTCGAGTTGGGTCGTCCGCTCGGTGCGGGCCCGGGCGAGATCGTCCCGGTGCGCCATCGCGGCGTCGACGACCTCACCGAGGTGCTCGGCGACCCGCTGTCCGGACTCGGCGACCGCCGCCGCGACGGCGGCCGCGTTCTGCCGGGCCTTCATCGCGCGTTCGGCCCGGGCACGCGCGTCGCGTTCCACCTGGGCGGCGCGGCGCAGCGAATCGGCCTTGCCGCGCACCGACTCGGCCCGTTCCTCGGCCGTCCGCACGGACAGCCGGGCCTCGACCTCCACGGCCCGCACTTCCGCCAGGGCCGCGGCCGCCATCTCCCGATCTATGCTCGTCGAATCGGAACCACCCGTGTCGGCGCCGGCGGGCGAGGCGTCCTGTTCCGCCATCCGCAGCCGTTCCTCGAGTTCTGCCAGCCCGGCCAGCGTGTCCTCGCGACCGCTCTCGGCCTTGTCTCGCTGCGCCATGAGCCGATCGGATTCGGCATGCGCGGCCCGGGCGGCCTGGCCGAGGCGGCCGAGGCGTTCGTAGATGGCCGACATCGCGGCGTCGGACTCGTTCAGCGCGGCCAGTGCCTGCTCGGCGTTCTCCTGGCGGTCGGCCTGTTCCGCGACGGCGCCGGACAGTGCCGCGGACAATTCCTCGGCGCGACGTTCGGCGCGAGCGAGGTCCTGCACCGAGTTGTCGATGGCGGCCTGGACCTCGAGGGTGCTCGGCTGGCGGTCGGAGCCGCCGCTCATCCAGCCCGCCCCGAGGAGATCTCCGTCGCGGGTGACGGCGCGCACGTCGGGTCTGCGCCGGACGTGTTCGACGGCGTCGTCGAGGCAGTCGACCACGACCACTCCGCCCAGGAGTGCCGCGAGCCCGGTCCGCAATTCGGCGGGGCAGTCGATGACGTCGACGGCCCACCGGGCGCCGGAATCCAGGTGCCCACCGTTCGGCACGGCTTGATCGGTGCCGATGACCAGGGACGCCCGGCCGCTGTCCGTCTCCTTCAGCGCACCGACCGCGCCGCGGGCGGCGTCGAGGGATTCGGCGACGACGGCGTCCGCGGCGGGACCCATCGCTGCCGCGACCGCACCTTCGTACCCCTTTTCGACGGTGATGAGGCCCCCGATCGGTCCCCGGATACCGTGCTCGCCCCGGTTCTCGACGAGCCAGCCTGCGCCGTCCTTGCGTTCGAGGCCCATCGACAGCGCGTCGATCCGGGCGCGCAGCGACGCCACTTCCTGCCCGGCGGCGCGTTCTTCGGCCTGGAGTTCGGTGACGCGTTCGGTGATCAGGCGCAGCGCCTCGACGGCACGCTCGTGGTGGGAGTCGAGCCCGAGTTCACCGGCGTCGAGGTCGCCGATCTCGTCCTGGACGACCTCGAACTCGGACTGCGCCGCGTCGCCGCGCCGTCGGGCCTCGTCGATCGCGACGGTCAGCCGCGACACTTCGGCGTCGACGGAGTCGGCGCGGGTGCGCAGGGTGTCGACCTGCCCGGACAGCCGGGCCAGGCCTTCACGGCGGTCGGCGATCGCGCGCACCGCCGCCATGTGGGCCCGTTCCGCGGCGGCGGCGGTCTCCTCCCCCAGCGCCAGTTGCTCCTTGGCCGCGTCCAGCGCCGCGCGGGCCATTTCGACGGCTTCGACGAGTTCCATTTCCTCCGCCGCGATCCGGTCGGCGCGGGCCTCCATCTCGTCCGGATCCTGACCGCGGTTCGCGGACGGCTCGGAGTCGAGGTGGCGCGCCCGCTCGCGGGCGATGCGGATGGTCGCGTTGACGCGCTCCGCGAGCGCCGACAGCTGGAACCACGTCTGCGCGGCCGCTTCCGCACCCGGTGTGAGCCTCGACAGTTCCTGCTCGTGCCGTCCCAGCTCGAGATTGGCCTCGTCGAGCGCCTCGGTGACCTGGTCGTGCTGTTCGCGGGCAACCTTCTCGTCCTGCGCCTGGTCGGCGAGCTCCTCACGCCGCGTCACCAAGTCGTCGGCGGCGAGCCGCAGCTTCGCGTCGCGGAGGTCGGCCTGCACGGTCTGCGCACGGCGGGCCACCTCGGCCTGCCGCCCGAGCGGTTTGAGCTGTCGGCGCAGTTCCGCCGTGAGGTCGTTCAGGCGCGCCAGGTTGGCCTGCATCGCGTCGAGTTTGCGGACCGCTTTTTCCTTGCGTTTGCGGTGCTTGAGCACCCCGGCGGCCTCTTCGATGAACGCGCGCCGGTCCTCCGGACGCGATTCGAGGATGGCGGCGAGGCGGCCCTGCCCGACGATCACGTGCATCTCCCGGCCGATACCGGAGTCGCTGAGCAGTTCCTGCACATCCATCAGCCGGCACGAGCTGCCGTTGATCTCGTATTCGCCGGCGCCGTCGCGGAACATGCGCCGGGTGATCGACACCTCGGAGTAGTCGATCGGCAAGGCGCCGTCGGAGTTGTCGATGGTCAGCGTCACCTCGGCACGCCCGAGGGGCGCCCGCCCGGCGGTGCCGGCGAAGATCACGTCTTCCATCTTGCCGCCGCGCAGCGCCTTCGCCCCCTGCTCACCCATCACCCAGGTGAGGGCGTCGACGACGTTGGACTTACCCGACCCGTTGGGCCCCACGACACAGGTGATTCCCGGCTCGAATCGCAGAGTCGTTGCGGACGCAAAGGATTTGAATCCCTTCAGCGTCAGACTCTTCAGATGCATGACGGAGAACTTTACCTTCGGTTCACCGTTCGACGAACCCGGTGAGGTCGCCGCGGGGGGAATCCCATTGCTCCACGACGAGATCCACCGCGCCCGGTGTGTCTCCCGACCGCAGCAGTGTCAGCAGGGTGTCCAGCTTGTCCCGGGGTCCCTCGGCGATGACGAGTACCCGGCCGTCCTTCTGGTTGGCCGCGTAACCGACGAGGCCGAGTTCGAGTGCGCGGGCGCGGGTCCACCACCGGAATCCGACACCCTGCACGTACCCGTGCACCCATGCGGTCATTCGCTCCATGTCCGTCACGACCGTTCGAGCTTGTAGATCTTCCCGGTGAAGCTGGTGGCGTAGAGCGCGTCCGGGTCCCAGCCCGGTCCGGCACCGAAGCGCACCGACGACACGAGGGGCAGCCCGGACGCCAGGGCGCAGCTCTCCCCCGTCGCCGGATCGACCCGGACCACCTTGCCGCCGCCGTTGTACGCGACGTACACGATGCCGTCCGGTCCGACGGTGAGGTCGTCGGCGGCGTTGAGCGGCCCGGAGCCGGGCAACTCCACGGACACGACAGGACCGCGGAGGTCGTCTTCGCGGAGGATGCGCAGCGTCGTGGTGGTGTCGAACGTCGTGACCGTGTAGACGTTGCCGTCGTGCACGGCGAGTCCGTCGACCGTTCCCAGATCGGTGCGCACGACCTCCGGTGTGTGGGGGTCCTCGGCCGGGACGCGGGTCAGTCCGGCCCCGGAGCCGAGATTCCGCGCGGTGAGGATGTCGCCGTTGCTCAGCCGGACGAGCCCGTTCGGCATCACCAGCCCCTCGGCCACGGTGCTCGTGTCACCGGTGTCGAGATTCACGACGTCGACGGTGCCGCTCGTCGAGCCCGTGACCCCGGAGGCGAAGGAGTTCCCCGTGGCGAAGTACGCGTCGGCGCCGTCCACGGCGATCCCGCCCGGCGACTCGACCTCCGGCACGATCGGGGTGACGGTGCCGTCGGGGCTGACCCCGTCCAGGGCTCCGCCGCCCACCAGACCCGTCCGCGACACCAGCATTGTGCCCGCGCCATCGAAGGCCAGGTTCTCGAGCACGCCCGCGCCGGACGTCACCTCCGACACGGACCACGGGGTGCAGGCGCCGCCGGGGGGCGAGAACGCGGGCCCGGCCGCAGCAGGCGCGACCACGAGCAGGCCCGCGCAGAGCACCGACCCGCCCGCGAGTGCGGCGAGCTCGCGACGCATCACTGTTCCTTCTCGACGGACAACGTCACTTTCGTCCCGGCCTTCAGCGTCCGCCCGACCGTGCACACCTTGTCGACCGACCGTTCCACGAGCGTGACCAGACGCGCCTGCGCGTCGGCGTCGAGTTCGCTGAGATCGAGCTCGAGCACCTCGTCGAGCTGCGGGTACACCTCGTTCTCCCGGTCGGCGGCGCCGGACACCCGGATGGTGGCCTCGTAGTTGTCGCCCAGGCGCCGCGACAGCGGGAAGTCCGAGCTCATTCCGCTGCACGCGGCGAGTGCGATCTTCAGAAGTTCCCCGGGGGTGAACACGCCCTCCACGCCCTCGGAGCCGATCAGGACCTCGGCGCCGCGGGAGCTGCGGCCGGTGTACAGCCGGGTGCCCGTTCGCTCGACCCACAGTGAAGTGGGCGCCGTCGTGTCGGAAGTCTGTTCTGCCATGCGCTCAATCCTGCCACCGATGGGCGCAACGCCAGGTAGGCGGGTGGGCGGCACCGGTTTCCACCGATTTGTGAACACCGATTCTCAGCAGCGGGAACCGGTGGGCCGTAGGGTGAACCGACCAACGACGCCGAGACGTAGCGGGGAATGCAGATGGGCCAGATCGGGAGTGCGGGAGAACGCCGACTTCAATCCGAGTTCGGCACCGGGGATCGTGCCGCCAAGTTCTACTCGGATCAGATGCTGGACCATCTCAATCCGACGATGATCGAGTTCGTCGGACGCCAGGAGATCGCGTTCATCGCCACCGCCGACGCGTCCGGCGAGTGCGACAACAGTCTGCGCGCCGGGACACCGGGATTCATGCACGTCATCGACTCGAAGACCCTCGCGTACCCGGAGTACCGCGGCAACGGTGTCATGGCGAGTCTCGGCAACATCCTGGAAAACCCGCACGTCGGAATCATTCTCGTGGACTTCGTGCAGGACCTCATCGGGCTGCACGTGAACGGTTCGGCCCGGATCGTCGACGACGAGGTCCTCCGCTCCGAGATCGCGGATCTGCCGGTGGACCACTCCGGCGGGCGGATCCCCGAACGCTGGGTGGTCGTGGACGTGGAGGAGGCATACATCCACTGCCGCAAACATATTCCGAGGATGGCACCGGTTCCCCGCCACCGTGAGTGGGGAACCGACGACGTGAAACGCAAGGGCGGCGACTACTTCGACGCCAAGGCGACGCCACGCCACGACGCCGACGGACAGGTCGCCGAAGAGCCCGTGCCCGCCGGGCTCACCCACGTCATCTCACCGGGCTTCTCCGTGGCGCCGGCTGGCACTTCGGGCAACTGAACGACGAGCGGTTCATGAACTTCTCCCGCCGGATCGCAGTGCCGCACCGCGGGCACGGCCGATCCTCCTGACCGTAGGCGGACAGAGAGCGGTCGAAGTAGCCCGACTCGCCGTTGACGTTCACGTACAGCGCGTCGAACGACGTGCCGCCCTGGGTGAGTGCCTCACGCATCACCTGTTGGGCGGCGGTGAGCACATCACGAATCCGGGGACCGGTCAGCCTGTCGGTGAGCCGATTTCCGTGGATCTGCGCGCGCCACAACGCCTCGTCCGCATAGATGTTGCCGATGCCGGAGACGACGGTCTGGTCCAGCAGCACACGTTTGATCTCGGTGTGCTTGCCGCGCACCACCTTCACGGTGGCCGCGAGATCGAAACGTGGATCCAGTGGGTCGCGGGCGATGTGCGCCACCGAGTCCGGCACGAGCGAACCGTCGACGTCGACGAGAGGCGCGAGTGCCCAGCCCCCGAACGTCCGCTGATCCACGAACCGGAGGTCGAGACCGGAATCGAGCCGGGCCCGGATACGCAGATGCTTCTCGGTCGGCAATTCCGGTGGCTGCACGAGCATTTGACCACTCATCCCGAGATGCACCACGAGAGCGACCGTGCTGGGTTCGAGGACCAGCCACAAATACTTTCCGCGGCGGTCGGCGCCCGCGATCCGTTCGCCGGTGAGCTGTCCGGCGAGGTCCGCGGCACCAGGCAGGTGACGCCGGATCGCCCGCGGGTGCAGGATGTCCACCGAATCGATGGACGCCCCCACGATGTGGCGTTCGAGTCCGCGCCGGACTACCTCGACTTCGGGTAGTTCAGGCACTGACGTCGTCGGTCGCTACGTCGGGTCCTGCGTCGGACAACGCATTCCACGCCGTGCTCGCAGCCTTCTGCTCGGCCTCTTTCTTGGAGCGGCCGATACCGACGCCGAGGGGCTTGCCGCCGACGATCACGGTGGCGGTGAACTCCTTGTCGTGATCCGGACCGGTCGCGGTGATCTCGTACGCCGGAACTCCGACGCCACGCTCCGCGGTCAGCTCCTGCAGGCTCGTCTTCCAGTCCAGGCCCGCGCCGAGGCGGGGAGCTCGCTGAAGGAGGTCGCTGAAGAGATCGAGCACGACGCGTCGCGCCGTCTCGATTCCGTGCTCGAGATGGATGGCGCCGAGAATCGACTCCATGCCGTCGGCCAGGATGCTCGGCTTGTCGCGGCCGCCGGTCATCTCCTCGCCCTTACCGAGCAGAAGATGGGCACCGAGACCGCCCTCACCGAGACTGCGCGCCACTTCCGCGAGCGCGTGCATGTTCACGATGCTCGCCCGAATCTTCGCGAGGTCGCCCTCGGATTTGTCGGGGTGCGCGAGGTAGAGCTTCTCCGTGACGGTGACTCCGAGTACGGAGTCACCGAGAAACTCGAGACGCTCGTTGGTGGGCAGGCCACCGTTCTCGTACGCATACGAGCGGTGCGTCAACGCCAGGGTGAGCAGTGAAGGCTCGATTTCTACGCCGAGGGCGGCGAGGAGGGAAGCATGATCCTCCTCGCCGCCGGCGGGTGTATTACTGATGTCGCTCGTCACAACGCCTCTCCGTGGAGAACTAGACGGCGGCAGTGACCTGGCGGCCCTTGTATGTGCCACACGACGGGCACGCGACGTGGGGCAGCGTCTTCTCGCCGCAGCCACGGTTGGGGCAGGTGACGAGGGTAGGCACAGTGGTCTTCCACTGGCTGCGACGCGACCTCGTGTTGGATCGCGACATTCTGCGCTTGGGGACAGCCACTTCTACTTCTCCTCGGCTTCGTTGTTCACAAGATTCTTGCTGGGTTCCGAATCCACGCCAAATTTGGCTGCAAGACCAGCCCAGCGAGGATCAAGTATGTCATGCCCGTGGCCAGATTCGGCAATCGCCAGGCGAACGCCACATTCTGGGCACAATCCTTGGCAGTCGTCACTGCAGAGCGGCTGCAACGGCAGTGCGAGGCCGACGGCGTCGATCACGACGGGTTCGAGGTCGATCTCGTCGTCGACGACGTGATAGACCTCCCCCTCCTCCGTGGTCTCTTCCGTGGCGCTGTCCGGGTACGCGAACAGTTCCGTGAGAGTCAGGTCCACCGCGTCGGAGAACGGCTCGAGACATCTCGAGCACTCCCCGACGGTGTCGGCTCGCAACGAACCGGTGACCAGGACCCCCTCGGATACGGCCTCCAACCGGAGATCCAGATCGATCTCCGATCCTTCCTCGATGGCGATCAGGTCGAGACCGATACGCCGTGGCGCCGTCACCACCCGTTCCACGGTGCGCATCGAACCGGGACGCCGGCCGAGTTTGACCGTGTCCAGCACGAAGTCCGCGTCCCGGCGGGAACGCGATGAGCTGTGGCGATGGGATGACAACAAACTTCACTTTCGAGAAAAGGGAAACGACAAAGGGCAACCACTCCACGATACGCAATGAGCGCGGCGGAGCCAAATTCGATCGGGAGTTCGGACGCTCAGCGGCGACGCTCGGCGCGGCGGTCGTCGACGTCGTAGTCGGAGGCGTAGTCGGGAACACCCGAACCCGTCCGCAACTGCTGACGACCCCGCCCCACGGACCGGACGGTGCCGTTGAGGAAGTCCTCGAACTCCGCGAGCTTCGTGTCGACGTACAGGTCGCAGTCCGAGCGGAGACGATCCGATTCGGCGTGCGCGGAGTCGATCACCCGCGCCGACTCGGCGTGCGCCGCCTGGACGACCTCCGTCTGCGAGACGAGCCGCGCCTGCTCGGCCGTGCCCTCCGCGACGGACCTCTCGTAGGACGCCTTGCCCGACTCGATCATGCGATCGGCCTCGGACCGCGCCCGACCAGTGAGTGCGTCGTACTCACGCCGGCCTTCGGCGACGGAGGACTCGGCCTCGGCGCGCGCGTCCGCGACCAACTGCTCGGCGTGCGCGCGGGCCTCGGCCACCATCCGGTCGGCCTGCGCCTTCGCGTCCGCCAGGATGCGGTCGGCGTCGTCGCGGGCGTTCTCGATGGTGGAGTTCGCTTCGGCGTTGGCGCTGGAGACGGTCTTCTCCGCATTGGCGCGGGCGTCCCCCACCAGCTTGTCCTTGTGGTCCAGGACGTCCTGGGCGTCGTCGAGTTCACCGGGAATCGCATCGCGCACGTCGTCCAGCAGTTCGAGGACGTCGCCGCGGGGAACCACGCAGCCGGCGGTCATCGGTACGCCGCGCGCCTCTTCGACAATCGCGACAAGTTCGTCGAGCGCCTCGAAAACCCGGTACACAAGCAACCCCAATCGTCCGTGACCCTCAGCAGGTCGGCGCAGCCTTCCTCGTGCAAGTCTGCACGACAGGACGCCGCGGGTGGGTCCTGGCAGCCGGTGTGTCGGGTATCAGCTGCTCTCGGCGGCGCGCTCGGCGATCCTCGTGAGAAGGCGGGCGTGCACCTTCTCGGGGAGCATGTCGGAGACGTCGCCACCGAAGGTGGCCACTTCCTTCACGAGCGAACTCGACAGGTAGCTGTAGGTGGGGTTGGTCGGGATGAAGAGGGTGTCGACACCACTGAGCTTCTGGTTCATCTGCGCCATCTGCAGCTCGTAGTCGAAGTCGTTGGCACCGCGAAGGCCCTTCACGATCGCCGTGATCCCTTGCTGCTTGGCGTAATCCACCAGCAGGCCGTGCCAGGAGGAGACCCGCACGTTGGGCAGATCAGCGGTCGAGTCTTCGAGCATCTCGATGCGTTCCTCGACGGTGAAGAGGCCACGCTTGTTCTTGTTGACCATGACCGTCACGATGACCTCGTCGAACTGCGCGGCAGCTCTGCCGATCACGTCAAGGTGGCCATTGGTCACAGGGTCGAAGGATCCGGGGCAGACAGCGCCAGTCATGAGTCCAGACCGTAGCAGGTTGCCAACTCGATTCTCGCCTCGCCGTACTTCTTCGCCTTGACGGGCGCGAAGCCGTCGGGCCAGGCCGTCTCGGGCGACCTCGACGACCGCTCGAGCACCACGATCGAGCCGTCACCGACCCAGCCGTTGACCCGCAGGTGACCGAGGACCGTCTGCACCGCCGCATCGTCGACGGCGTACGGCGGATCCGCCATCACCAGGTCATACGGCCGGTCGGCGGTGCCCGCGAGCACCGCAGCCACCGGGGCGCCGCGGACTTCCGCGCCGGGCAGACCGACCGTCGCCACGTTGTGCTTGATGACGCCCGCCGCCTTCGAGTCGGCTTCGACGAGGACGACGCGATCCGCACCCCGGGACAGCGCCTCGAGGCCGAGCGCCCCCGAGCCCGCGTAGAGATCGAGGACGGACGCGCCCTCGAGGTCCATCCTGCTGTGCAGCGCGCTGAACAATGCCTCGCGGACCCGGTCCGAGGTGGGCCGGGTCCCGCTCGGCGGGACCCGCAGGCGTCGACCGCCTGCGAGTCCCGCGATGATCCGAGTCACTCGCTCGCGGACTCCCCCGTCGCCACGACGGCGAGGAGGTCGCCGCCCTCCACCTGCTGGACCGATCCGATGGCCAGCCGGGTGACGGTGCCACCGCGGGGTGCGGTGATGGCCGCTTCCATCTTCATGGCCTCGATGGTGGCGATCGTGTCCCCTGCGGCGACGTGCTGGCCCTCGCTGACCGCGAGGGTCACCACACCGGCGAACGGCGCCGCCACGTGGCCGGGGTTGTTCTTGTCGGCCTTCTCCGCGGCGGGGATCTCACTCGAGATCGACCGGTCACGCACCGACACCGGACGCAACTGCCCGTTGAGGATGGCCATGACGGTGCGGTAGCCCCGCTCGTCGGGTTCGGAGATGGCCTCGAGCCCGATGAGCAGCTCGACACCCTGCGCGAGACGGACCCGGTGCTCGTCGCCGCGGCGCAAACCGTAGAAGAACTGGTTCGCCGACAGCTGCGAGGTGTCGCCGTACTTTTCCCGGTGCTCGAGGAATTCCTTCGTCGGGCCGGGGAACAGCAGCCGGTTCAGCGTCGCGCGGCGTTCCGCGGACGTGCCGGCGAGGGCCTTCTCGTCCTCCGCGGACAGCGGTACCTCGGGCTTGGCGTCACCGCGGCCCTCGAGCGCCCGGGTGCGGAACGGCTCCGGCCAGCCACCGGGCGGGGTGCCCAGTTCGCCGCGCAGGAACCCGACCACCGAGTCGGGGAGGTCGAACTTCGCGGGGTTCTCCTTGAACTCCTCGGTGGAGGCACCGGAGCCGACGAGGTGCAGGGCGAGGTCGCCGACCACCTTCGACGACGGCGTGACCTTCACAAGGCGGCCGAGCATCCGGTCGGCGGCCGCGTACTTGGCCTCGACCTCCTCGAACTTGTCGCCGAGCCCGAGGGCCACGGCCTGCGTGCGCAGGTTCGACAGCTGACCGCCCGGGATCTCGTGCGTGTAGACGCGCCCGGTGGGGGCGGGCAGCCCGGACTCGAACGGGGCGTAGACCTTGCGGAGCGCCTCCCAGTACGGCTCGAGGTCGCACACCGCCTGCAGATCCAGGCCGGTGTCGTGCTCCGAGTGCGCCGCCGCAGCCACGATCGCCGACAACGCCGGCTGGCTGGTGGTGCCGGCCAGGGCGGCCGAGGCGCCGTCGACGGCGTCCGCGCCGGCCTGCCATGCGGCCAGGTACGTCGCGAGCTGTCCGCCCGGGGTGTCGTGGGTGTGCACGTGCACGGGCAGGTCGAAGTTCTTGCGCAGCGCGGTCACCAGGGTGGTGGCGGCCGGGGCGCGGAGCAGTCCGGCCATGTCCTTGATCGCGATGATGTGCGCACCGGCCTCGACGATCTCCTCCGCCAGGCGCAGGTAGTAGTCGAGGGTGTACAGCTTCTCGTTCGGGTTCGACAAGTCGCCGGTGTATGACAGGGCCACCTCGGCGACCGAGGTGCCGGTCTCGCGGACCGCGTCGATGGCCGGCCGCATCTGGTCGACGTTGTTGAGGGCGTCGAAGATGCGGAAGATATCGATGCCGCTGTTGGTGGCCTCCTCGACGAACGCCCGCGTCACCTTCTCCGGGTACGGGGTGTACCCGACGGTGTTCCGGCCGCGCAGCAGCATCTGCAGGCAGATGTTGGGCACGGCCTCACGCAGCGCCGACAACCGGTACCAGGGGTCCTCGTGCAGGAACCGCAACGCCACGTCGTAGGTGGCACCGCCCCACGCCTCGATCGAGAGCAGTTCCGGCGTCATCCGGGCGACATGCCCGGCGACGTCGAGCAGACCGCTGGTGCGCACGCGGGTCGCGAGCAGCGACTGGTGGGCGTCGCGGAACGTGGTCTCGGTGACCGCGAGCGCCTTCTGCTCCCGCAGTGCCTTGGCGAATCCCTCCGGCCCGAGGGCGAGGAGCTTCTGGCGGCTGCCGTCCTGCGGCGGGGCGGACAGATCGATCTGGGGCAGCTTGTCGCGCGGGTACACCGACGACGGCCGCTCGCCGTGCGGCTTGTTGACCGTCACGTCGGCGAGGTAGGACAGGATCTTCGTGCCACGGTCGGCGGAGCTGCGCAGCGTGAGCAGCTCGGGGCGCTCCTCGATGAACGAGGTGGTGACCCGTCCCGCCTTGAAATCGGGGTCGTCGAGCACGGCCTGCAGGAACGGGATGTTCGTCGACACGCCGCGGATGCGGAACTCGGTGACCGCGCGGCGGGCCCGGGCCACGGCGGTTTCGAGGTCGCGGCCGCGGCAGGTGAGCTTGACGAGCATCGAATCGAAGTACGCGCCCACCTCGGCGCCGAGGGTGGCACCGCCGTCGAGACGGATGCCCGCACCGCCCGGTGTGCGGTACGCGGTGATCCGGCCGGTGTCCGGACGGAACCCGTTGGCCGGGTCCTCGGTGGTGATGCGGCACTGCAACGCCGCACCGCGGAGCTTGATCTTGTCCTGGCTCAGGCCCAGATCGGCGAGGGTCTCCCCCGACGCGATCCGCAGCTGCGACTGCACGAGGTCGACGTCGGTGACCTCTTCGGTGACGGTGTGCTCGACCTGGATGCGCGGGTTCATCTCGATGAACACGTGGTTGCCGCGGGTGTCGAGGAGGAACTCGACGGTGCCCGCACAGGAGTAGTTGATCTCCTTCGCGAACGCGACGGCGTCTGCGCAGATCTTCGCCCGCAGCTCTTCCGGAAGGTTCGGGGCCGGTGCTAGTTCGATGACCTTCTGGTGGCGACGCTGCAGCGAGCAGTCCCGCTCGAACAGGTGGATGACGTTGCCCTGACCGTCGGCCAGGATCTGGACCTCGATGTGCCGCGGGTCGACGACGGCCTGCTCGAGGAACACCGTCGGATCACCGAACGCCGATTCGGCCTCGCGGGCAGCGGCCTCGATGGACTCCTTCAGCTGCGCGCGCTCGGCGACCCGGCGCATGCCGCGGCCACCGCCGCCGGCGACGGCCTTCACGAACAGCGGGAACTGCATGGTCTCGGCCGCGGCCAGCAACTCGTCCACATCGGCGGACGGCTGCGACGACGCCAGCACCGGCAGACCGGCAGCCTTCGCCGCGGCGATCGCGCGTGCCTTGTTGCCGGTGAGCTCGAGCACCTCGGCGGAGGGACCGACGAACGTGATGCCCGCCTCGGCGCACGCGGCGGCGAGATCCGGGTTCTCGGAAAGGAAGCCGTAGCCGGGGTAGATGGCGTCGGCGCCTGCCTGCTTGGCCGCGGAGACGATCTCATCGACGGAGAGGTACGCCCGAACCGGGTGTCCCTCCTCGCCGATCTGATAACTCTCATCGGCCTTCAGACGGTGGATCGAGTTCCGATCCTCGTACGGGAACACCGCAACCGTTCCAGCACCTAGTTCGTAGGCGGCACGGAAAGCGCGGATCGCAATTTCGCCACGGTTGGCGACCAGGACTTTGGAGAACATTGGAGCAAACTACCCCGCCGAAGACGGCCGTGGAGAACAGGCATCCCACATTGCAAGATTCTCCACAAACTTCACAAAGACGCCCCTGACGTGTGCGAATTCTGCAACAGACCCGAAACAGACGTGCGAAGTTCTCACGTTTTCTCCAAATATTCGATGCGGTCGGCGTCGAGCGCCGACGTCACCATCGCCGACAGCCCCGGGTGATTTTCGAGCCGCGGATCGTCGGCGATCACCGACCGCGCGAACTCGGACGCCGCCGCGATGACGTCCTCGTGGCCGAGCAGCGACAACAGCCGCAGCGTGGACGTCGTGCCCGACTGCGCCGCACCGAGGATGTCGCCCTCGCGGCGGGTGGCGAGGTCGAGTTGCGCGAGTTCGAAGCCGTCGTTGGTCGACGCCACGTTCGACAGTCGCTCGTAGGCGGGGCCGCCCGGGTTCATTTCGGTGACGAGAATGCAGAGCCCCTGGTGTTTGCCGCGGCCGACGCGGCCGCGCAGCTGGTGCAGCTGACTGACACCGAACCGGTCCGCGTCGACGATCACCATGATCGTCGCGTTGGGGACGTCGACGCCGACCTCCACCACCGTGGTGCACACGAGGACGTCGATGTCTCCGGCCGTGAAGTCGCGCATCACCGCGTCCTTCTCGTCCGCGGGCAGCCTGCCGTGCAGCAGTCCCACCCGCAGGTCGGCCATGATGTCGCCGCTCAGTTCCTCGAACACGTCGACGGCGGACTTCGTCTCGGGCGCCTTCTCGTCGAACGTGTCCTCACCGTCGCCCTTCTCGCCGTCGCCGATCCGTGAGCACACCACGTACGCCTGCCGCCCGTCGGCCACGTCCTCGCGGATCCGTTCCCACGCCCGCGCGACCCACTGCGGCTTCTGGGACGCGGGTACCACACTGCTCTTGATCGGGGAACGCCCCTTCGGCAGCTGGCGCAGCGTCGACACCTCCAGATCGCCGAGCACCGTCATCGCGATGGTGCGGGGAATCGGCGTCGCCGTCATCACCAGCAGGTGCGGGCTCAGGCCCTCCCGCGCCCTCGACCGCAGCCGGTCACGCTGCTCGACACCGAACCGGTGCTGCTCGTCGACGACCACCATCCCGAGGTTGAAGAATTCGACGTTGTCCTGAATGAGGGCGTGCGTCCCGATGACGATTCCGGCGTCGCCGGTGATCGCCTCGTTCATGGCCGTCCGTTTGGCGGCAACGCCCATCGACCCCGTCAGCAGCGCCACCCGCGTCGCCTTCTCGTGCGCGCCGAGTTCACCGGCGGTCGCGAGGGAGCCGAGCATCGCCCGCAGCGACCGGGCGTGCTGCGTGGCGAGTATCTCGGTGGGTGCGAGCAGCGCGCACTGGTAGCCGGCGTCGACCACCTGCAGCATGGCGCGCAGGGCCACGATCGTCTTGCCCGAACCGACCTCACCCTGCAGCAGCCTGCTCATCGGGTGCGGTTGCGCCAGATCGGCGGAGATCTCGTCGGCGACCGAGTGCTGACCGTCGGTGAGCTGGAACGGGAGCATGCTCTCGAACACGTCCGCGATCCCACCGGGCACGGGCGGGCACGCCGGTGCGACCCGCTCGGCGTTGTCGTGGCGGCGACGGGCGAGCACCAGTTGCAGCGCGGTCGCCTCGTCGAACCGCAGTCGGTCGTGGGCGTTCTCGACGTCCTCGCGGGTGTCGGGCAGATGGACCGACCGCAGGGCTTCGTCGAGTCCGATCAGGTCCCGTTCGGCCCTGATGTTCTCCGGTAGCGGGTCGTCGACGCGGTCGAGCTGGTCCAGGATCTGGCGGACGCATTTCATGATCGTCCAGCTCTCCACATCCCGGGTGGCGGGGTAGAGCGGGATCAGCGCGCGGTCGAACACCGACATGTCGACCCCGGCTCCGGCTTCCTGTGACGCCCGGGCGATGCCCGCGAGGTCCCCGGCGCCGCGGATCCGGCCGACGTTCACGACGGGGTCCTCGCTGCCCGCGCGCGGTTCGGGAAGGACGAGGTAGCTGGGGTGGGTGAGGCTCCATTTGCTGCGGAAGTACTTCACCGTTCCCGAGAACATCGCGCGCACGCCGGGCTTGATCACGTGCTTGACCTTCTGCGGGCTGAAGAAGGTGACGTCCACGTTCTGGGTGTCGGTCGACAGGACCACCTTGAGCATGCTGCCCGGCCGGTTCTTCATCTTCACGACGGCCGCGGACGTGACCCGGGCGATGATCGTGATGTGCTCGCCCTCCGGCGGGTCCTTCTCGGCGAGTTCCCGGCCCTGGGAGGCGTACCGGTGCGGGTAGTGCCGCAGCAGGTCCTCGACCGTGCGGATGTCGAACGCCTCCTCGAGCGCATCGGCTGTCTTCTTCCCCAGCAGATGATCGAGCCGGTCGGACAATGTGGCCATCGAATTCCTCATTCCACCCCGAGTTGCAACAGATCTCCAGGTTGTCCTCCGTGGTAGATCATCACCTCGACGCCGGGGTGCCGCTGCGAGATGTGATCGGCCAGTTCGGTGTCGAGCCCCTCGGGCGCTTCCGAGCCCATCAGGAGTGTCACCAGTTCTCCACCCGCCCCGAGGACGAGGTCGACGAGCCGTCGCCCGGCGGCGACCGCGTCCGGTTCGATGACGATCACCTCGTGACCCATCAGTCCGATGCCGTCGCCCGGTTCGCAGGTGCCCACGTAGGTGAGGGCACGTTCGCGGGCGATCCGCAGCGACCCCCAGCGGGTGGCGGCGGCGGCCTCGGACATCGCGAAGGCGTCGTCCACCGCCTCGCGCCCGGGATCGTGCACCGCCAGGGAGGCGAGTCCCTGCACCATCGCGGACGTCGCGAGCAGCAGGACCTCGTGCCGGGCGTCGCGCGCCGCGGCGCTGACCGCGACGAGTTCCTGCGCCGTCAGCGCGCCGTTGGGGAGGACGAGCACCTCGGTGCGTCCCATCTGCCGGATGACGCCGAGGAGCTGGGCGCGGGTGACGGGGGCGTCGTCGCAGCGCAGGATAGTCGCGCCCTCGCTCGCGAACAGTTCGGCGGCGCCGTCCCCGGCCACGACGGCGACGATTCCCCGCTCGCCCTGATCGGGCCGGGTGCGGACCGGCGGAAAGAGCAGCCCCTGGTCCCGCGCGTCCACGAGGAAACTGCTGACCCGGATTCCGTGGATGCGACCCGCCGCGAGTCCGGCTTCCACGGCCGCGCCCGCGTCCGTGCAGTGCACGTGCACCGACCAGCCGCCACCGCCGTCGCCGACGATCACGATCGAGTCCCCGAGGTCGTTCAGCGCGCTGCGCAGCCCCGCCATCCGGGCCTCGTCGGACTCCGCGACCAGGTACATCACCTCGAAGTCCTGGTCCGCGCCCTCGTCGCAGTCGGGTCCGGGTCCCGGGTGCGCGTGCGCTGCCTGCGGCGCGGCGACGGACACGGGTTCGGCGCGCCGCGCAGACGGGGTGCGCCGCGGAACGTGGAGTGCAATCGGCGGACGATCCGGCGGCGCACCCGTCACGGCGGTGACGAGCGCGTCGAGGATCACCACGAGTCCGAGCCCGCCCGCATCGACGACGCCTGCAGTGCCCAGCACCTCGAGTTGCGACGGTGTCCTGGTGAGCGCGGCGGCCGCCGCGTCGGCTGCCGCCCGCGCGGTGTCCGCGATCGGCGCCTCGTCCGGGAACTCCGCCGCCGCGTCGGCGGCGCAGCGCAGCACGGTGACGATGGTCCCCTCCACCAGGTAGCTCACCGCGTCCGTCACCAGGTTGGTGGCCATCAGCAGTCCGGTCCGGACCGTCCGGGTGTCCACGGCCGAGGCGACAGCCGCTTCCGCGACCCCCCGCAGCACCTGGGACAGGATCACCCCGGAGTTCCCGCGCGCGCCGGCGACCGCACCCCGCGCCAGGGCGATCGCCACCTGCCGGACGTCCTTGGTGCCACCGTCGGCGCCCGCGTACTCGTCGATCGCACCCAGCGCCGCACGCATCGTGAACAGCAGGTTGGTGCCCGTGTCCGAGTCCGGGATCGGAAAGACGTTGAGGCTGTTGATCTCCTCGCACCGCCGTTCCAGTCCGGCGACGGCGGTCCGCGCCCACGACTCGAGGACTCGACCGTCCATCGGGAGCTCAGGGGCCACTGTCGTCCTCTCCGGCCGGGGAATGGGAAGGTGCCGCCAGACTAGTCGGGGGACGGTGATCGGGCCCGCGGTCCGAGCCGTTCGGGACCGGGTTTGGCCATTCCCCACTCGAGCGGCTACTCTTGCACGGTTGCCTCGTTACGGGCGCACTTGCTGTGCCCTGTTTCCACGAGGCCAGCAAATTTCACAGTTCACTATCTTGAAGGAGTTCGCGACTATGGCTGCCGTCTGCGACGTATGCGCCAAGGGGCCCGGCTTCGGTAAGTCGGTCTCGCACTCGCACCGGCGTACCAACCGTCGCTGGAACCCGAACATTCAGACTGTTCGTGCCGAGGTTGCCCCCGGAAACACCCGGAAGGTCAACGTCTGCACGTCCTGCCTGAAGGCTGGAAAGGTTGCTCGGGGCTGACCCGACGCTGCGTGCGATGTCACTGCGCCCCCGACACTTCGGTGTCGGGGGCGCAGTTCTTTTCTGTCGCGACTGACGGCCCGATTCGGCATCGTCGCAGCGCATCGGGGCACGTCGAGCACCGGCAGGGGCCCACGTAAGGTGCAACGGTGACTTCTCTCGATGGATTCAGCAAAGTACAGCTCGAAGACGGCGTCCTGCGCGTCACGATTGCGACGGCGGAGAACGGCACCTCGCTGGACGGCGAGGGTCTGGTGCAGGGTGCTCGCGCACTCGAAGCGGTCGGTGACCGGATCGGCAGCGTCCTCCTCGTCGGTGAGGGCCCGAACTTCTGCGCGGGCGGCAATGTCCGCGCCTTCGCGTCCGCACCGGTGCGCAGCGAGTGCGTCGCCGAGGTGGCGGGCGTCTTCCACGCCTTCGTCCGGGCGCTCGACGCCGTGACCGTTCCGGTGATCGCCGGTGTCCACGGCTGGGCGGCGGGCGCAGGCATGAGCCTCGTCTGCCTCACGGACGTCGCGATCGGCGGCCCCGGCACCAAGCTGCGCCCCGCCTACCCGTCGATCGGCTACACGCCGGACGGCGGCATGTCCTGGACGCTCCCACGCATCGTCGGCGACGCCCGTGCGCGGGAGATCCTGATCACCGACGCCGTTCTCAGTGGTGACGAGGCCGTCCGCCTCGGCATCCTCAGCCGCCTCGTCGGCGACGACGTCGTCCAGGACGAGGCGCTCCGGCTCGCCCGCACCCTCGCGGCAGGCCCGACGTCGTCGTACTCGGGGATCAAGACACTCGTGCGCGATTCGCGGTCTCGCACACTCGCCGAGCAACTCGACGCGGAGGCCGAGTCGATCGCCGCCGCGGCCGACAGCCCGGTGGGACGCGAGGGCGTCGACGCGTTCATCGAGAAGAGGCGTGCCGATTTCGCGTCGGTGAAGTGAAGAGACGTGCAGATGTCGCGTCGGTGAAGTGAAGAGACGTGCGGATGTCGCTTCGGTGAAGGAAGCGCAGGACTGACGAAGTCGTACGAGTCGTCCCGCGGGCGGCCGCTTACGGCAGTTGCCAGTTCACCGGTTCCGCGCCCAGGCCGTCGAGGAGTTCGTTCGCGCGGCTGAACGGCCGCGAACCGAAGAATCCGCGCGACGCCGACAACGGTGAGGGGTGCGCCGACTCGATGGTCGGCACGTCGCCGAGCATCGGTTTCAGGGTGGACGCGTCCCGGCCCCACAGAATCGCGACGAGGGGTTCGGGGCGCGCCACGAGGGCGCGAATGGCCTGTTCGGTGACCGCCTCCCAGCCCTTCTTGCGGTGCGAGGCCGGGAGTCCCGGCTGCACGGTGAGAACCCTGTTCAGCAGGAGCACGCCCTGACGGGACCACGGGGTGAGGTCGCCGGTGGTCGGCGTCTGGTAGCCGAGGTCCTTGCTGTACTCGGTGAAGATGTTGCCGAGGCTGCGCGGAACCGGCCTCACCTCCGAAGCCACCGAGAAGCTGAGTCCGACGGCGTGACCGGGTGTGGGGTACGGGTCCTGGCCGACGATCAGGACCTTCACCTCGGAGAACGGGTGGGTGAAGGCCCTCAGGACGTTCTCGCCGGCGGGGAGGTACTCACGACCGTCGGCGATTTCCGCGCGCAGGAAGTCGCCCATCTCCGTGATCCGTCCGGACACCGGCTCGAGTGCCTCGGCCCATCCGGCCTCGACGAGGTCCGACAGCGGCGCCGCCATCAGTCGAGCCTGCGCAGCGACTCGCGGTAGTAGGCCGCGTTGGCGGCATACATCTTCACGTTCCTGTCGAGGTGCCCCTCGGGGACCTCGTAGTTCTGCCGGATCTTCGCGGGGACGCCGAGCGCCATGCTCCTCGGCGGAACCTCGAACTTGAACGGGACGACGGCGCCTGCCCCGACGATCGACCCTTCGCCGATGACCGAACCGTTGAGCACGATCGAACCGGACGCGATCAGGCAGTGGTCGCCGATCGTCGATCCCTCGATGTGCGCCGCGTGGCCGACGACGCATCCCGAGCCGATGACGGTGGGATCGAACACCGTGCAGTGGATCACGGTGCCGTCCTGGATGTTGGTGTCGGCGCCGACGGTGATGATGCCGTAGTCGGCGCGGAGCACGGCCTGCGGCCACACCGAGGTTCCCGCCGCCAGGGTCACGTTTCCGATCACCACGGCGTCGGGGTGGACGTAGGCGTCCGGATGGATGTCGGGTTCGCGGTCCCCGAGCGCGTAGATAGCCATGCGTGCAACCTATACCGCGAAACTCTGCCAGCCGCCGGCCCCCGGCCAGGTCTCGCCGTCGACCGAGATGCCGGACCCGTCGTGGACGACGCCGATCCGGGTCCACCCCGCCGGGAGCGGGACGTCGGCGGGGAAGGTGGCGGTGAAGCCGTGGTCCTCTCCCCCGGTGAGCACCCATTCCCAGTGGTCGGCGCCGAGACTCCTCGCCGCGGACACCAGTTCGGGTGACACGGTCATGTCGGATCGGGTGAGCGACATCCCGACTCCGGACGCGTCGCAGATGTGGCCGAGATCGGCGAGGAGCCCGTCGGAGATGTCGGTCATCGCGTGAACACCGCCGTCTGCGGCGGCCCATGCCGCGGCATACGGCGGGGTGGGGACGCGGTGCGCGGCGAGAAGGTCGGGGAAGTCCGTGGATCCGCCGAGCAGCAGCGCGAGACCGGCGGCCGATCGGCCGAGTTCCCCGGCCACCGCGACCACGTCACCCGGCCGCGCGCCCGACCGCCGGATCGGACTCCTGCCACCGAGATCACCGAGGACGGTGACGGAAATCACGACCTGCCCGGCCTGCACCAGATCCCCGCCCACGACACCGGCTCCGAGTTCCTCGGCGCCCTCCCCGATCGCCGCGGAGATGCCGTCCGCCACGTCGATCGGCGTGTCCGGCGGCAGGCCGAGGGACACCAGGAAGGCAGTCGGTCGCGCACCCATCGCCGCGACGTCGGCGGCGTTCTGGGCCACCGCCTTGCGACCGATGTCTCGCGGCGAAGACCAGTCGAGTCGAAAATGCCTGTCCTGCACCAGCATGTCGGCGGACACCGCCACCCGGCCGTCGACCGCGCGGACGAGGGCGGCGTCGTCTCCGGGTCCGATCAGGGTGGTCCGGGGCTGCACCCGACCCTCCACCGCTCGTCCGATGACGGCGAATTCGCCGACGTCGGCGACGGTGCGGGGCGGAGTCTGGTCCGGGGAATCCGTCGGTGTGATGGTGTGCCTCCAGGCGCGCCGTAGTGTCGGGTGACCCGCGCGACGGCCGTGGGTCCGGTCGACGGAATGTGCGCCTGCGGTACCTTTTAGCTGTTGCCGGGACTACTCGGCACGTGACCGATCAGCGCGCCGAAGCACCCTCGACTCTACCGAGACACCTGCGGGGCGGAACAGGGAAGGGCCGGAGCGAGAGTGCAAGCGTTCATCCTGATCCAAACCGAGGTCGGCAAGGCTGCGGCGATCGCGACCGAGATCGCGAAGATCACCGGAGTGCGGACGGCCGAGGACGTGGTCGGACCGTACGATGTCATCGTGCGGGTATCCGCGGACGACGTCGCTCCCGTCGTCAAGGAGATCCGTGAGGTCGCCGGCATCACCCGCACCCTCACCTGCGACGTCCCCGAAAAGTCTGCGAACAAGAACTGAGCATGTCCGATCCTGAACCCGAACAGAACACGTCCGACGGCACTTCCGGCCCGGCTCCCGCGGAGCGACGGAATCCGGCGCTCATCGCGACGGCCGTGGCACTGCCCGTTGCCCTGATCATCGGCATCGTCGTCGCCGCGGTCTTCGCCGGACGGAACCCGGCCAAGGAACCCGTGTCGCTGGGGCCCGTGCCGGCGCCGGCGTCCGGTTCCGCGGAGTGCGCCGCCCTGATGGCGGGCCTCCCCGACGCGCTGGGCGACTACACCCGGGCGGAACTCACCGAACCCGCACCCGAGGCGACCGCCGCGTGGCAGCCTGCCGAGGGCGAACCCCTCGTGCTGCGGTGCGGCCTGGACCGTCCCGCGGAGTTCGATCAGGCGTCACCGCTGCAGGTGATCGACGGGGTGCAGTGGTTCGAGATCTCCGGTGCGAGCGCCGGAATCGACGCGAGCAGCTATTTCGCCGTCGACCGCGGCGTGTACGTCGGACTCACCGTTCCCACCGGGGTCGGCCCGACGCCGCTCCAGGACATCTCCGGCGCGGTGTCGCAGGCGCTGCCGCAGAAGCCGCTCGATCCGGCGCCGGTCGCGAATCCCTGAGCGCCGGACCGCCGTTTCGCTACCGCAGGCCGGTGCCGCGCGCGAGGGCGGTGTCGACGAGGGTCGAGACGAGGGTCCCGTAGTCGACGCCCACCGCGTCCCACATGCGCGGGTACATCGAGATCGACGTGAATCCCGGCATCGTGTTGATCTCGTTGATCACCGGGCCGTCTTCCGTGACGAAGAAGTCGACGCGTGCGAGTCCCTGGCAGTCGAGCGCGGAGAATGCGCGCACCGCGAGTTCGCGGATCTCGTCGCTGACCGAGTCCTCGAGTTTCGCGGGCACGTCGAACTCGCACACGTCGTCGAGGTATTTGCTGTCGAAGTCGTAGAACGCCTCGTCGTCTTCGTCGGTGCCTTCCGGCATCCGGATCTCGGCGATGACGCTGGCCCGCACTTCGCCGTCCGGGAACTCGAGGACTCCGCACTCGACCTCGCGGCCGTGGATCCCCGATTCGATGATCACCTTGGGGTCGTGCCTGCGGGCATGGGTGATGGCGTCGTCGAGTGCGGCCCAGTTGGCCACCCGGGTGATGCCGATGGACGACCCGCCGCGGGCAGGTTTCACGAACACCGGGAGGTGGAGGCGGGACTTCTGTTCGTCGGTCAGTGTGGCGGTGCCGGGACGCAGGACGACCTGGAACCCGATCGGCAGGCCTTCTGCGGCGAGCAGCTTCTTCGTGAATTCCTTGTCCATGCCTGCCGCGCTCGCGAGCACGCCGGGACCGACGTACGGGACACCGGCGAGTTCGAGCAGGCCCTGGATGGTGCCGTCCTCGCCGTAGGCGCCGTGCAGGACCGGGAAGACGACATCGACGGACGCCAGGATCTTGCCCGCTTCGCCGTCGTCGAGGGCGACGAGGTCGCCGGACCGCGTCGGATCGGCGGTGAGCGCCAGCGCGGACCCGTCGGCATCGACGCTGGGCAGCGCCCGGCCGCGGATGGACAGCGTCTCGGGGTCGGTGGAGCCGAGAACCCACGAACCCTCGGTGGTGATGCCGATCGGCACCACCTCGTACCGTTCCGGGTCGAGGTTCCTCAGGACGCTTCCGGCCGACACACAGGACACGGAATGCTCGTTGCTGCGGCCACCGAAAATGACGGCTACCCGGGTACGCGGTTTACTCACGACACAAACCGTACCGTCGCCGTGACCCACTCACCGCACCCACCTCTCCTCAATTTTCTTGGCCAACCTCAGGACACGACGGGCGGCACGCACGTCACAATGCGGACAATGCGCTCTCGAGATCGGCGACGAGGTCGTCGGTGTCCTCGATTCCACAGGAGAGCCGCACGAACCCGTCGGGCACGGGGTCACCCCATCGGGCCCGGCGGTCGGCGGTCGTGTGGATACCGCCGAAACTCGTCGCCGGTACGAGGAGGTCGCTGCCGGCCACGAGCCGGTGGAACTGTTCGGCGGAGTCCACCTCGAACGTCACCAGCCCGCCGAAGCGGCTCATCTGCCCGGCGGCGACGGCATGCGCGGGATCACCGGGCAGCCCCGGGTACCGGACGCGGTGGGCCGCCGGGTGCGTCTCCAGCACGGCCGCGAGCGCCAGGGCGTTGGCGCATTGCCGCTCGAATCGCAGCCCTGCCGTTCCGAGGCTCCGGTGGGCGAGCCACGTCTCGAACGGGCCCAGCACCGTGCCCGACAGCGCCCTCTCGCGTTCCATGCCGGCCAGGAAGTCGGCGTCCGACGCGGCGATGTACCCCATGAGCAGATCGCTGTGTCCGCTCAAAGTCTTTGTACCGCTGGCGACTACCACGTCTGCACCCAGCTCGAGCGGTTGCTGGCCGAGCGGGGTGGCGGTCGTGTTGTCCACCACGAGAACGGCGCCCGCGTTCGCGCACTGCTCGGACACGATCCGCAGATCCACCACGTCCAGGGACGGGTTGGCCGGCGTCTCGGCCACCACGACCGTCGTCCCCTCGGCGGAGGCCAGCAGTGCGTCGGCCGCCTCGCCGGCCATGTCGACGGTCCGCAGTTCGTGCACGGTGATGCCCATCGGCTCCAGACGCTCCCGCGCGTACGCGCGCACCTGGTAGTAGCCGTCGGACGGCGCGACGACGGTGTCGCCTGCGGTGAGCAGACTCCGCAGCACGACGGTGATCGCCGACATCCCGGAGCCGACGACGAGCGCGCCTGCGGCGCCCTCGAGCGTCGCCAGTGCCGATTCGAGGTCGCGCCAGCCCGGGTTGGAGGCGCGCGCATAGGTATCGGATTCACTCCCCTCGTCCGCGCTCAGCTGGTAGGGCGCCGCGAAGACCGGACCCCTCTGCATTGGCGAACCGGGAATCTTTTCTGCTGCAACAGCTTTGACGCATCGGGTCGAATCACCACTCACGGCTTCACTCCGGCTTCGTGCGGCGGCCGAGCAACTGACCGATCGCGTCCTGCACCACGAGACCCTCGTGGCACACCCGGTGCACCGCATCGGTCAGCGGCATCTCGACGTCGTAACTGGCGGCCAGGGCACGCACCGACGAGCACGATTTGACACCCTCGGCGACCTGACCGTGGGTGGCCGCCTGGGCGCTCTCGATCGATCCGCCCTGACCGAGACGCTCGCCGAACGACCGATTCCGGGACAGGGGCGACGTGCACGTGGCGACCAGATCGCCCACCCCGGCGAGACCCGCGAGAGTGGCGGGTTTCGCACCGAGCGCAACGCCGAGCCGGATGATCTCGGCGAGACCGCGAGTGATGATGCTCGCAATCGTGTTCTCGCCCAAACCGATCCCCGATGCCATACCGCAAGCGAGGGCGATGACGTTCTTGCAGGCGCCGCCGATCTCGCACCCGATGACATCCGAATTCGTGTACGGCCGGAAGTATCCGGTGGCCGAGGCCTTCTGCAGTTCCAGCGCCCGCGTCGAATCCGTGCACGCGACGACCGTGGCGGCCGGCTGACCGATCGCGATCTCCCGTGCCAGATTGGGCCCGGACAGCACGGCGACGCGCCCCGGATCTGCGCCGGTGACCTGAATGATCACCTGACTCATCCGCATGAGGGTGCCGGTCTCGATGCCCTTCGCGAGACTCAGCATCGTCGCGTTCGCGGGGATCATCGGACTCCAGACCTGCAAGTTGTCGCGCAGCGACTGCGACGGCACCGCGAGGACGACGATGTCGGCGCCGTCGAGCGCGGCCCGCGCGTCGTCCGTTGCGGTCAACGACGGAGGCAGGGCGATGCCCGGCAGGTAGTCCTCGTTCTCGTGCCGCGACACGATCGACTCGGCGACCTCGGCGCGTCGCGCCCACATGGTGACATCGGTCCCGGCGTCGGCCAGAACCTTCGCAAATGCAGTCCCCCATGAACCCGCTCCCAGTACCGCAGCCTTGCTCACACAGCCCCCTCGTCGTTCGTTACCCGATGCGTCGCCCACAGTATTGCCGATGCCGAGGTCGAGCGCCGCTCCGCTACCGAACTCGTCCGCTGCTCAGCCGCGATCCGGGCGTCCGGCGCACCACCCCGCGCGGGCTGGCAAGATATCCGCATGAGCACAGCGACCCGATCCGTGGCGCCGCGCGCGCACGTACTCGTCGCGGTGAAGGAACTCCACGCGGCCAAGACGCGGCTGTCGGGCGTCTTCGACACGAACGACCGCACCGGACTGGTGCTGTCGATGTTGCGCGACACCCTGTCCGTCGTCAGCGACGTCGCGACAGTCGTCGGTGTCACCGTGGTCACGCCGGATCCCGCGGTGGCCCGGCTCGCACGCAGCGTCGGCGCGAACGTCTACGCCGACCCCGCCCCCGTCGCCGCCGAAAGCCGGCCGGACGAGGGCGGCACCGAGCACGGTCTCAACGCGGCCCTGGCCGCGGCGGCCGAGCACGTCCGCCGCAACGAGAGCGGAGTCGACGTCGTCGCACTGCAGGCTGACCTTCCGTCACTGCGCGGCGGCGAATTCGGCGAAGCACTCGCCGCGGCGAGAACCGGCGGCAGGTCGGTGGTCGTCGATCATCACGGCACCGGAACGGCCGCGCTCTTCTCCTGCGACCCGGCGATTCCCCTCGATCCCCGGTTCGGACCGGGATCGGCGAAACGGCATCTCGACTCCGGGGCGCGTCCTCTCGACGGCCACTGGCCGGGGCTGCGGACCGACGTCGACACCGCCGACGATCTCGATGCCGCGCAGGCTCTCGGCGTCGGACCTGCGACGCGAGCAGCACTCGACGCGCTCGAACACACCGCGCCCTCGCGCTGCGGAAACGAGTAGCCCGCGCACGCCGTGTGAATTTGCCCCATCGATTGTCCGCGGCCGAATTCTCGAGGGATGATCGTGGGGTGAGCAACCGAGAAGCACTCGATCACCCGGCCGACGTCGACGGAAAGAACGGAACCGGCGACGGCATCGTCACTGCCAACCCCACGAACGTTCCGATGGCTCCTCCCGCTGCGACGAGTGCCCTCACGAGCGCGTTGACGGACGGGCTCCCCGAAGATCGTTACCTCAACCGTGAACTCAGTTGGCTCGATTTCAACGCCCGGGTGCTCGCCCTCGCCGAGGACACGTCGCTGCCGCTGCTCGAGCGCGCCAAGTTCCTCGCCATCTTCGCGTCCAATCTGGACGAGTTCTTCATGGTCCGGGTCGCGGGACTCAAGCGCCGCGACGAGACCGGCCTGTCCGTGCGATCCGCCGACGGCCTCTCCCCTCGCGAGCAACTCTCGCTGATCGCGACCCGCACCCAGGAGATCTCGGAGAAGGCCGCACGGGTGTTCCTCGACTCCGTTCGTCCTGCGCTTGCCGCCGAAGGGATCTCCATCATCGGATGGGACGAACTCACCGACGACGACCGCGAGCGACTGTCGGTGCATTTCCAGGACCAGATCTTCCCCGTGCTCACCCCGCTCGCCGTCGATCATGCCCACCCGTTCCCCTACATCAGCGGCCTGAGTCTCAACCTCGCCGTGACGGTGAAGGATGCGCTCACCGGTGGCGAACACTTTGCGAGGGTCAAGGTTCCGGACAACGTGGGAAGGTTCGTCCGCGTCCGCCGCGACGAGACACCGTCCTCCATCGACGCGTTCCTGCCCCTGGAAGATCTGATCTCCGCTCACCTCGACATGCTGTTCCCGGGCATGGAGATCGTCGAGCACCATGCCTTCCGCATCACGCGCAACGCCGATTTCGAGGTCGAGGAAGACCGCGACGAGGACCTCCTGCAGGCCCTCGAGCGTGAGTTGGCGCGCCGCCGCTTCGGTTCCCCCGTGCGACTCGAGGTCGCGGACGACATGACCGAGCACATGCTCGAACTTCTCCTGCGCGAACTCGACGTCGATCCCGGCGACGTCATCCAGGTGCCCGGACTGCTGGATCTGTCGTGCCTCTGGCAGGTATACGCGGTCGACCGGCCCGCCCTCAAGGACGCGCCGTTCGTGCCCGCAACGCATCCGGCGTTCGGCGAGCGGGAAACACCCAAGAGCGTCTTCTCGACTCTCCGCGACGGCGACGTCCTGGTCCACCACCCGTACGACTCGTTCTCCACGAGCGTGCAGCGCTTCATCGAGCAGGCAGCCGCCGACCCGCAGGTGCTCGCGATCAAGCAGACCCTCTACCGCACGTCCGGCGACTCCCCCATCGTCGACGCATTGATCACCGCCGCCGAGGCGGGCAAACAGGTTGTGGCACTGGTCGAGATCAAGGCGCGGTTCGACGAGCAGGCGAACATCAAGTGGGCCCGCAAGCTCGAACACGCGGGTGTGCACGTGGTGTACGGGCTGGTCGGGCTCAAGACCCACTGCAAGACGTGCCTCGTGGTCCGCCGCGAAGGGTCCACCATCAGGCGTTACTGCCACATCGGCACCGGCAACTACAACCCGAAGACGGCCCGGCTGTACGAAGACATCGGTCTGCTCACCGCGGCACCGGAGATCGGCGCCGACCTCACCGACCTGTTCAATTCGCTCACCGGCTACTCACGGAAGACGCAGTATCGCAACCTTCTCGTCGCGCCGTACGGTGTGCGCCGGGGAATCATCGAGCGGATCGACGGTGAGATTGCGCGCAAGCTTCGCGGCGAAGACGCCGGAATCCTCCTGAAGGCCAACGCCTTGGTCGACGAACAGGTGATCGACGCGCTCTATCGCGCGTCCAAGGCCGGTGTGCCCGTCGAGATCGTCGTGCGTGGCATCTGCGCCCTCAAGCCCGGAGTTCCCGGACTGAGCGAGAACATCCACGTCCGGTCGATCCTCGGCCGTTTCCTCGAGCATTCGCGAGTCTTTCATTTCCGCGGCGCCGACGAATACTGGATCGGCAGCGCAGACATGATGCACCGCAACCTCGACCGACGCGTCGAGGTCATGGCGCAGGTGAAGGATCCTCGCCTCACCGCTCAGATCGGCGAGATCGTCGATTCGGCGCTCGATCCCGTCACCCGGTGCTGGGTGCTCGGACCCGACGGCCGGTGGGTTCCGTCGCCGGCGCACGGCGAGGAGGTTCGCGACCACCAGGAGGCCATGATGCGTAAAAGAATGGGCACCGGATCCTGATCGCGGCGTACCCGCGGCAGTAGGGAAGGAACTCGGTGAGCAGCACACCCGGCAAACCGGTCAAAGCCAATATCTTCGCGGCGGGAGCAGTGCTGTGGCGAAAGTCTCCCGAAAACCCCGACGAAATCGAGATCGCGGTCATTCACCGGCCCAAATATGAGGACTGGTCTTTTCCCAAGGGAAAACTCGACCCCGGCGAAACCGCGGTGGTGGCAGCACTGCGCGAGGTGGAAGAAGAGACAGGTATTCGCGGGCGCCTCGGCAGGCATCTCGGCGCGTTGACCTATCCGATTCCCGGGCACCGCCGGTTGAAACGAGTCGAATACTGGGCGGCCGAGGCCCGCGCGGGCGAATTCGTCCCCAACAGCGAAGTGGACGTCATGCGGTGGCTTCCGGTACCGGAGGTGGCCGATCAGCTGTCGTATCCCATGGATCGCAAGATGCTCCGCCGGTTCACCGCTCAACCGCCCGACACCGCGACCGTCCTCCTGGTCCGGCATGCCAAGGCGGGAAGCCGGAAACGGTACAAGGGCGACGACGCGACCCGGCCCCTGGATGCGAACGGCGTACTGCAGGCCGACGCCCTCGTAGCCCAGCTCGAGGCGTTCGGGGCCACCGACATCACGTCGGCCGATCGGACGCGCTGCACCCAGACCGTCGAGCCGCTGGCTCGCGCGTTGGACACGACCGTCCGGTTGGATCCGCTGCTGTCCGAGGAGAGTTACACCGCCGACCGGGCGGCCACCCGTACCCGGGTCCGCAAGATCGCCGCGCTCGGCGGGGTTCAGGTGATCTGCAGTCAGGGTGGCGTCATTCCCGATCTGCTCGACTGGTGGGCGGACATCGACGGCGTCACACTCCCCCCGGCACGGAACAGAAAGGCGAGCACCTGGGTGCTCTCCCTGTCCGGGGGCAAACTCATCGCCGCCGACCACATCGACAGTCCGCTGCCTCCCACACGGAAGGACTGAGCGCACCGACCGGATCTCATCCGGGAACGACGACGACACAGACAGGCGCCAACCCCCAGGGTCGGCGCCTGTCTGTGTTCGGGAAGACCCGTGTGCGCTGTCTTACTTGGCGCGCTTCGCGGGAGCCTTCTTCGCTGCCGTCTTCTTTGCTGCCGTCTTGGCCGGAGCCTTCTTGGCTGCAGTCTTCTTCGCAGCCACCGTCTTGGCCGGTGCAGCCTTCTTCGCCACGGTCTTCTTTGCTGCCGTCTTGGCCGGAGCCTTCTTGGCTGCAGTCTTCTTCGCAGCCGCCGTCTTGGCCGGTGCAGCCTTCTTCGCGACCGTCTTCTTCGCTGCCGCCGTCTTGGCCGGAGCCTTCTTGGCTGCAGTCTTCTTCGCAGCCACCGTCTTGGCCGGTGCAGCCTTCTTGGCGGCGGTCTTCTTCGCTGCCGTCTTCTTGGCAGCAGCCTTCTTGGCGGCGGCCTTGGTGGCGGGCGCCGCTGCGCCGCGCTTGACTGCCGGACCGGTGGCCGGAAGCTTCTGGCCGCCAGCGATAACCGCCTTGAACTGAGCGCCCGGACGGAACGCCGGCACCGACGTCGGCTTGACCTTGACGGTCTCACCCGTGCGCGGGTTACGTGCGACACGTGCCGCGCGACGCCGCTGCTCGAAGACGCCGAAACCGGTGATGGTCACGCTGTCGCCGCGGTGCACTGCCCGGACGATCGTGTCCACGACATGCTCGACAGCTTCCGTTGCCGTGCGCCTGTCCGTGCCCAGTTTCTCGGTCAGAACATCGATGAGCTCTGCCTTATTCATTGAAATTCCTCCGCGAACTAATGGTCCATCATCGGACCGACTACGAACTACGGTAAACCTGAATACCGCAGGAGTCTATGTGCCACGCCAATTCTCAAACAACGCGGCACCATTCTCAGGAACTTATTATCTGGGAGACAGGGCTCCGATTCCAACTTTCAGTCGGCCGAAGTGGGCTCCGGAAGAGTCACAGGTTTCCAAGAAGGCCTTGCCTTTTCAAACTCGGAAATGGCTTCTACCTGCCGTAATGTCAATCCGATGTCGTCCAGACCCTCGAGCAGACGCCACCGTGTGTAGTCATCAATCGCAAAGGGCACCACGGTGGTTCCGGCGGTCACGGTCTTGTTCTCGAGGTCGACGATCAATTCGAGACCGGGCTGTTCGTCGAGCAACTTCCAGAGCAGTTCGACGTCCGACTGGGACACCTGGGCGGCCAGCAGACCGGCCTTGCCGGCGTTGCCCCGGAAGATGTCCGCGAACCGAGACGCGATCACGACCCGAAATCCGAAGTCGGATAGCGCCCACACGGCGTGCTCCCGGGAGGAGCCGGTGCCGAAGTCCGGTCCCGCGACCAGAACGCTGCCCTTGTCGTATGGGGCGACGTTGAGGACGAAGTCCGGATCGTTCCGCCACGCGGCGAACAGACCGTCCTCGAAACCGGTGCGGGTCACTCGTTTCAGGTAGACCGCCGGGATGATCTGGTCCGTGTCCACGTTCGATCTCCGCAGCGGGACGCCGATACCTTTGTGTGTGCTAAAGGATTCCATCGAAAAATCTCCTAAATTCCTTGGGTCCTAGGCCAGATCTGTCGGCGCGGACAGGGTTCCCCGGACTGCGGTCGCGGCGGCGACCAGCGGCGAAACCAGGTGAGTCCGCCCGCCCTTGCCTTGACGGCCTTCGAAATTGCGGTTGGACGTGGAGGCCGAACGCTCGCCGGGCGCGAGCTGATCCGGGTTCATGCCGAGGCACATGGAGCACCCCGCCTGACGCCATTCGGCGCCGGCGGCGGTGAAGATCTCGCCGAGACCCTCCTTTTCGGCCTGGGCGCGGACGCGCATAGAACCCGGCACGATCAGCATCCGGACCCCGTCGGCGACGTGCCGCCCGCGCAACACGTCGGCCACGGCCCGCAGATCCTCGATCCGGCCGTTGGTGCACGAACCCACGAAAACTGTGTCGATCGCCACGTCACGCAACGGAGTTCCGGCTTCGAGACCCATGTAGGTCAACGCCTTCTCCGCGGCGTGACGTTCGCTCTCGTCCACGATCTGCTCCGGATCCGGCACCGTCTCGCCGAGCGGCAGACCCTGGCCCGGGTTGGTGCCCCAAGTCACGAACGGCGTCAGCGTGCTCGCGTCGATGTGGACCTCGTTGTCGAAAACCGCACCCTCGTCGGTCTTCAACTGCTCCCATGCGGCCACCGCGGCGTCCCAGTCGGCGCCCTGCGGCGCGTGGGGGCGTCCCTTGATGAATTCGTAGGTGATCTCGTCGGGGGCGATCATGCCTGCCCGCGCACCGGCCTCGATGGACATGTTGCAGATGGTCATCCGCGCTTCCATCGACATCTTCCGGATCGCTTCGCCGCGGTATTCCAGGACGTAGCCCTGGCCTCCGCCGGTGCCGATCTTCGCGATGACGGCCAGAATGAGATCTTTACTCGTCACGCCTTCGGGCAATTCGCCGTCGACGGTGATCGCCATCGTCCGGAACGGACGCAGAGACAACGTCTGCGTCGCCATGACGTGTTCGACCTCACTGGTGCCGATACCCATCGCGATCGCGCCGAAGGCGCCGTGGGTGGACGTGTGGCTGTCGCCGCACACCACGGTCATACCGGGCTGGGTGAGACCGAGTTGCGGGCCGACGACGTGGACGATGCCCTGGTCGATGTTTCCCATCGGGTGCAGCCGGACGCCGAATTCCTCACAGTTGCGCCGGAGCGTGTCCACCTGAGTCTTGGAGACGGGGTCGGCGATCGGCTTGTCGATGTCGACGGTGGGGACGTTGTGGTCCTCGGTGGCGATCGTCAGGTCGGGCCTGCGGAGCGGACGCCCCGCCAGCCGAAGTCCGTCGAATGCCTGCGGACTCGTCACTTCGTGAACGAGATGCAGATCGATGTAGATGAGGTCGGGGTTGTCTCCCTCGCCCCGGACCACGACGTGGTCGTCCCACACCTTCTCTGCCAGGGTGCGTGCTTTGTCGGCCATCTTCTCCACCTCTGTGTGTCTCTCGCACCGCGGGCTTCGGGCTGGTCCGCCGTGCGCTTGTTGTCGTTACTGTCTTCCCGACACGCACTCGACGTGAGACGAAGGTGCGCTATGATCCCAATATGCGAGAAAGTGGTATCGACCTATGAGACAGCATAGCGGCATCGGGGTCCTTGACAAAGCGGTGGGCGTGCTTCATGCCGTGGCCGAGAAGCCCTGCAGCCTCACCGAACTGTGCTCGCGCACCGGACTCCCCCGCGCCACCGCCCACCGGCTGGCCGTCGGGCTCGAGGTTCACCGCCTCCTGACGCGTGATTCCGACGGGCTGTGGTGCCCCGGTCCCGGCCTCGCCGAACTCGCTGCAACGGCTAACGATCCGCTCGTCTCGGCGGCGGCTCTCGTCCTTCCCCGACTGCGCGAGATCACGGGCGAGAGCGTGCAGCTGTACCGCAGGGAAGGCACGCAACGCATCTGCATCGCGGCGATGGAGCCGCCCACCGGCCTCCGCGACACGGTTCTCGTCGGGGCACGCCTCCCGATGAGCGCCGGTTCGGGCGCCAAGGTCCTCCTCGCCTGGGCCGACCCGCAGACCCAGCGCACGGTTCTCCCCGACGCGGCGTTCGGCGAGCGCGTGCTGCTCGAGGTCCGCCGACGCGGCTGGGCACAGAGCGCCGCCGAGCGTGAACCCGGCGTCGCCAGTGTCGCCGCACCCGTGCGGGACTCCGCGGGCGCTGTCATCGCAGCGATTTCGGTGTCCGGCCCCATCGACAGGATGGGCAGGCGGCCCGGCGCCCGGTGGGCGGCCGACCTCCTCGCCGCCGCGGAGGCGCTGCACAAGAGACTCTGACCTCTCACGACCGAAACTCACCGCGACAGGAGAAGCCGATGGGGAAGAACCAACGATCGCAGATCACGATGACGGATTCGGAGATCGCCGAATTCGTGGACCGGAGCCGGATCGCCACCCTGGCAACGGTGGCACCGGACGGCAGGGCCCATCTGGTCGCCATGTGGTACGCGGTGATCGACGGCGAGATCTGGTTCGAGACGAAATCCAAATCGCAGAAGGGGGTCAACCTGCGCCGCGACGACCGGGTCACCGTCCTGATCGAGGACGGCCAGACCTACGACACCCTGCGTGGACTCTCGATCGAGGGCCGGGCGGAGATCGTGGAGGACCCGGACGCGATGTTCGCCGTCGGCGTCAGCGTGTGGGAGCGCTACACCGGGCCCTACACCGACGATCTGCGTCCCGCCATCGATCAGCTCTTGTACAAGCGGGTGGTCGTGCGGATCGTTCCCGAGCGCATCAGGAGCTGGGACCACGCCAAGCTCGGCCTTCCCGCGATGCCGGTGGGCGGAACCACGGCCGCGTACCTCGAGACGGCCGACCGCCGCGCCTGATATCGGGCACGGCGGAAAAACAGGAGCATTCTCGGTGCCCTCGGCGTAGCTTCACAGAGTGAACCGACTACCCGAGGGAGTTCACCGTGACTGACGCCGATAACGAGGACACGAAAAAGAAATTCCGCGAAGCACTGGAGCGGAAGAATCATCAGGCCGGGCTGTCCGCCGATCACAAGGACGCGGATTCCAAGGTGCACCATGCGCACGGGCCTGCCGACCACAAACGCGAATTCCGCCGCAAGACCGGATAAACGACACACCATCCGTATATAAAGAAACACCCTCCGATTACTCGGAGGGTGTTTCTTTTTGTAGCCCCGACGGGATTCGAACCCGCGCTACCGCCTTGAGAGGGCGGCGTCCTAGGCCGCTAGACGACGGGGCCAAGAACTTTGTCTTGCTTTGGAAGCTCAGCAAGCATAGCTTCCAGAAGTTCGGAGTCAAAATCGGCCGAACTTCCGCTGGGGTACCAGGACTCGAACCTAGAATGGCGGTACCAGAAACCGCTGTGTTGCCAATTACACCATACCCCAATGGCCGTTCTCGAACCGCTGAGCTTCTGGGCTCTGCGGCCCGCCTCGGGCCGAAGAAGAGATTACCAGCCTACTGCCGGGATTTACCAAATCGTATGGTCAAAGGCTGTTTTTGCACCCTTTTCGGCCCGAGGGCGGCGCTTTAACCGGCGATGCCGGCCCGCGCGGAACGCAGCCGGGACAGCGACACGTCGCGTCCGAGCAGTTCCATCGATTCGTAGAGCGGCGGGCTGATGTGCGAGCCCGTGACGGCCACCCGCACCGGCGCGAACGCCTTACGTGGCTTGAGGCCCAGTTCGTCCACGAGAGCGGTCTTGAGGGCCTCCTCCAGCGAGGCTGCGTCCCACGCACCGACTGCGTCCAGCGATGCGAGGGCGGCGTCGAGAACCGGCGCGGAGTCGGCCCCCAGGTTCTTCGCCGCGGCGGCCGGATCGATCGCGAAGTCGGCCTCCTCGACGAACAGGAACTTCAGCAGATCCCACGCGTCGGACAGGACCACGATGCGTGTCTGGACCAGATCGGCAGCGGTCGCGAAGACGGACTCGTCCACCGTCTCCCCGAGATGGCCGTGGAGCGTGAGGAACGCACGCAGGCGCGCGGCGAAATCGGCGGGCTCGAGCAACCGGATGTGCTCGGCGTTGATCGCGTCGGCCTTTTTCTGATCGAACCGGGCCGGATTGGAATTGACCTTGGAGATATCGAAGGCGGCAACCATCTCGTCCAGCGAGAACACGTCGTGGTCGTCGGAAATACCCCAGCCCAGCAGCGCCAGGTAATTCAGCAATCCCTCGGGGACGAAACCACGGTCGCGATGGATGAAGAGGTTCGACTCGGGATCGCGCTTGGACAGCTTCTTGTTGCCCTGCCCCATCACGAACGGCAGATGCCCGAATTGCGGCGTGAAATCGGCCACGCCGATCCGCTGCATCGCCTCGTAGAGGGCGAGCTGCCGCGGCGTCGACGACAACAGGTCTTCTCCGCGCAGCACGTGTGTGATCTTCATCAAAGCGTCGTCGACCGGGTTGACCAACGTGTACAGCGGGATCCCGTTGCCGCGGGTCAGCGCGAAGTCGGGCACGGTGCCGGCCTTGAATGTCGTCTCGCCGCGCACGAGGTCGTCCCACGTCAGGTCGTGGTCGGGCATCCGGAGCCGGACCACGGGCTTGCGGCCCTCGTCGAGGAACGCCTGCCGCTGCTCCGGCGTCAGGTCACGATCGAAGTTGTCGTAGCCGAGCTTGGGGTCGCGGCCTGCCGCCTTGTGCCGCTCCTCGACCTCCTCGGGCGTCGAGAACGACTCGTACGCCTCGCCCGCTGCGAGCAGTTTCGCGACGACGTCCAGATGCAGGTCGCGTCGCTGGGACTGGCGGTACGGCTCGTACGGTCCCCCGACCTCCGGGCCCTCGTCCCAGTTCAGTCCGAGCCAGCGCAGCGCGTCCAGGATCGCCTGGTACGACTCCTCACTGTCGCGGGCAGCATCGGTGTCCTCGATGCGGAACACGAACGACCCGCCGTTGTGTCGGGCGAACGCCCAGTTGAACAGGGCGGTTCGGACGAGCCCCACGTGCGGGGTTCCGGTGGGCGACGGGCAGAAACGGACGCGAACTTCGCTTGTGGTCATGGCTCACTTGGGTCGACGCTGGGAAAACGGACTCCTACAGGCTAGTCCGCTCCCGATTTCGACACGAGAGCCGTCAGCGCTTGGCGGTCACCGGGTTGGTGAGGGTGCCGATGCCGCCGATGGTCACGCTGACGCTCTGGCCGTCGACGATCGGACCGACGCCTTCCGGGGTGCCCGTGAGGATGACGTCGCCGGGGAGCAGCGTCATCACGGCCGACACCCATTCGATGATCTTCGGAATGTCATGCAGCAGAAGCGAAGTGTTGCTCCGCTGCTTCACCACACCGTCCACCTCGGTGGTGATGTCGACGTCGGACGCGTCGAGCTGGGTCTCGATCCACGGTCCCAGCGGGCAGAACGTGTCGTGGCCCTTCGCCCTCGCCCACTGGCCGTCGTGGCGCTGGTGGTCACGAGCCGACACGTCGTTGGCCGCCGTGTAGCCGAGCACCACGTCGAGAGCCTTGGCCGCGGGCACGTCCTTGCACGGGCGTCCGATGACGACCGCGAGCTCCCCCTCGTAATGAACTTCGTTGGAGGACTTCGGCAGGACGATCGCGGCGTCGGGGCCCACGATCGAGGTGTTCGGCTTGAGGAAGATCACGGGATCGGCCGGCGCCTCTCCGCCCATCTCGGCGGCGTGGGCGGCGTAGTTCTTTCCGATGGCGACGACCTTGCTGGCGAGGATCGGGGCCAGCAGTCGCACATCCGCGAGCGGCCAGCTCCGGCCGGTGAAAGTCGGGTTGCCGAACGGGTGCTCGGCGATCTCCTTCGCGATCCGGGACTCCCCGTCCCCTTCGATACTGACGAACGCAACACCATCGGGACTTGCCACTCGACCAAGACGCATGGCGCCGAGTCTATCGGCCCGGCTTCACCGGCGTGCCGGGACGCCGGGCGACGGGGGGTATAGAATCCGGAGCAGCGCCAATATATGAGAATCAAATCCTAGATATTGAGATGACATGACAGCATCGATCGACACCGCCTCCGCCGTCGGAACTGCTCGCAGATGGTGGATGCTCGCCCTCGGGATGTTCGCCCAGGCCGCACAGGCGGTCTTCGTCAACGGCGTCGCCTTCCTCATCCCCGAACTCCAGGCGAATCACGGCCTCAGCCTCGCCCGCACCGGACTCGTCGTCGCCGCACCCACCCTCGGGGTCATGGTGACGCTGATCGCGTGGGGCGCACTCGCCGACCGCTACGGAGAACGGAGGGTGCTGGCCGCAGGCATGGCGGCCACCGCGGCTGCGGGCGTGGGCGCGGCCCTCTCCGGATCGCTCACGGCCACCGCGGTCTTCCTGCTGATCGGCGGCATGGCGGCGGCCTCGGCAAATGCCGCGAGCGGCCGCGTCGTCGTCGGCTGGTTCCCTCCCGAGCGCCGCGGCCTGGCCATGGGCATCCGGCAGATGTCACTGCCGCTCGGCATCGCCTGCGCTGCGCTGACGCTCCCCTCGGTCGCACACGACCACGGCATCGGATGGGCGCTCGCGCTGCCCGCCGTCCTGTGCGCCGCCGCCGCGCTGGCCTGTGGACTCTGGGTGGTCGATCCGCCCCGGCCGAGTCGCAGCGACGCGGCGGATCTCGGCATGCTCACGAATCCGTACCGCACCAGCGGCACACTGTGGCGGATCCACGCCGTCTCCGTGCTGCTCGTCGTGCCCCAGTACACGGTGTGGACGTACGCGCTCGTGTGGCTGATCTCCGAAAGGCACTGGGAAGCAACGGCGGCCGGCCTGATCGTGACCCTCGCCCAGATCCTCGGCGCGTTCGGCCGGATGGGCGTCGGTTTCTGGTCCGACGTGGTGGGCAGCCGCATGCGTCCGCTTCGCTGGGTCGCGGCCGCCGGTGGACTGTCGATGGCGGCACTCGCCGTGACGGACGCGATGGACTCGCCGCTCGCGATCGTGGTGCTGCTCGCGGCGTCCGTCGCGACGGTGGCACCGAACGGGCTGGCCTTCACCGCCGTCGCCGAGATTGCGGGCCCGTTCTGGGGTGGGCGTGCCCTCGGCGTCCAGAACACCGGCCAGTTCGTCGCGGCCTCGATCGTTCCCCCGGTGTTCGGCGCACTGATCGGAATCGTCGGATTCCCGGTGACTTTCGCGATAGCCGCGGGATTCCCGGCGGCCTCGATACCACTGATCCCCGTGGCCCGGTCCGAAGACCGGTCCACGGGGATCGAGGGAGACAGGGTCGACGCTCGGTCCTAGAGGGCCGCGGCGATCCGGTCGCCGACCTCCGACGTGACGACCTTCGAATCGCCCCGCGACGCCAGATCGGCCTCGACCGCGGCTTCGATGCGCGCGGCGTCGCCGTCCCGGCCGAGGTGACGCAGCAGCAGTGCCGCGGACAGGATGGCCGCCGTGGGATCCGCGATCCCCTGGCCCGCGATGTCCGGGGCGCTGCCGTGCACCGGTTCGAACATCGACGGGTTCGTCCCCGAGGCGTCGATGTTCCCCGACGCCGCCAGGCCGATTCCGCCCGTGACCGCACCCGCGAGGTCGGTGATGATGTCGCCGAACAGGTTGTCGGTGACGATCACGTCGAAGCGCGACGGGTCGGTGACCATGTAGATGGTGGCCGCGTCGATGTGGCAGTACGCCGTCTCCACGTCCGGATATTCGGCCGACACCGTCTCCACCGCGCGCGTCCAGATCGCACCGGCGTTGGAGAGGACGTTCGTCTTGTGAATCAGGGTGACGTGCTTGCGCCGGGTCTGCGCGAGCGCGAACGCGTAGCGCACCACCCGCTCGGCACCGAACCACGTGTTGATCGACACCTCGGTCGCGATCTCGTGCGGCGTGCCGACCCGGATCGCGCCACCGTTACCGGTGTACGGGCCCTCGGTGCCCTCGCGCACCACCACGAAATCGATGTCCGGCTGCGCCGCGAGCGGTGACTTCGTCCCCGGATACAACTGCGACGGACGCAGATTCACGTGATGGTCCAACGCGAACCGCATGTTCAGCAGCAGTCCACGCTCGAGCACGCCCGGCGTGACCGACGGATCGCCGATGGCGCCCAGCAGGATCGCGTCGTGCTCGCGGATCGCCGCGAGATCGGCGTCCGGGAGCAACTCCCCCGTCGCGTTGTACCGACGGGCACCGAGGTCGTACTCGGTGGTCTCGAGATCGGGGACGAGTTTCCGCAGCACCTTCAGCGCCTCGGCCGTGACCTCGACACCGATGCCGTCACCCGGAATGACCGCAAGCTTCATGAACGCCTCACTTCAGATAGTGCTGTGCGCGTGCCACGACGGGGTCGTGGCACGCGCACAGTGGGGATTAGGCCAGGTTGACGAGCTCGATCTTGGTGGCGCCGACGGCGGTGGAGATCGCGTCCCGCACCTCGCTCGGCACCTCCTGGTCGACGCGGAGGAGGATGGTCGCACCCTCGCCCTCTGCGTCCTGGCTGAGCTGCGCGGCCTGGATGTCGATGCCGGCATTGCCGAGCTGCGTTCCGATCTTGCCCAGTGCGCCGGGCTGATCGGTGTAGTTGACCACCAGGTTGAGACCCTCGGCGCGCAGTTCGAAGTTGCGACCGTTGATGTTGACGATCTTCTCGACCTGCTGCGGGCCGGTCAGCGTGCCCGAGACGTTGATGACGCTGCCGTCGCCGAACACGCCCCGCAGGTCCACGACACTGCGGTGGTTGGGGCTTTCGGCGGCCTTGGTGACCTCCGCCGTGACGCCGCGCTCCTCCGCGAGGGCGGGGGCGTTGACGAACGTGACCGCGTCCTCGATGACAGCGGAGAACACGCCGCGCAGTGCCGAGAGCGCGAGCACCTCGACGTCCTCGGAGGCGAGCTCGCCGCGCACGTCGACGGACAGGTTGACGGGCAGTTCACCCGACAGGGCGCCGAGAAGCACACCCTGCTTGCGGACGATCTCGAGCCACGGGGCAACTTCCTCACCCACGGCGCCACCGGACACGTTGACGGCGTCCGGAACGAAATCACCTGCGAGAGCGAGCAGTACGGACTTCGCGACATCCGTGCCCGCGCGGTCCTGAGCCTCGCTCGTCGACGCGCCGAGGTGCGGCGTCACGACGACCTCGGGCAGGTCGAACAGCGGGCTGTCGGTGCACGGCTCGGTCTCGAACACGTCGAGGCCCGCGGCGCGCACGTGACCGGACTTGATGGCCTCGGCCAGCGCGGCCTCGTCGATCAGGCCGCCGCGGGCGGCGTTGACGATGACGACGCCCTTCTTCGTCTTCGCCAGGTTCTCCGTGCCGAGCAGCCCCTTGGTCTCGGGCGTCTTGGGGAGGTGCACGGAGATGAGGTCGGCGCGCTTCAGCAGTTCGTCGAGGGTGACGAGTTCGATGCCGAGCTGCGCGGCGCGGGCGGCCGACACGTAGGGGTCGTACGCGATGACGTGGGTCTCGAATGCGGCGAGGCGCTGCGCGAACAGCTGTCCGATGCGGCCGAGGCCGACGACGCCGACCGTCTTGCCGAAGATCTCGACGCCGTTGAACTTGCTGCGCTTCCACTCGCGGTCACGCAGGGTGGCGTCGGCGGCGGGAATCTGACGGGCGGTGGCGAGCATCAGCGCGACAGCGTGCTCGGCGGCCGTGTGGATGTTCGACGTCGGGGCGTTGACAACCATGACACCGCGCTCGGTGGCGGCGGGCACGTCGACGTTGTCGAGGCCGACGCCGGCGCGGGCGACGATCTTGAGCTTGGTACCGGCCGCCAGGACCTCGGCGTCCACGGTGGTGGCGGAGCGGACGAGGATCGCGTCGGCCTCGGGCACCGCCGCGAGCAGGGCCGGGCGATCAGGTCCGTCGACCCATCGCACCTCCACACCGTCGCCCAATGCCTCGACGGTGGACGGCGCGAGCTTGTCGGCGATCAGAACTACAGGACGGCCTGGCTGGCTCACGTGCAAACTCCCTGAATAGGTGGGTGTGGGGGTGTTTTAACCACACACAGCTTAGTCCGCCCTCACCGGGAAACCACATCCCGGTCTGCGATACCACATAGTGGACGCCTGCAACAACGGAACCGGGCACGAAACAACACCGGCCCGATGTCGCTGCGTTGACCTCCGACGAGGCCGACGCGACATCGGGCCGGTGCTGTGGTGGAACTGTAAAGCAGTGAAACCTAGGCGGTTTCGGTGATCGGCCGGTCGACCCAGCTCATCAGGTCGCGCAGCTTCTTGCCGGTGACCTCGATCGGGTGCTCGGCGTTGGCCTTGCGCAGGCCCTCGAGCTCGGTGTTGCCGTTCTCGACGTTGGCGACGAGGCGGCGGGTGAACTCACCCGACTGGATGTCGGCGAGGATCGCCTTCATGCGCTCCTTGGTGCCGGCGTCGATGACACGCGGACCGGACAGGTAGCCACCGAACTCCGCGGTGTCGGACACCGAGTAATTCATGCGGGCGATGCCACCCTCGTACATGAGGTCGACGATCAGCTTGAGCTCGTGCAGCACCTCGAAGTACGCCATCTCGGGCGCGTAGCCGGCCTCGACCATGACCTCGAAACCGGTCTTGACCAGTTCCTCGGTGCCACCGCACAGCACGGCCTGCTCGCCGAAGAGGTCCGTCTCGGTCTCTTCCTTGAACGTGGTCTTGATGACGCCGGCGCGGGCGCCGCCGATGGCCTTGGCGTAGGACAGCGCGAGGGCCTGGCCCTCACCCTTCGGGTCCTGGTCGATCGCGATGAGCGCGGGAACACCCTTGCCGTCGACGAACTGACGACGCACCAGGTGGCCGGGGCCCTTGGGGGCGACCATGCCGACGGTGACGAACTCCGGAGCCTTGATCAGCTTGAAGTGGATGTTGAGGCCGTGTCCGAAGAACAGCGCGTCGCCGTCCTTCAGGTTCGGCTCGATGTCATTGGTGAAGATCGACGCCTGCGCGGTGTCGGGTGCGAGCACCATGATCACGTCGGCCCACTCCGAGACCTCGGCCGGGGTACCGACGGTCAGGCCCTGCTCCTCGGCTTTCGCGCGGGACTTCGAGCCTTCCTTGAGGCCGATACGCACATCGACGCCCGAGTCGCGCAGGCTCAGCGAGTGCGCGTGGCCCTGGCTTCCGTAACCGATCACAGCGACCTTACGGCCCTGGATGATCGACAGATCGGCATCGTCGTCGTAGAACATCTCGACTGCCACAGTTCAACCTCTTTCTTGGATTTGCGTATCTAAAGTACTAGCGAGTGGCCGTGATGGACTTAGGCCCCCGTCCCACGGCCACGACCCCGGACTGCACGATCTCCCGGATGCCGAACGGATCGAGCATCCGCAGCAGCGCATCCAGCTTGGATCGCGTTCCAGTCGCCTCGATCGTGACCGACTCCGGGGAGACGTCGATCACCTTGGCGCGGAACAGATTCACCGTCTCGATCACCTGCGTGCGTACGCTGGCGTCGGCTCGCACCTTGATGAGCACCAGCTCGCGGGCGACGGAGGCCTCACCGTCCTGCTCGACGATCTTGATGACGTTGACGAGCTTGTTCAGCTGCTTGGTCACCTGCTCGAGCGGGAATTCGTCGACGGTCACGACGATGGTCATGCGTGAGATCTCGGGAAGCTCGGTGCCACCGACGGCGAGCGACTCGATGTTGAACCCACGACGGGAGAACAGCGCGGCCACCCTGGCCAGCACGCCCGGCTTGTCCTCGACGAGAACACTGAGGGTGTGGCTGGTGCTCACTGATCTTCCTCCCCGGCCGCTGCGGCCGTGCCCGAACGCTGCTCGCGCTCCATGGCCTCGTGAATGACGGCCGGCTCGGCGGCCGCCTCGTCGTCGTCGAACAGCGGACGGATGCCCCGCGCCGCCATGATCTCGTCGTTGCTCGTGCCCGCCGCGACCATCGGCCACACCTGGGCGTCGGCGCCGACGATGAAGTCGATCACCACCGGCTTGTCGTTGATGGCCTGGGCCTCACGGATCGCGGCCTCGACGTCCTCTTCGCGTTCGACGCGAATGCCGTGGCAGCCCAACGCCTCCGCGAGCTTCACGAAGTCGGGGATGCGGATGGCGCCGTGCGTGCCGAGGTTGGTGTTGGAGTAGCGCTGGTCGTAGAACAGCGTCTGCCACTGGCGCACCATGCCGAGGTTGCCGTTGTTGATGAGCGCAACCTTGATCGGGATGCCCTCGAGCGCGCAGGTGGCGAGTTCCTGATTGGTCATCTGGAAGCAGCCGTCACCGTCGATGGCCCACACCTCGGTGTCGGGCATGCCCATCTTGGCGCCCATCGCGGCGGGCACGGCGTAGCCCATCGTGCCGAGACCACCGGAGTTCAGCCAGGTGCGCGGCTTCTCGTAGTTGACGAACTGTGCGGCCCACATCTGGTGCTGGCCGACGCCGGCGCAGTAGATCGCGTCGGGACCGGCGAGCTTGCCGACCGCCTGGATCACGTATTCCGGGGACAGTGCGCCGTCCGAGGGCCGGTCGTAGCTGAGCGGGTACGTGCGCCGGATCCCGTCGAGATACGCCCACCACTCGGTGAGGTCCAGCGTGGTTCCGGTGGCCAGGTCGGCCTTGATCGCCTCGATCAACTCGACGATGACCTCTTTGCAGTCGCCCACGATCGGGACGTCCGCGTACCGGTTCTTGCCGATCTCCGCCGGATCGATGTCGGCGTGGATGACCTTGGCGTCGGGGGCGAACGAATCGAGCTGACCGGTGACGCGGTCGTCGAACCGCGCGCCGAGCGTGATCAGCAGGTCGCTGCGCTGCAGTGCCGCCACGGCCGCGACCGTGCCGTGCATGCCGGGCATGCCGCAGTTCAGCGTGTGGCTGTCCGGGAACGCGCCGCGCGCCATGAGGGTGGTGACCACCGGAATGCCGGTGAGCTCGGCCAGTTCGAGCAGTTCCGGGGACGATTCCGACTTGATGACGCCGCCACCGACGTACAGCACCGGGTGCTTCGCGTCGGCGATCAGGCGCGCGGCCTCGCGGACCTGCTTGCCGTGCGGCTTCGTGACGGGACGGTATCCGGGCAGCCGCATCTCCGGCGGCCACGAGAACGTGGTCTGCGCCTGGAGGACGTCCTTCGGGATGTCGACGAGCACCGCGCCGGGACGGCCGCTGGAGGCGAGGTAGAACGCCTCCGCGATGATCCGGGGGATGTCGACGCCGTCGGTGATGAGGAAGTTGTGCTTGGTGATGGGCATCGTGATGCCGGAGATGTCGGCTTCCTGGAACGCATCGGTGCCGATGAGCCCGCGGCCGACCTGGCCGGTGATGGCCACGACCGGGACGGAGTCCATCTGCGCGTCGGCGAGCGGAGTCACGAGGTTGGTCGCACCGGGACCGGACGTCGCCATGCAGACGCCGACCTTGCCGGTCGCCTGGGCGTACCCGGTGGCGGCGTGACCTGCACCCTGCTCGTGACGGACGAGCACGTGCCGGACCTTCTTCGAGTCGAAGAGCGGGTCGTAGACAGGCAGAACGGCACCACCCGGAATGCCGAATACCGTGTCGACCTCGAGCTCCTCGAGGGCTCGGACCACGGACTGGGCGCCGCTGACCCGCTCGGGGGCGAGTTGGCGGCGGCTACCGGTCTGCGTCGCGGCGGCCGCGGTCGTCGGGCTTGCTGCCCCCGACTTGCGCGGCGTGGGTTGAGGCCGTGCGGTTGGTGCGCTCACTGGGAAATCCTCTGATTCTGGCTCCGGGCAACAAAAAACCCCCGTCAGCTGATGCTGTACGAGGGTGGCGCGTCGTTATCTGGCGAGTTGAAGAAATCGACTCAGGCGACGACGCGCCGGCCGATTACGAGCAACTCATTCTGTTTCACGCGCTCGACGGTAGGCGCGCTAATGGTGAACAGTCAACTTGGTGAGTCGGCCGTCCCAGAATATGAGATACGTCGGCTGCGGTGCGAAGATGTAGAGGTGTCAACTCCGCAGCAGCCCGTGCCACCAGAATCATCATCCCACACGACGAACCCGCCCAAGCAGGTCATCCGGATTTCTCCCCTCGCCTATCTGGGATGCGCCTTCCTCCTGTTCGCCGTGTCGTTCCCCATCTTCGGCTGGCCCGCCGCCTTCGGCTGGCTCGTGATCGCCCCGATCCTCGCGGTGGCCTGGGTCGCGCGGGTGCGCACCACGGTCACACCCGACGGACTCGAGGTGCGCCGGCTGTTCGGCGGCCGTTCCCTCGCATGGTCCGAGATCACCGGATTCCGCTTCCCCAAGCGCGGCTGGGCCCGGGCCACACTGGCCGACGGCGGCGAAGTCGCCCTTCCCGTCGTCACGTTCGACCGGCTCCCCGAAATCGCCGAGGCGAGCGGTGGCCGCATCACCGACCCCTACGCGGCAGCAGCCGCGGCGGACGAAGCGGCCCGGCACGCCGACGCCGAATCGAACGGCGAGCAGCCGGCGAAGAACCGGCCGGACACAGACGGGGAATAGTGCGCGAGTAGCGTTTGTCAGTACTTCCGTACGCTGACTAAGGAATACGCTCATGCCCCCGCTGAGGTCCCGAACCACCACCGCAGGACGAAATGCCGCAGGCGCCCGCGCACTGTGGCGCGCCACCGGAATGACCGACTCCGATTTCGGGAAGCCGATCGTCGCGATCGCCAACTCGTACACGCAGTTCGTTCCCGGCCACGTCCACCTCAAGAACGTCGGCGACATCGTCGCCGACGCCGTCCGCGCCGCCGGTGGTGTACCTCGCGAATTCCATACGATCGCCGTCGACGACGGCATCGCGATGGGGCACGGCGGCATGCTGTATTCGCTTCCCAGCCGGGAGATCATCGCCGACTCCGTCGAGTACATGGTCAACGCGCACACCGCCGACGCACTCGTCTGCATCTCCAACTGCGACAAGATCACCCCCGGAATGCTCAATGCCGCAATGCGTTTGAACGTTCCCACCGTGTTCGTGTCGGGCGGTCCGATGGAGGCGGGCAAGGCGGTGGTGGTCAACGGCGTCGCCCAGGCACCGACCGACCTCATCACGGCGATCTCGGCGAGCGCCAACGACGAGGTCGACGAGGAGGGGCTGTCCGAGGTCGAGCGCAGCGCCTGCCCGACGTGCGGGTCGTGCTCGGGCATGTTCACCGCGAACTCCATGAACTGCCTCACCGAGGCGCTCGGTCTGGCGTTGCCGGGCAACGGTTCGACGCTGGCCACCCACGAAGCCCGGCGCGCGCTGTTCACCCGCGCGGGCACCACCGTCGTCGAGGCCGCCCTGCGGTACTACCGGGACGAGGACGACTCCGTCCTCCCCCGCAACATCGCGACGCCCGCCGCGTTCCGCAACGCGATGGCGCTGGACGTCGCGATGGGCGGTTCCACCAACACGGTGCTGCACACCCTCGCGGCCGCGCAGGAGGGTGAGGTCTACGACTTCGACCTCGACAAGATCGACGAGATCAGCCGCAAGGTGCCCTGCCTGTCGAAGGTCTCACCCAACTCGGACTACCACATGGAGGACGTGCACCGGGCAGGCGGAATCCCCGCGATCCTCGGCGAGCTCCGCCGGGCCGACCTGCTCGAGAGCGACGTCTCGACCGTCCACACGAAAAGCTTCGACGAGTGGCTCGACACGTGGGACATCCGGTCCGGCAAGGCATCCGACGAGGCCGTCGAACTGTTCCACGCCGCTCCCGGCGGCGTCCGCACCATCGAGCCGTTCTCGACGAACAACCGCTGGTCGTCGCTCGACACGGACGCCGCCAACGGCTGCATCCGCGATTTCGAGCACAAGCACACGGTCGAGGGCGGCCTGGCCGTGCTGCGCGGCAACATCGCCGTCGACGGCGCGGTCATCAAGACGGCAGGCATCGACGAAGACCTGTTCCACTTCCAGGGACCCGCGCGTGTCGTGGAGTCGCAGGAGGAGGCGGTGTCGGTGATCCTCGGCAAGAAGATCCAGCCCGGTGAGGTCCTCGTCGTGCGCTACGAGGGTCCCGCGGGCGGCCCGGGCATGCAGGAGATGCTGCACCCCACCGCATTCCTCAAGGGCTCCGGCCTCGGCAAGAAGTGCGCGCTGATCACCGACGGCCGCTTCTCCGGTGGTTCCTCGGGACTGTCCATCGGCCACATCTCCCCCGAAGCCGCCAGCGGCGGCGCCATCGGCCTGGTGGAGGACGGTGACCAGATCCTCATCGACATCGCGACGCGCACACTGAAGCTCCTCGTCGACGACGCGGTGCTCGCCGAGCGCCGGGCGAAGATGGAGTCGTCCGAGCGTCCGTGGCAGCCGCTGAACCGCGAACGCACCGTCACCACGGCCCTGCGCGCGTACGCCGCGCTGGCGACGTCCGCCGACAAGGGCGCGGTCCGCCAGGTTCCCTGACCGCACTCACCGACAGCACCGGGCACACACGAAGCCGGGTGCCGCAGCAGGTTCCCTGCCGCGGCACCCGGCTTCCGTCGTCGGTGCGACCGCGAATTCCGCCACGGATGTGACCGCTCTCACTGGTGATCAACTCGCTCAAACGGCAACACCCGTGAACAGGTTCTACTGATCGAATTGATCAGTTGAGCTCACGCTTCTTGCACACGGCGCTCAGTAGTGGTTCCCTCAGTTGGCCGTTGAGACCTACATCACAATCGGCAGCACCACCGGAACTTCTCCGGCCCACGAGGCCATCGGGAACACAACCAAGGAGCGACACATGCCAGGAGTCGGCATATGGCGAACGAAATCCGTTGAGCAATCGATAGCGGACACCGACGAACCCGACACCCGGCTGCGGAGGGAACTCACCGCGAAGGACCTCACCGTCTTCGGTGTCGCCGTCGTGATCGGTGCCGGTATCTTCACGCTCACCGCCCGGACTGCAGGCAACGTTGCCGGGCCGTCCATTTCGCTCGCCTTCGTCCTCGCCGCCATCGCGTGCGGCCTGGCCGCCCTCTGCTACGCCGAGTTCGCATCCACCGTCCCAGTCGCGGGCAGCGCGTACACGTTCTCCTACGCCACCTTCGGCGAGTTCGTCGCCTGGATCATCGGCTGGGACCTCATCCTCGAATTCGCCCTCGCGGCGGCCGTCGTCTCGAAGGGCTGGTCGCTGTACCTGGGCAACGTCCTCGGATTCAGCGGATCCACCACCGCCCATCTCGGGCCCATCGACTTCGATTGGGGCTCGCTGATCATCGTCGGCGGCATCACCATCGTCCTCGCCATCGGGACCAAGGTGTCCTCGCGCGTGTCCGCCGTCATCACGGCCATCAAGATCGCCGTCGTCCTCCTCGTCATCGCCGTCGGCGTCTTCTACATCAAGAAGGAGAACTACGCCCCGTACATCCCGCCGGCCGAGGGCAACGAAAGCGCCGCCCACGGTGTGCACCAGACCCTCTTCTCCTTCCTCTCGGGAGCGGACGGCAGCAGCTACGGCTGGTACGGCCTGCTCGCCGCCGCGAGCCTCGTGTTCTTCGCGTTCATCGGATTCGACGTCGTCGCCACCACCGCCGAGGAGACCAAGGATCCGCAGAAGGCGCTCCCCCGCGGCATTCTCGGCTCGCTCGCGATCGTCACCGTCCTCTACGTCGCGGTCACCCTCGTGCTCACCGGCATGGTGAAGTACACCGACCTCAAGACCGGTAGCCCGCTCGTCGGCGACAGCAGCGCCACGCTGGCGACCGCCTTCGAGGCACACGGCATCACCTGGGCGCAGACCGCCATCAACTTCGGCGGACTCGCAGGCCTCACCACCGTCGTGATGGTGATGATGCTCGGCCAGACCCGCGTCCTGTTCGCCATGTCCCGCGATGGACTCGTCCCCCGCGGTCTGGCGAAGACCGGCAAGAAGGGCACCCCGGTCCGCATCACGCTGTTCGTCGGCGCCGTGGTGGCACTCCTCGCCGCCTTCTTCCCGATGGGCACCCTGGAGGAGATGGTGAACATCGGCACCCTCTTCGCGTTCGTGCTCGTCTGCATCGGCGTCGTCATCCTCCGCCGCACCCGCCCCGACCTGCCGCGCGGATTCCGCGTTCCGCTGGTCCCGCTGGTGCCCATCCTCGCCGTCCTGGCCTGCGGTTGGCTGATGCTGAACCTGTCCGTCGAGACCTGGATCCGATTCCTGGTGTGGATGGCCCTCGGCGTCGTCGTCTACCTCGCCTACGGCCGCCGCAAGTCCGTCCTCGGACAGAGGCTCGCGGCACAGGCACAGGCCACCCCGCCCGAGGAGGAGAACATCCCGGAACTCGCCCAGCGCTGACCCTCGTCCGGCGTTGATCCGGCAGAAACGACTGCGCCGCACTCCCGATCGGGGGTGCGGCGCAGTCGTGGTTCAGGGAAACGATCAGATGAGCGGGTTGGCGCCGTTGAGGAAGATCCAGATGCACACACCGGCGGCGACGCCCAGGATCAGTGCCGCGAACGACCCGATGAACGGCCGCGTGGCCCAGCCGCGGCGGCCGTCGAGCGAGATCCGCCCGGGGCCGGTGAGAATGATCACGCCCGCGCACACGCCCAGAAGCGTCTCGTATTCGGTGCCGGAGGGCGCGAAGTACTCGAGCCCCGGTTCCGCGATCTGCCGGAACGCCCACGCATTGATCATCACGGCCAGCACCGAGGCGGCGGCCAGCGGGGTGACGAGACCGAGGATCAGCAGCGCACCGCCCGCGACCTCACCGATGGCACCGAGGATCGCGAGCAGTTTCGCCTGCTGGAAGCCCGAGTTCACGAGCACCTCCTCGAAACCGTCGAGGCCCGGACCGTTCCACATTCCGGTCAGCTTCTGCAGGCCGTGCACGAGCGCCGTGCCGCCGACCGCGAGTCGCAGTGCCAGCAGTCCGAGGTCCAGGGTGCCGCGGCCGATCTTCACGTCCCCCTCGCCGAGCCGGTCGGTCGACGGATCACCCGCAGTGGCCCCGAGGGACGCACCGGAGGTCGCGCCGATCACCTGCGTCGGCTGGTCCGGCACGTCGGACGCCGACTGCCGGTACGCGGGGATCTGCTCGGTGGGTAGACCGGCGCCGCGTGCATCGCCGTAATCGAGTTCGTCGTCGGTGTGCGGGAGACCCTGTCCCGTGGAACCGGACGTCGGCGTGGCCGACGGAAACCGCTCGGTGGGAAGGTCGTAAGGGCTCGAGACCCTGCCGTAGCCGGGTGAGGTGCCTTGCTGCGCGGCACCGTCGTCCGACGACTCGCTGGGGTCTTTCCGCATGTCAGTCACACCGTCAAGCCTAGGTCGATTCGCCGGACATCGCTGGTAGGCGGAACCGGCGTGGCGGCGACCTCGCACTCTTCCGTAACGTCTCCATCATGATGGTGGGTGGGCGGCGCCGCACGGCGTCCCGCAAGATGGCGATGTCCGCACTGTGCGTGACGGCGGTCCTCGCCGCCGGGTGCGCGAAATTCGACGACTCCGCGTCCTCCCCCTTCACACCCGAACCGACGGGTGCTTCGGGCGCGGAGGTCGAACCCGAGAACCCGCCGCCGTCCACCACGACCACACCGCCGCCGAGCGGGCCGCTGGGACCGTGCCAGGATCCGGATCCCAGTGTCATCGCCACGTGTCTCGACACCACCGGCGGACTCGTCGTCCTCCCCGACGGGGCCACCGCTCTGGTCGCGGAGCGCCGGACCGGGCGCATCCTGCAGGTCGCCCAGGGGCAGACCCCCAAGGAGATCGCGCACGTCGACGTCGACGGCAGCACCGACGGCGGCCTCCTCGACATCGCGCTGTCGCCGAGTTTCGTCGAGGACAACCTCATCTACGCCTACGTCACCACCCCGACCGACAACCGGGTGGTGCGGATCGCACCGGGAGACTCCGCCAAGGAGGTTCTCGGCGGGATCCCGCGCGGCGACACGGGCAATGCGGGGTCGCTCGAATTCTCCGGCGACGAACTGATGGTCCTGACCGGCAACGCGAACAACCCGGTGGCGGCCGCCGATCCGGCGTCGCTGGCCGGGAAACTGCTGAAGGTCACCGCGCTGTCGCCCGCACCGACGCCGGCACAACCCCGGCCGCAGGTGGTGCTGACGGGCATGGGGACCGCGGGCGGGGTGTGCGTCGACCCGGGGGTGGCCGTGTGGGTCACCGACCGCACCCCGTTGGAGGATCGGCTGGTGCGGGTCAGCGCGGACGGAGCGGTGTCGTCTCCGGTGTGGACGTGGCCGGAGCGGCCCGGCGTCGGCGGCTGCGTCGCAGCCGGTGATGTCGTGGCGGTGTCACTGAGCACCGCGAAGGCCATGTCGGCGCTCGCCGCCGACCCCGGCACGGGCGCCGTCACCACCGCACCGGGTGTCATCGTCCAGGACCGGTACGGCCAACTCGGCGGCGCCGCACTCGGTCCCGACGGGCTCATCTGGGTGAGCACGGTCAACAAGACCGCCGGTCAGCCCGGACCCAACGACGACCGCGTCATCAAGATGCCCCTGCCGTCCGGTGGCGGCGGATTCGACTGACGGGCCTCGCCCTCGCGCCGCGTCCCCCGCGCAACGAACGGGACGCTCGTTCGGTTGATCCGAACGAGCGTCCCGTTGGTGCAGAAAGAGATCAGCCGCCGCAGGCCTCGATGACCAGCTCCTTGACGCGGGCCGGATCGGCTTGACCGCGAGTGGCCTTCATCACGTCGCCGACGATCTTGCCCGCGGCCGCGACCTTGCCGCCGCGAATCTTCTCGGCGATGTCGGGGTTCGCCGCCAGGGCCTCGTCGACGGCGGCCTTCAGCTTCGTGTCGTCGCGTTCGACGACGAGCTCGGGATGATCCGCGACGACCTGCTCGGGGTCGCCCTCACCGGCGAGGACGTGGTCGACCACCTGACGGGCCACCTTGTTGTTCAGCTTCCCGCTGTCGATCAGCGCGACCACCTGCGCGACCTGAGCCGGCGTGATCGGCAGTTCGCCGAGTTCCACCCCGCGGGTGTTCGCCTGCTGCGCCAGGTACGACACCCACCAGGACCGTGCGGCCTCCGGCGAGGCGCCGGCCTCGACGGTCGCGATGACGAGGTCGACGGCGTTCGCGTTGACGAGGTCACGCATGACCTCGTCGGAGACGCCCCAGTCGGCCTGGATCCGGGCGCGGCGGACCCACGGCAGCTCGGGCAGGGTGCCCCGCAGTTCCTCGACCCACTCGGCGCTGGGCGCGACCGGCTCGAGGTCGGGCTCCGGGAAATAGCGGTAGTCCTCGGCGGTTTCCTTGCGGCGGCCCGGCGACGTGGTGCCGTCCGCTTCCTGGAAGTGCCGGGTCTCCTGGATCACCTCGCCGCCGGCCTCGAGCACGGCAGCCTGGCGGCGCATCTCGTACCGGACCGCGACCTCGACGCTCTTGAGGGAGTTGACGTTCTTCGTCTCGGTGCGGGTGCCGAGTTCGGTCGCCCCGATCGGCATCAGCGACGCGTTGGCGTCGCACCGCATCGAACCCTGGTCCATGCGGACGTCCGACACGTTCAGCGACTTCAGCAGATCGCGCAGCGCGGTGACGTACGCGCGGGCCACCTCGGGGGCGCGGGCACCGGCGCCGCTGATCGTCTTGGTGACGATCTCGACCAGCGGGACCCCGGCGCGGTTGTAGTCGAGCAGCGAGTGGCTGGCACCGTGGATGCGACCGGTCGCGCCGCCGACGTGCAGCGACTTTCCGGTGTCCTCCTCCATGTGCGCGCGCTCGATCTCGACGCGCCACGTGGTGCCGTCGTCGAGGATGACGTCGAGGTAGCCGTCGGTCGCGATCGGCTCGTCGTACTGGGAGATCTGGTAGTTCTTCGGCTGGTCCGGGTAGAAGTAGTTCTTCCGCGCGAACCGGCCCCACGGTGTGATGGAACAGTTCAGTGCGAGTCCGATCCGGATCGCGGACTCCACCGCCGCCTCGTTCACGACGGGCAGCGACCCGGGCAGACCGAGGCACACCGGGCAGACCTGCGTGTTCGGCTCGGCGCCGAACTCGGTGGGGCACGGGCAGAACATCTTCGTGTTGGTGCCGAGCTCTACGTGCACCTCCATGCCGAGAACAGGCTCGTACTTCGCGAGCACGTCGTCGTAGTCGAGGAGGTCCGGAGTGTCGACAGCAGTCATGCCACAGAGTTTATGCGTCCGGCGGTTCACCGGAAAACGCGGTCAGCCGAAAAATGCGGCCGCCTCGTCGTACCGCTCCCGCGGCACCGTCTTGAGGCGCCGGGTGGCCTCCTCGAGGGGCACGAGGTCGATCGACGTGCCGTGAAGCGCGACCATGTTGCCGAAGTCGCCGCGGTGGACGGCGTCGGTGGCATGCACCCCGAAGCGGGTGGCGAGCACCCGGTCGTACGGCGTCGGGGTGCCGCCGCGCTGCACGTGCCCGAGCACCGTCGTCCGCACCTCCTTGCCGAGGCGGCGTTCGATCTCGTCACCGAGTTGCTGGGCGACCCCGGTGAACCGTTTGTGGCCGAACTCGTCGATGCCGCCTTCGCGCAGACTCATCGACTCCGGGGTGGGGGTGGCGCCCTCCGCGACGACGCAGATGAAGTGCGAATCGCCGCGCTGGAACCGCTTCTTCACCATGGTGCACACCTCGCCGACGTCGAACGGGACCTCGGGAACGAGAGTGAGATGCGCGCCGGTCGCGAGCCCGGAGTGCAGGGCGATCCAGCCCGCGTGCCTGCCCATCACCTCGACGAGCATCACCCGCTGGTGGGATTCGGCGGTGGTGTGCAGGCGGTCGATCGCGTCCGTCGCGATGGACAGGGCGGTGTCGAAACCGAACGTCACATCGGTGCAGTCGATGTCGTTGTCGATGGTCTTCGGCACCCCGATCACGGGCACCCCGCTCTCGGCGAGCCAGCTCGCCGCCGTGAGCGTGCCCTCGCCGCCGATCGGGATGAGTGCGTCGATGCCGTTGTCGTCGAGCGTCTGCCGGATCTGGTCGAGGCCGGCCTTGAGCTTGTCGGGGTTGACCCGCGCGGTACCGAGGATGGTGCCGCCCCGGGTGAGGATCCGGTCGATCCGGTCGTCGTTGGACAGCGCGACCTTGCGGTCTTCGAGCAGGCCACGCCACCCGTCACGGAATCCCACCACCGAGCTGCGGTACCGCCCGTCGGCCGTCCGCACCACTGCCCTGATCACCGCATTGAGCCCGGGGCAGTCGCCGCCTCCGGTGAGGATTCCGATCCGCATCCAAGCACCCCTCGTCGTCTCGTGTGGTGATGGTGGTTCTCATTAGACATCTTGCCGCCCGAAACGGGTTCGAGCACCTCGGATCGGCCGGTTCGATCAGCCGGGTGTGACGAGACCGCTCTCGTAGGCCAGGACCACCGCCTGCGCCCGGTCGCGCAGGTCCAACTTGGACAGCACCTTGCCGACGTGCGTCTTGACGGTCTGCTCGGCGACGAACAGGCGTTCCGCGATCTCGGTGTTGGACATGCCGCGGGCGATCAGCTCGAGCACCTCGCGTTCGCGGGGCGTCAGCGCCGACAGTGCGGCCGGTTTGCGGCGTGCGGTGCTCCGGCGGCTGGTCACGTCGGCGATGAGACGCCGGGTGACGGTCGGCGCGAGAAGCGCCTCGCCGTCGGCGACCACCCGCACCGCGCGGATGAGTTCCTCCGCGGGCGCGTCCTTGAGCATGAAGCCGCTGGCCCCGATGCTCAGCGCCTCGTACACGTAGTCGTCCACGTCGAACGTGGTGAGCATGAGCACCCGCACCGGCGGATCGAACCCCGCCGACAGGATGACGCGGGCGGCGTCGAGTCCGTTCATTTCCGGCATGCGCACGTCCATCAGGACCACGTCGGGCCGCAGGCGCTTCACCTCGCTCACCGCCACCGCCCCGTCCGGGGCGTCACCGATGACACTGATGTCGGGCTGGGAGGCGAGCAGGGCTCCGAAACCCTGCCGGACCATAGCCTGGTCGTCGGCGATGAATACGGTAATGGCCACGCCGCCAGCCTAGGCGGAGGCGGCCGGGAACTCGGCGTGGACCTCGAATCCGCCGTTGTCGTGCAGGTGCGTGGTGAGTACGCCGCCGACCGCCTGCGCACGCTCGCGCATCCCGATGATGCCGTTGCCGCCGGTCGACTCGTGCCTGGTCAGGGCCGAGACGAGGCTCCGCCGCGGCGGGCCGTTGACGATCGACACGGACGCGATCGGCGTCTCGTACGCAATCTTCACCTCGACCGCGGCGCCCGCCGCGTGCCGGGCCGTGTTGGCGAGGGATTCCTGCAGGATGCGGTACATCACCAGCCCGACCGACTCCGACACGTGCCGCGGGTCGCCATCGGTGTGCCAGGAGACGGGGATGCCGGCCCTGCGGCTGCCCTCGAGCAGCTCGCTGATCTGCTGGACGCCGGGCTGCGGCGCGTGCTCGGCCACCTGGCCGTCGCTGCGCAGCACACCGAGGAGTCCGCGGACCTCGTTCAGCGCGGCGCGGCCCGCGGCTCCGATCGATTCGAACTCGGCCCGCGTCTCGTCCGACATGCCCGCGATGCGGTACGGCGCGCTCTGCGCCTGCACCACGACCATCGACATGTGGTGCGCGACGACGTCGTGCAGGTCCCGGGCTATTCGGGCCTTCTCCTCGAGGATCGTCCGGCGGGTGCGCTCGAGTTCGCTCAGCTCCTCCTGCTGTGCGAGTTGCCGCCGGGACAGCACCAGCCACCGGATCAGCAGACCGAACACGACGATGGCGGTCAGTCCCACCGCCCACCCACGACCGTTGGTGCCCGGGGTATCGGCGAGGAACAGCAGGACGGTGGAGATCCACGCCACACCCACGACCGGGATCGCGGCCCGCATGCTGACCGCGGCCAGCAGGGCGAGCATCACCAGGATGTGGACCACCTGCCAGGGGTAGTCGTATCCGTCCTGCAGCGCGAAGACACGCGGAATCACCAGCGCAGAGATCGCGGAGACGGCCCAGGCCAGCGCCGGGTTCGAGCGGATGAGCAGGAACGGGAACGTCGCGAGCGCCGCCACGAACGGTTGAATCGGAGGACTGACCTGGTGGGTCAGCTGCAGGGTCGGCCACGCCACGGCGAACAGGATCGCCGTGACCACGACGATTGCCACGTTCAGCCACTGGCCTTCGGCGGCTCTCCGGATGCGCGTCTTCGTCTTCACACCCTCGACACTAGAAACACAGGTCACGGTGTGTCCTCATACCCCGGACTCACGTCGGCCTAGTACCGGAGTATGAGATCGGAGCCCTCTCCCCCCACGAGGCCAGTGATCGAACCGGACCCGGGAGTGATGTGGCAGCGCAACACGAATTCATAACGTCGTCGTCATGCGAACGACGGGGACACGGAGAACGACTTGGGCCGCGGTGGCGTGTGCGGCCACCGCGATACTGACCACCACAGGATTCGCCGGCACCGGCGCGGCGAGCACGCCCCGCCACGAGAACGTCGCCGCGTCCGCCGCGGTGCGCACGCTCACCACACCGGAAGCGCTCACCGAGGACTCCATTCCCGAGGACTTCGCATCGGTGATGGGGTACACACCGGTGCGGATCGACGGCATGCTCGCCAATCCCGGCGGCGACTGCTCCTCCCCGGTGCCGCTGCCGCTCGAGTTCGACACCGCGTGCAAGGCGCACGACCTCGGCTACGACCTCCTGCGGTACGCATCGCGGTCCGGCGAGGATCTCGGCCCCTGGGCGCGACAGTCGCTCGACGCGCAACTGGATCAGCGGATGCACACCGCGTGCGACACCCGTCTCGACGAGCAGACGCGGGCGCAGTGCTTCGTGATGGCCAACATCGCGACCACCGCCGTCACCGGAAACAGTTGGCGTCAAGGCTATTCGACACCGGTCACCGAAGCCGGGCTCCCGTACGCGCTGGCCGGCGCCGCGGGCGCCGCACTACTCGCAGGCGTGGCGTGGTCGATCCGCCGCCGCCCGCGTCCGGTCGGAGCGATCGCATGACCACCGCGGCTCTGTCCGGTCCCGGACGGAGCCCGGCGCACACCCGGTCGCGTACCGCGCCGAATGCCCTGCGCCGCACACTGACCACGACGATTCCGATCTCCGCCCTCCCCCGCGCCTCCTCGACGATCGCCGTCACCACCGCGACACTCGCGTCGCTCGCCCCCTCACTGCTTCCCCGGAGTGCGCTGACACAAGCACTGTTCACCGGGTTCCTCGCCGCGGTCGGCTTCGGGATCGCCGTCCTCGTCCGTCTGCTCCGGCAACTCGTCACGCGCACGCATCCCCATCACAGTCCGCGGGACTCGGTGCGTCTGCTGGTCCTGATCGGCGCCATGATCGTGGTGACATGGGCGATCGTGCTCGCCGACCACTGGCAGGATTCGCTGCGCGCCGCCATGGGCATGCCGGGCATCGGGCCGGACCACTGGATGCAGGCGATCATCGGGGCGGCGCTGACGTTCCTGCTGTTCGCCGGCATCGGCAGCGTCGTCGCCGCGGTCGCCCGCCGCCTCGGCTGGATCGGCAGCGCCACCACCGCCGTCGTACTCGCGACCGGGCTGCAACTGGTCGCCGGACCCGCGTTGTGGGGGATGATGTCCCGTTCCTACAGCGACTCCAACGCGCTCGTCGATGTGTCCCTGCACCGGCCGGTGTCCGCCGAATCGTCCGGCGGCCCGGAGTCCGCGATCAGCTGGGAGTCGCTCGGGCGCCAGGGACGGCGGTTCGTGGCTGCGGGCGAGCAGTCGGCCGCCATCCGCACATACGTGGGAATGGATTCGGCTCCCGACGTCGAATCGCGTGCAGCGCTGGCGGTCTCGGAGCTGGAACGGGCGGGCGGCTTCGCCCGGTCCGCCATCGTCGTGACCGTGCCCACCGGCTCGGGCTGGATCGACGAGAACGCGGCCGAAGGATTCGAGGAACGCTTCGCCGACGACGTCGCGATCGTCGGCATGCAGTACTCGTATCTGCCGAGCTGGATCACCTTCGTGTTCGGACGTTCCGCCGCAGACGACTCGGCGGCGGCACTGTTCGACGCCGTCGCCGAGCGGATCGCCGACCTACCCGAGATCCTGCGCCCGGCGCTCTACGTCTACGGCCAGAGCCTCGGTTCCGTCGGCGGCAGCGCGATTTTCACCGACGCCGACCAACTCCGGGAACGCGTCTGCGGCGCATTGTGGTCGGGCCCGCCCGCCGGCTCCGTGCTGACGGACGGCGCAACGGTACTGGCGAACACGTCCGACCCGGTGGTGCGGTGGTCCCCCGACCTGATCCTGCACCGGCCCGACCTCTCGCTTGCGGTACGCGATGCGCCGGTCCCCCAATGGATTCCGGGCATCACGTTCCTGCAGACCAGTGTCGACCTGGTGTCCGCGCTGAACTTCGCGTCCGGTCACGGACACCGCTACGGCAGCGAGCAGGGCACCGCCCTGCCCGACTGCCCCTAGCTCGGCGAGCCGATCGGACCGCGTGCGGCCTCGTAGGCGGCACCGACCCGGTACAGCCGCTCGTCGGCCAGTGCGGGAGCCATGATCTGCAGTCCCACCGGCAGACCGTCGTCCGCGGACAGCCCGGACGGAACCGACATCGCGCAGTGCCCGGCCAGGTTGGTGGGCAGCGTGCACAGGTCCGACAGGTACATCGCGAGCGGGTCGCCGACCTTCTCGCCCAGCTTCCACGGCGTGAACGGACTGGTGGGCGACACCAGGACGTCCACCTTCTCGTAGGCCTTGTCGAAGTCCCGGGCGATGAGCGTCCGCACCTTGAGAGCCTGGCCGTAGTAGGCGTCGTAGTAGCCGGACGACAGGGCGTAGGTGCCGATCATGATGCGACGCTTGACCTCCGGGCCGAAGCCGGCGGCACGCGTCGCGGCCATCACCTGGTCGGCGCTCATGTCGCCCTGGTCGATGCGCAGCCCGTACCGCATGGCGTCGAACCGCGCGAGGTTCGACGACACCTCGCTCGGCAGAATGAGGTAGTACGACGCGAGCGCGTACTCGAAGTTGGGGCACGACACCTCGACGACCTCGGCACCGAGTTCGGTGAGTTGCGCGACGGCGGCATCGAACGAGGAGATGACCCCGGGCTGGTAGCTGTCGGAGTGCAGTTCCTTGACCACACCGACCTTCACGCCCTTCAGGTTGCCGCCCGCACCCTCGCGCGCGGCCGCCACCACGGGACGCACCGGCGCGTCGATCGACGTGGAGTCGCGCGGGTCGTGCCCGGCGATGACCTCGTGCAGCAGTGCGGTGTCGAGGACCGTGCGGCCGCACGGGCCACCCTGGTCGAGCGAGGACGCGCAGGCGACGAGACCGAAACGGGAGACCGTGCCGTACGTCGGCTTGGTGCCGACCGTCGCCGTGACGGCGGCGGGCTGGCGGATCGAGCCACCGGTGTCGGTGCCGATCGCGAGCGGGGCCTGCCGGGACGCGAGTGCCGCGGCACTGCCGCCGCCGGAGCCGCCCGGGATGCGGGTGGTGTCCCACGGGTTACGGGTGGGGCCGTACGCGGAATTCTCGGTGGACGATCCCATCGCGAACTCGTCGAGGTTGGTCTTACCCAGGATCGGGATGCCGGCCTCGCGCAGCTTCTTCGTCAGCGTCGCGTCGTACGGCGCGATCCAGCCTTCGAGGATCTTCGACGCGCACGTGGTGGGCATGTCGGTGGTGGTAAAGATGTCCTTGAGCGCCAACGGAACTCCCGCGAGCGGGGATGCGGGAGCATCGCCTGCGGCGAGGCTGCTGTCGACCTCCTTCGCCGACACGAGGGCCTGTTCGCCCGCCACGTGCAGGAAGGCGTTCAGTTCACCGTCGACCGCGGCGATGCGGTCGAGATGCGCCTGGGTGACCTCGACGGACGACACCTCACGGCTGTGGATCTTCGACGCGAGGTCTGCGGCGTCGAGAGTGGTCAGATCGGCGCTCATTCGCCCTCTCCAAGAATCTGCGGGACGGCGAAACGATCCTGCTCGACGGCCGGCGCGCCGGACAGCGCCTGCTCGGGCGTCAGGCCGGGAACGATCACGTCGGGACGGGTCACGTTGGTGACGGCGTTCGGGTTCGCCATCGGCGGAACATCCTCGGCGGGCACCTCGGTGACCACCTTCACGTGGCTGAGAATCGAGTCCAGCTGACCGGCGAACTCGTCGAGCTCGGCATCGGTCAGGGCGAGTCGAGACAGCCGCGCGAGGTGCGCGACCTCGTCACGGGAGATGGCAGGCACCGCGGGGCCCCTTTCGGTTCGGACGTACACATTCGGACGTACACAAGTGGGTCCCAGCCTAGAGCGTGGTCGGATCAGGCGTGCAGCCAGCGCCGCAACCTGGCCGTCAGGAACGGCAGAACCACGAAGACCATCACCGGAGTCGTGAGCACCGTCGCCACCACGGTGCGGGTCACCACGTCCAGGGGCGCCAGCCGCGGAGTGACGAACATCGCGACGAGCAACGAGATCGGGAAGAAGCCGAGCCAGATGGTGACCGCCTGCTTCCATCGCGGCGGTGGGGCAGAGACCCGCACGGCGTGGGTGAGCGTCGACTGCGGTTCGAACCAGCCCTCCACCCCGGTCAGCCGGTGCGTCACCGTGTCCTGCGCCAGACCCGTCCCCCGCCCCACCCACACCTTCCGCGCAGGCGAGGTGGTCCACGCGTCGAGCGTGTGCTCGTCCGCGAACCGGTACACCACGTGATACTGCTCGGGGTCGGACGCCGCGCGCAGCCAGCCCCCGCCGAGGAACCCCGGGAACGTGCCCGCCATCGCCATCCCGGCGTCCGTCCAGCGCAGGAACTCCTGCTCGCGGCCCGCCGCCACCCGCCTCGAGACGGACGTCGTCACTCCCGTTGCCGTGGTGTTCATGCACCCATGTTTGGGCCGTCGTGTTTCGTGCACGAGGCGAATCCGTATCGGCGATGTCACGAATCGAGCGCGACCTGCGAGTCCCCGTTCCGACCCGGGCGAAGCCGCAGGGGGGACCGCATACTCGGGAACGAAAGTGCAAGGATGGTGAGCGACGGGGGTCGCAGGTACTCCCGCGTCTATCTCGTGGTGAAAGGGACGCACGTGTCGTATCTGCTTCGCGTCCAGCTCCCCGACCGTCCCGGTAGCCTCGGCTCTCTCGCCGTCGCCCTGGGCTCGGTGGGTGCTGACATTCTGTCGCTCGACGTGGTGGAACGGGGTGCCGGATTCGCCATCGACGACCTCGTCGTCGATGTCGAGCCGGGATCGCTCCCCGACACCCTCATCACGGCCGCCGAGAACCTGCCCGGCGTCACCGTCGACTCCATCCGGCCGTACGCCGGAATACTCGACACCCACCGCGAGCTCGAGCTGATCGACCAGGTCGCCACCGCCGCGGACGATCGACTGCAGGTCCTCGTCGACGGCGCACCGCGGGTGCTCCGGGTCGGCTGGTCCGTGGTCGCCGATCTCGGCCCCCACGGCGCATACCGGGTGGTCGGCAGCTCCGGAGCGCCCGAGACGCATGCCACCGAGATCCCGTGGATGCCGCTGGAGAAGCCCACCGCGCTCGACGGCGAGGGCGACTGGGTGCCGCAGGTGTGGCGCGACATGAACACCACCCTCGCCGCGGCTCCCCTCGGGACCACCGGCCGCGTGCTGATGCTCGGCCGCCCCGGCGGCCCGGAGTTCCGTCCGTCCGAGATCGCCCGGCTGGGCTACCTCGCCGGCATCATCGCGACGGTGCTGAGCTGACATCCGCCCCGGGCCGGGAGGTCCGGGGCCGGGAGGTCGGGGGCCGGGAGGTCCGGGGCTGGGGTCGCCTCAGACGAGTTCGCGGACCAGGACGGTGAGCTCGACACCCGGGACGGGCGCCCAATTGCGGTCGGGCACAGGCACGAAGCCGTTGCGGTCGTAGATGCGGCGGGCGTCTTCCATGTCCGGCTGGGTCGACATCACGACCGCGCGGTCGCCGCGGTCGTAGGCCGTGTCGAGCACGTGCCGCACGAGCGCCGACCCGACGCCGGACCCGCGGGCGTCGGGGGACACGGCGAGCATCCGGAATTCGAGTTCCCCCGGCTGCGCGACGTCAGCGTACGGGGACGCGGGTTCCGCGATCGTGACGGAACCCACGACCCGGCCCTCCATCACCGCCACCCGAACCTCCGCCTTGTCCGCCCGTTCAGCGGTGTCGCGCAACCGGTTCGTGTACGGATCGTGTGCCTCGACGTGTCCGCCGCCCACGTAGGCGATCACCGTGAGGTCGCTGACGGCCTCGTACTCGTCCGGTGTCGCATTCCGAATCTCGATCATGTCCAGAACTATGACAGGACAGCTCACGCCGCCCAAAACTCGAGCGTGAGGTTCCCGTCACACTCCGGAATCCGCGACCGCGTCCGGTCCGCCCTCCAGCAGTCGGCGGAACCCGTCCTCGTCGAGTACCGGCACACCGAGTTCGACGGCCTTGTCGTGCTTCGACCCCGGCGATTCGCCGGCCACCACGAACGCCGTCTTCTTCGACACCGAACCCGCGGCCTTGCCGCCCCGGACGAGGATCGCCTCCTTCGCCTGGTCGCGGGAGAACGTCTCGAGCGAACCCGTGACGACGATCGACAGTCCCTCGAGGTTGCGCGGAATCGATTCGTCGCGTTCGTCTTCCATGCGCACACCGGCCGCCGACCACTTGTCGACGATCTGCCGGTGCCAGTCGACGCCGAACCATTCGACGACGGCCGCGGCGATGGTGCCACCGACCCCGTCGACGGCCGCGAGTTCCTCGACGGAGCTCTCCCGGATCCGGTCCAGCGACCCGAACTCGCCCGCGAGCGCACGCGCCGCCGTGGGACCGACGTGGCGGATCGACAGGGCGACCAGCACACGCCACAGCGGCTTGTCCTTGGCGGTATCGAGATTGTCGAGCAGCCTGCGGCCGTTGGCCGACAGCCCGCCGGCCTTGGTCCGGAACAGCGTCGTCTTCAGCAGGTCGTCCTCGGTGAGCGAGAACAGGTCGCCCTCGTCGCCGATCGCCTTCGCTTCGAGCAGGCTCGTCGCGGCCTCGTAGCCGAGCACCTCGATGTCGAACGCACCGCGGCCCGCGACGTGGAACACGCGTTCCCGAAGCTGCGCGGGGCAGTACTGCTGGTTGGGGCAGCGAATGTCCGCGTCACCCTCCTTGGCGGGGGCCAGCGGCGTGTCGCACTCCGGACAGTTCGCCGGCATCACGAACTCGTACTCGTCGCCGGTCCTGGCGTCCACCACGGGCCCGAGGACCTCGGGAATCACGTCTCCGGCCTTGCGCAGCACGACCGTGTCGCCGATCAGCACGCCCTTGCGTTTGACCTCGGAGCCGTTGTGCAGGGTGGCGAGGGAGACGGTGGACCCGGCGACCGTGACCGGTTCCATGTAGGCGAACGGGGTGACCCGGCCGGTGCGGCCGACGTTGACCCGGATGTCGAGGAGCTTGGTGGTGGCCTCCTCCGGCGGGTACTTGTACGCGATCGCCCAGCGCGGCGCCCGCGACGTGGACCCCAGCCGGCGTTGCAGCGACGTCTCGTCGACCTTGACCACCAGGCCGTCGATCTCGTGCTCCACGTCGTGCCGGTGCTCGCCCCAGTACTGCACCCGGTCCACGACGGCGTCCGCACCGGTGACGCGGACGGTGTGGGTGGACACGGGCAGGCCCCACGCCGCCAGCGCCGTGTACGCGTCGTACTGGGAGGCAGGCTCGAATCCTTCGCTCCGGCCGAGACCGTGGCAGATCATCCCGAGGCGCCTGCGGGCGGTGACGGCCGGATTCTTCTGCCGTAGCGACCCGGCCGCCGAGTTGCGGGGATTCGCGAACGGCGCCTTGCCCTCCTCGACGAGCGCCGCGTTGAGCGCCGCGAAGTCCTCGAGCCGGAAGAACACCTCACCGCGCACCTCGAGAAGCGCCGGAACCGGGTATTCGTCTGTGCCGGTGAGCTTTTCCGGGATGTCGTCGATGGTGCGGGCGTTGAGCGTCACTTCCTCACCGGTCCGGCCGTCGCCGCGGGTGGCGGCGCGGACGAGTCTGCCGTTCTCGTACACCAGGTTCAGCGCGACTCCGTCGATCTTCACCTCGCACAGGTAGTGCAGATCGGGGCCGGTCTCCTGCTCAACCCGGCTGATCCAGGTGCGCAGTTCGTCGGTCGCGAAGACGTTGTCGAGGCTCAGCATCCGCTCGAGGTGATCGGCGGAGGCGAAGTCGGTGGCGAATCCTCCGCCGACGAGCTGGGTCGGCGAATCCGGCGTCCGCAGGTCGGGGTACTGGTTCTCGAGGTCGTTCAACTCGCCCAGCAACACGTCGAACTCTCCGTCGGAGATGATGGGCGCGTCGCGGACGTAGTAGCGGAACTGGTGCTGCCGCACTTCCTCGGCCAGCTCGTTCCAGTGCTCCCGGACGTGTCCGGGGGCCGGTGTCGGGGCTTCGGTCGATTCACTCACCATCGAAGATTAACCGGTCCGGCCGACACCGAACCCCGGACTCAGAGCGATTCGGGGTCGTCGGTGAACGCGCTGCTCACCTCGGCGCACAACTTCAGCGCGTCGCGGCTCCAGGACGCGTCGGCGCCCGCGAGTCCGCAGGCCGGTGTCACGGCGATCTGGGTCCGCAGCGTCGTGCGCGGGAATCCGAGCCGGTCGATCAGCGTCACCGCAGGTCGGGCGAGGTCGCGCCAGGTGGCGGGCACGGCGGGGGCGGTGGTCGGGATCAGCCCCAGCACCAGCTCCTTGCCCGCGTCGAGCAACTCGCCGATGCCGTCCAGGTCCGAAGGCGCCAGCTGCGACACATCCAGACCGACCGCGCGCGCACTGCTGCGCCGCAGCAGGTCGGTGGGCAGGTCCGCGGAGCAGCAGTGCACCATGGTCACTCCGCCGGACCCGGCGAGGGCGGCCTCGAGCACCGCGAGCGCCTCTGGTTCCGGCATGGCCCGCACGGTCTCGAGCCTCGATCTACCGGACAGTGTGCCCGCCAGCACGGCGGGCAGTCGTGGCTCGTCGAACTGGATCAGCACCTGCGCACCCACACGCCGGGTGACCTCCGCGGCGTGCCGCGCGAGTCCTTCGCCCAGCGATTCGGCGAAGTCGCGCACCGCACCGGGGTCGGTGAGCACGCGCCTGCCGGTGCCGAGTTCCACCTCGGCCGCCAGCGTGAGAGGACCCACCGACTGCACCTTCACCACGTGATCGGCCCCGGCGAGGCCCGCACTCTCCCACGCTTCCTCGAGCGCGTCGAGGTCCTGGTTCAGGAAGTCGGTCGCCCGCTTGGCGACCGAGCCGCGACGCTGCACCACACGGTAGGCGGACGTGGACACGTCCAGTTGCAGATCCACGAGCAGGGCGCTGGCGCGGCCGATCATGTCGGCGCCGAGCCCGCGGGCGGGCAACTCCACCAGGTGCGGGAGCCTGCCGAGTTCGCCGAGGACGATGGTGGCAGCTTCGCGCGGATCCGTTCCGGGCCACGAGCCGACGCCGGTGACGGCACCGGCCAGTGAGATATCTTGCGTCACTGCGTGTTCGGACGCGCGTCGGTACCCGAGATGGTTCCGCTGCCCAGCACGATGTCGCCTGCGGGGTCGGTCCGGTACAGCACGACGGCCTGCCCCTTCGCGACGCCGGTGAGCGGTTCGCGCAGCGAGATGCGGATACCGCCGTCGACGGCTTCCGCGACAGCCTCGGCGAGTCCGCCGTGCGCGCGTACCTGCACGGTGCATTCGACCGGTCCGGACGGCGCGCTCCCGGACGTCCACACGGCGCGGTCCGCGCTGATCGCGTGCACTTCGAGGTCGCGTGCCGAACCGACACGGACGGTGCCGGTCTCGGGTTCGATCGACGTCACGTACCGCGGCTGCCCGTCGGCCGCGGGGCCCTGGACGCCGAGACCCTTCCGCTGTCCGATCGTGAACCCGTGCACGCCTTCGTGTTCCGCGAGCACCTCACCCGAATCGGCGTCGACCACGCTGCCCGGGCGGACACCGATGTGGGCGCCGAGGAACGCCCGGGTGTCACCGGACGGGATGAAGCAGATGTCGTGGCTGTCGGGCTTGTTCGCCACGGCGAGGCCGCGTTCGGCGGCCTCCTCCCGGATCAAGTCCTTCGGGGTGTCGCCGACGGGGAACATCGCCCGCGACAGTTGCTCGGCCGTCAGCACACCGAGCACGTACGACTGGTCCTTGTCCGCGTCGACGGCCCGGCGCAGCACACCGTCCTCGAGCTGCGCGTAGTGGCCGGTGGCCACCGCATCGAACCCGAGGGCGATCGCGCGGTCCGCGAGCGCCGCGAACTTGATCTTCTCGTTGCACCGCAGGCACGGGTTGGGGGTCTCCCCCGCCGCGTACGAGGCCACGAAGTCGTCGATCACGTCTTCCTTGAAGCGGTCGGCGAAATCCCATACGTAGAACGGGATTCCGAGCACGTCCGCGGCACGCCGGGCGTCACCGGCGTCCTCCTTGGAGCAGCAGCCCCGGGACCCGGTGCGCAGCGTGCCCGGCTCTGCGGACAGTGCGAGATGCACGCCCACCACGTCGTGTCCGGCAGCGACTGCCCGTGCCGCCGCCACGGCGGAATCCACACCGCCGCTCATGGCCGCCAGTACTCGCATCAACGATTCCCTCCACGCGCTCCGACACCGGCGAGCCCGGCGGCGCGGGCCCGCTCCACAATTTGCGGCAGTGCCGCGACGACTGCATCCACGTCCGCGACCGTCGAGGTGTGCCCGAACGAGAAGCGCAACGACCCGCGGGCGGTCGCGGCATCCACGCCCATCGCGGTCAGGACGTGGCTCGGGCGCGCGACACCGGCGGTACACGCCGAACCGGTCGAACACTCGATCCCGGCGGCGTCGAGCAGCATCAGCAGCGAATCACCCTCGCAGCCGGGGAACGTGAAGTGGGCGTTGCCCGGCAGTCGCGCGCTGCCCACCGGACCGTTCAGCACGGCGTCCGGGACGATCTCGCCGACGCGTTCGATGAGTCGGTCGCGCAGGACGGACAGTTCCGCGGCGCGGGAGTCGAGGTTCGCGGTCGCGTCGCGCAGCGCCGCCGCCATGCCGACGACACCGGCGGTGTCCGGGGTGCCCGAACGCAGGTCGCGTTCGTGTCCCCCGCCGTGCAGCAGCGGCGCACACGGCACCTGACGCCCCAGCAGGAGCGCACCGACGCCCTGCGGTCCGCCGACCTTGTGCGCGGCGATGCTCAGTGCGGACAGCCCGCTCGCAGCGAAGTCCACGGGGACGTGGGTGACGGCCTGGACGGCGTCGCTGTGCATGGGCACACCGAACTCGGCCGCCACCGCGGCGAGTTCGGTGATCGGCATGATCGTGCCGACCTCGTTGTTGGCCCACATGATCGTGACCAGCGCGGTCTCGTCCGCATGGACGGCGAGTTCGTCGCGCAGCGTCTGCGGCGACACCCGGCCCAGTTCGTCGACGGGCAGCCACGTGACCTGTGCGCCCTCGTGCTTCTCGAGCCACTCCACCGCGTCGAGCACCGCATGGTGCTCCACGGCAGCGGCGAGGATTCGCACCCGGCGGGGGTCGGCGTCGCGCCGCGCCCAGAAGATGCCCTTGACCGCGAGGTTGTCGCTCTCGGTGCCGCCGGAGGTGAAGATGACCTCGGACGGCCTGGCGCCGAGGTCGGCGGCGATCGACTCGCGGGCCTCCTCGATGCGGCGGCGGGCGGCGCGCCCGGAACCGTGCAGCGAGGACGCATTGCCCACGGTACTGAAGATGTCGGTCATCGCCCGGACGGCCGCCGGCACCATGGGAGTGGTGGCTGCGTGGTCCAGGTAGACGGGGTGATCGGCACTGCGGGCAGAGGTCATGACGTGACCAGGATAGCTCAGGCGACGAGACGCTCCGCCGCCTCGATGCCCGCAGCCGCCGTCCCGACCGCACCCTGCAGCGGATCGACGATGTCGTGCGCTGCGAGATCGATGCGTTCGTCGCCGCGTGCGGCGCGTTCACACCGGGCCGCCAGATCCCGGCGGCACTCCCCCGGATACTCGATCGGCGCCAGCCGGACCTCGGCGTTGACGCCCTTCTGGCGGATGATGCGCCGGATCGACAGGCCGATCGTCTCCTCGCCCACGAAGCACGGCCCGGTCGTCAGGTCCCCGCCCCGGCCGGTGTATCGCAGCGAGACCGGCTGGACCGGGCACTCCGCGTCGATCGCCGCCTGGAACAGCGCGGGCCGGAATCCGCCGTACGCCCGTCCGCACCACGTGGTGCCCTCGGGGAACGCGACGACTCGTTCGCCGTCGCGCAGCCTGCCCGCCGTCGTCGCCACCGTGCCCGGCAGCGCCCGCAGGCTCTGCCGTTCGATCGGGACGACCCGCATCCGCCGGGCGAGCGAACCCAGAACCGGCCAATCCAGCAGATCGCCGCGGGCGACGAAGTTCGCCGGTGCGAGCGCGCTGAGCACCAGCACGTCGGTCCAGGACACGTGGCCGGCCACCACCAGGAGGCCGCCGTCGTGCCTGCGCTTTCCGCGGTGATCGACCACGACGAGGCGAATTCCGACGCAGCGCAACAGCATCGCCGCGTACCGACGCTGCAGACCGGTCCGCCACGACCGCGGCAGCAACCATCCCGCGGTCAGGAGCGGCGCCGTCGCCAGCGCCGACACCACGAGGCACCACCGCAGGACCACGGTCGGGATCGACACGGCGTTCGCCTCCGCGGGCAGGCATCCTGCGCCGCACGGACTCGACGGCATCCACGAATGCACGGGCACTGCAGCCGTCTCCGGCACGGCGGCGGTCATGCCTGCGTCCCCGCCTCGAGAGTGGCCGATGCCGAACGCAGGCGGTCGAGGTAGCGCTCGTTCGCGCCGTGCAATCCCTGCAGGGCAACGAAGTCGGCGACTCCGAATTCCGGATCGTGCGCGGGCTCGCCACACACCTTGGCGCCGAGGCGGAGGTACCCCCGGAGCAGCGGCGGCAGGACCGGACGGGCAGGCGGGTCGATCTCGTCGAGTGACCGGCCGTCGACGCGCACCGGGTTCCGGGGGACGGCCCGGGAGGCCGGGTCGCTGCCGTACTTGCGGAGCAGCAGGTCACGCACGCCGCGGACGTTGGAACCGGCCATCGCGTCGGGGTGCTCCCGCATCGGCACGGAAACGCAGCCCATCACCCACTCGTATCCGGTCAACTGCAGGTAGTGCAGGATCCCGGCCCACATCAGGCTCAGGACCGAACCGGAACGGTGATCGGGGTCTACGCACGCCCGGCCCATCTCGACGATGCGGTTGCCGACGGGATCGAGTGCCGAGATGTCGAATTCGGTGGCGGTGTAGTAGCCGCCGGCCTGGGCGGCGGCGTCGGGCGGGAGCATGCGGTAGCACCCGACGAACTCGCCGGTCTCCTCGTACCGGACGAGGAGGTGGTCGCAGAAGTCGTCGAACCGGTCGGCGTCGAGGGCGTCCGCGTGCGCGGGGACGGAGAAACCGGGTTCGGACGCGAACACGCGGTACCGCAACCGCTGAGCGGCCACGCGGTGTTCGCGGTCGGACGAGACGACCAGGGAGTACCTGGGTGCGGTTACAACAGAATCGGCGGTCTCACTCGGTGCGCGGAGAACTGACGAAGTTGTCATGGCGCAGGTTTACCGAGCAGGGGCGGCGCGGGGGCGTCGCCCGGGTGTCGTGTCGATGCAGCCCGGATGAACGACGGAAGATACGACGGCGGCCCCGCTCCCGGGAAAGGGAACGGGGCCGCCGTCGGTGAAAAATCAGCCCTTGTGAGCCTTGACGGCCTCGGTGAGCTGCGGAGCGACGTTGAACAGGTCGCCGACGATGCCGAAGTCCGCGATCTCGAAGATCGGAGCTTCCTCGTCCTTGTTCACGGCGACGATGGTCTTCGACGTCTGCATACCGGCGCGGTGCTGGATGGCACCGGAGATGCCGAGCGCGATGTACAGCTGCGGGGAGACCGTCTTACCGGTCTGACCGACCTGGAACTGGCCCGGGTAGTAGCCCGAGTCGACCGCGGCACGCGAGGCGCCGACAGCGGCACCGAGCGAATCGGCGAGGTCCTCGACGACGGTGAACTTGTCGGCGCTGCCGACACCGCGGCCACCGGAGACGACGACGGTCGCCTCGGTGAGCTCGGGGCGGTCGCCACCGACGATCGGATCACGCGAGGTGATCTTGACGGCGCCTTCGTCCTGGGCCGGAACCTCGACGGAAACCTTCTCGCCTGCACCGGCTTCGGGCTTCGCCTCGATGGCACCCGGGCGGACCGAGATGACCGGGACGTCGCCGTTGGCCTTGGCGTCGACGGTGAACGCGCCACCGAAGATGGAGTGCACGGCACTGCCGTCGGACTTCACGTCGACGACGTCGACGAGCAGGCCGGAGCCGATGCGGGCAGCAAGACGTCCGGAGACCTCCTTGCCCTCGACGCTGGCGGCGGTGATGACCGCGGCCGGGGCGGCCGACTCGACGAGCGACGCGAGCACGTCGACCTTCGGCGTGACCAGGTAGCCCTCGATGTCGTCCGACTCGGCGACGTAGATCTTGGCCGCGCCTGCGGCGGCGAGGCCCTCGGCCAGCTTGTCTGCGGTACCGGCGGGACCGGTGACCACTGCGGCCGGCTCACCGAGCGCGCGAGCGGCGGTGATGAGTTCGGTGCTGACCTTCTTCAGTGCACCCTCTGCGTGCTCGACGAGCACCAGTACTTCTGCCATGTCTAACTCTCCCTGTATGTGTCTGCTGGTCTGTAGAGGGGCGCGATCAGATGATCTTCTGGCCCACGAGGTAGGCAGCGATCTTGCTGCCGCCGTCGCCCTCGTCGACGATGCGCTCACCAGCGGTACGCGGGGGCTTGGGGGTGGAGGCGGTGACGGTGGTGCCCGCGTTGGCGACACCGACGGTCTCCGGGTCGACGCCGAGGTCGGCCAGCGTGTAGACGAGAACTTCCTTCTTCTTCGCGGCCATGATGCCCTTGAAGGAGGGGAAACGGGGCTCGTTGATCTTCTCGGTGACGCTGACGATGGCCGGCAGGCTCGCCTCGAGGCCGAAGACGCCCTCGTCGGTCTCGCGCTCACCGGTGACGGTGCCGTCGGTGACGGTCAGCTTGCGCAGCTGCGTGAGCTGCGGGATGCCCAGGTACTCGGCGATGATGGCCGGAACGGCGCCGACGCGGCCGTCGGTGGCCTCGTTGCCGGCGATGATCAGGTCGGCGGGCTCTTCGTTCTCGAACGTGATCTGTCCGAGCGCCGCGGCCAGGGTCCACGCGGTCTGCACCGCGTCGGAGCCGTGCAGGGCCGGGTCGTTGATGTGCACTGCCTTGTCGGCACCCATGGAGAGGGCCTTGCGGATGGCGTCGGTGGCGCGGTCCGGACCTGCGGAGAGGACGGTCACCTCGCCGCCCTGGGCCTCCTTGATCAGGAGCGCTTCTTCGACGGCGCGCTCGTTGATCTCGTCGAGCACTGCATCGGCGGCCTCGCGGTCAAGCGTGTAGTCGCCGTCGGTCAGCTTGCGCTCGGACCACGTGTCGGGGACCTGCTTGATCAAAACAACGATATTCGTCATGGGTCTTCGTCGACCTCCTGTGTGTTCTTGCGTGGTTATCGTGAGTCGCTCCGCGCGGACCGAGCTCTCGTCTTTCGATATTTCGTCGCACGATTGCTCTGCGACAGATTACCTCACGCTAAGTTACCCGTTGGTAACTTGCGCGAAAGTCTCGTTCACCATAACGGCCGAAACCGCATTTCACCGCTGTGATGTAGACCACCTGGACGAGCGACCTTGCCGGGGGCACTAACCTCGCACCGGTGAGCGAATCATTTGTCGGCGACCGCGAGGACGCACCACTGCCCCTCACGGGCGAGCGGACCGTGCCCGGTATCCCCGAGGAGAACTACTGGTTCCGGCGGCACGAGGTCGTCTACCGCGAGCTCCTCCCCCGCTGCGCGGGACGCCGGGTACTCGAGGCCGGATCCGGAGAAGGCTACGGCGCCAACATGATTGCCGATGTGGCAGAGGGCGTCACCGGACTCGACTACGACATCTCCGCCGTCGAACACGTCCGCGCGCGGTACCCCCGGGTCGAGATGTTGCACGGCAACCTCGCGGAGCTTCCCCTCGGCGACGAATCCGTCGACACCGTCGTCAATTTCCAGGTGATCGAACACCTGTGGGACCAGTCCCAATTCCTGCGCGAATGCTTCCGGGTACTGACCCCCGGAGGGGAACTGCTCGTCAGCACGCCCAACCGAATCACGTTCTCGCCGGGCCGCGACACGCCGCTCAATCCGTTCCACACCCGCGAACTCGACGCGGCCGAGCTGACCGAACTGCTCGAGGAAGCCGGATTCACCGTCACCCTCATGACCGGCGTCCATCACGGCGCGCGACTGCAGGCTCTGGACGCGAAGCACGGCGGCTCGTTCATCGGTGCGCAGATCGACCGCGCACTCGCCGGTGAACCCTGGCCCGAGGAACTGACCCGCGACGTCGAGGGCATCACCGTCGACGATTTCGCACTGCACGAGGGCGACATCGACGACAGCCTCGACCTGGTGGCCATCGCGGTGAAGGATCCTGTTCGGTGACCGAATCCGACAACCGCACCGGAGCGGGCGACGCGACGGAGCCGGGCATGTTCTGCCTGGTCCTGCACTCCCACCTGCCCTGGCTCGCCAACCACGGCCGCTGGCCCGTCGGTGAGGAATGGCTGTACCAGTCGTGGGCGGCGTCGTATCTCCCGCTCACCGCGATGCTGCGGCGGCTGTCCGACGAGGGTCGCTCGCATCTGCTGACCCTCGGCATCACCCCCGTTCTGGCAGCTCAGCTCGACGATCCGCATTGCCTCGCCGGAATGCACCACTGGCTCGGGAACTGGCAGATCCGCGCGCACGAGGCGGCAGGCATGCCCGACGACGCGCATCGCGAACTCGGTGCGCGCGAACACCGTGCGTCCGCCGCCGCGCTCGCCGACTTCGAGCTGCGCTGGCGCCACGGCGGCTCCCCGGTGCTGCGCGACCTCCTCGACCGCGAGGCGTTCGAACTGCTCGGCGGTCCGCTCGCCCACCCGTTCCAGCCGCTGCTCGATCCGCGGTTGCGATCGTTCTCCCTTCGCGAGGGTCTCGCCGACGCCGCCGCCCGGTGGAACTGCACGCCGACAGGTATCTGGGGGCCCGAATGCGGGTACACCCCCGGCATGGAGACCGGATACGCCGACGCCGGCGTGACGCATTTCATGGTCGACGGCCCCGCCCTGCGCGGCGACACGTCGCTCGGCCGGCCGGTCCGGGAGTCGGACGTGGTCGCGTTCGGACGCGATCTGCAGGTCAGCTACCGGGTGTGGTCGCCGAAGTCGGGCTACCCCGGCCACGGCGCCTACCGCGACTTCCACACCTACGACCACGCCACGGGACTCAAACCGGCCCGGGTCACCGGCCGCACGGTCGACTCGGCCGACAAGGCGCCGTACGACCCCGCTCTCGCGTCGGCGGCCGTCGACCGGCACGTCGCCGACTTCGTCGCCACCGTCCGCAGACGGCTGCGCGACGAGTCCGAGCGCATCGGCCGGCCCGCGCTCGTCGTCGCCGCGTTCGACACGGAACTGTTCGGGCACTGGTGGCACGAGGGGCCCGAGTGGCTCGAGAAGGTGCTGCGGGCGCTGCCCGAGTCCGGAATCCGGGTCGGCACCCTCGACGACGCCCGCAGCCAGGGCTACGTCGGCGAACCCGTCCAGCTCGAGAACTCGTCGTGGGGATCCGGCAAGGACTGGCGGGTGTGGGCCGGCGATCAGGTCGCGGACCTGGTGCAACTCAACTCCGAGGTGGTCGGGACCGCCCTCGACACCGTCGACAAGTCCCACGACCACGACGCCGCCCCCGGACGTCCCGCGCTCCGGAATCGCGTGAACGACCAGATGCTGCGGGAAGCACTCATGACCGTGTCGAGCGACTGGGCGTTCATGGTCAGCAAGGATTCGGCCGCCGGGTACGCCCGCGACCGGGCCCACAAGCACGCGCACGCCACCCGCGAGATCGCCGCCGCCGTGTCGGCGGGCAAGGACGCGGCCGCGAGCAGGCTCGCAGAGGGATGGAACCGCGCCGACGGCCTGTTCCCCGGGCTCGACGCGCGGCGTCTGCCCGCCAGGGACCACCGGCTGACCGGTACCGAGGGAGGGACGTCGTGAAGATCCTGATCGTGTCGTGGGAGTACCCACCCGTCGTGGTCGGCGGTCTCGGCCGCCACGTGCACCACCTGGCCACCGAACTCGCCGCCGCCGGACACGAAGTGGTGGTGCTGTCGCGGCGGCCGTCGGGCACCGACGCGTCGACCCATCCCACCGTCACCCACATCGAGGACGGCGTCCTGGTGGTCGCCGTCGCCGAAGACCCCGCGCACTTCGTGTTCGGCGAGGACATGCTGGCGTGGACGCTCGCGATGGGACACGCGATGGTGCGGGCCGGCGTCGCACTGCACAAGCCGGGTGTCGGGGAGGGCTGGCATCCGGACGTGGTGCACGCGCACGACTGGCTGGTGGCGCATCCGGCCATCGCGTTGGCCGAATTCTACGACGTCCCTTTGGTTTCCACGCTCCACGCCACCGAAGCCGGACGGCACAGCGGCTGGGTGTCCGGCCGGATCAACCGGCAGGTGCATTCGGTGGAATGGTGGCTGGCCAACGAATCCGATGCGCTCATCACGTGTTCCGCGTCGATGCAGGACGAGGTGACCGCACTCTACGGTCCGCAGCTGCCGCCGATCACGGTGATCCGCAACGGAATCGACCTCACCACGTGGAGTTTCCGCGAGCGCGCGCCACGGTCGGGACCGCCGAAACTGCTGTTCGTCGGCCGCCTCGAATACGAGAAGGGCGTGCAGGACGCCATCGCCGCGCTCCCCCGCATCCGGCGCAGCCACCCCGGGACGACACTGTCGGTTGCCGGCGAGGGCACCCAGTTCACCTGGCTCTACCAGCAGGCCCGCATCCACCGCGTCGCCCGCGCCGTGAACTTCCTCGGCAACCTCGACCACATCGAACTGCTCGGGTGGCTGCACGGCGCCGACGCCATCGTCCTGCCCAGCCGGTACGAGCCGTTCGGCATCATCGCGCTCGAGGCCGCCGCCTCCGGAACCCCGCTCGTCGCGTCCACCGCGGGCGGTCTCGGGGAAGCGGTCGTCGACGGCGAAACGGGCATGTCGTTCCAGCCGGGCGACGTCACCGGGCTCACGTCCGCGGTCCGGGAGGTCCTCGACGACCCGGCCGGGGCGCAGCAGCGCGCGGTGGCCGCCCGCGACCGGCTCACCGCCGATTTCGACTGGCACAAGGTGGCCGAGGAGACCGTCCACGTGTATTCGGGCGCCAAACGTCGTGTGCGGCATCCACTGGCGCGGCCGGAGATCCCCGAGCGCCCCCTGCCCGGCCGCTGATCGGGCTCTGACCGGACTCAGGCCGGACTCCGGCCGGGCGAATGGATCGTTCGGCGCCTTCGGTGCGGCGAGCGGTACATTCGCCCGGTCACTTCGGGTGGGCCCGCCGAATCCGGATCGGACCCCGAGCCGAGTCCGGATCCACCACGTCACCCTTCTGCGTGATCTCGACCTCGCCGGCGGCGGCCAGGCGCCGTGCAGCCTCTCGCACCGGTTCCATGAGGGGTCGCCAGTCGTCGGGGGCGACGGCTCGCGCGACGTCCGACGGGCAGATGCTCGCACTGTCGGCCCGGGCGTCGAGGAGCGCCCGGATGCGGTCCTCGAGTTCACTGTCCGACGCAGCCATCCTTCCGACTATGCCACCGCGCCGCTCAGTTCTCCTGCGCCGCCTTCTTGCGGGCGATGTCTTCGAGGGCCGCGATGTACTTCGCGCGTTCGGCCGCGCCGGCCTCCCACTCCGCCTTGCGGTTCTTCACGGCCTTGGCCGGCGACCCGACGGCGATGCTGAAGTCCGGGATGTCGCCCTTCACGACGGCGTGCGCACCGAGAACGCAGCCTCGCCCGACGCGCGTGTTGCGCAGGACCGTCACCTTGGCCGCCACCCAAGTGTCGGGACCGATGCGGACGGGGCCCTTCACGATGCCCTGATCCTTGATCGGGACGTTCACATCGTCCATGCGGTGGTCGAAGTCGGTGATGTAACACCAGTCCGCCACGAGCGTCGACGCACCGATCTCGATGTCGAGGTACGTGTTGACGACGTTGTCCTTGCCGAACACCACCTTGTCGCCGATGCGCAGCGAACCCTCGTGGCAACGGATGGCGTTGCCGTCGCCGATGTGCACCCACCGGCCGATCTCGAGCCGGGACAGGTCGGGGGTCGAATGAATCTCCACCCGCTTGCCGAGGAACACCATGCCGCGCAGGATCACGTGCGGGTTGGCCAGCTTGAACTTCGCGAGCCGGTAGTACCGCACGAGGTACCACGGCGTGTACGCCTTGTTCGCCAGCACCCATCGCAGCGAGTCGCGTGTCAGGAAGCGGGCCTGCTCGCTGTCGCTCCGCCGGGATCCTCGCCACCTCGTACGCAACGGTGCGCCCCACATGCTCGTCATAGCCTGTCAGCCTACGTTCACTGCCCGCACCCCCGTTCGGGTGCGTCCGGACTCCGACACCCCCCTCGGGGCGTGACACTCGGCCCCGCCTCGGGGCGTGTGCTCGGCCCCGCCTCGGCGGGATAGTCTCTGGGCCGAGCGTTATCGAAGACGAGGAGATGTAATGCGGCGGGTCCTACGTTCGTCAGTACTGGCGCTGGCGACGATCTCGACTGTCGTCCTCAGCGGCTGCAGCAGCGGACCGCAGGTCGACGACATCTTCTCGGCGGGCGGGTGGCCCGGCATGCACGCCGACGCCCGTAACAGCGACACCAGCCCCGTCACCGGTTCCCGCGACCTCTCCTTCGCGTGGTCGCGCCCGCTCGGCGGTCCTGTCGCGAATTACGCGTCCGTGGCGGCGAGCGGCCAGGTCTTCGTCACCGCGCGCACCGAGAAGGGCTGCAATCTCTTCTCCTACCAGATGGACAGCGGCCGCAAACGCTGGTGCCGGCAACTCGCCCCCGGCGTCGTGGCGTCCACACCGGTCGTCGACGGCGCCGCCAACGTGTACGTCGGCGAGAACGGCGCCATCAACTCGTTCAACGAGTACGGCCAGCTGCGTTGGCGCACACCGGTGGTCGGGACGCCGCTGTCCGCACAGTTCACCGGCGACGGCAATCTTCTCTTCATCACCCAGCTCGGCCAGATCAACGTGGTGAACACGCAGAACGGCCAGAAGGTCGTGGCGCCGTACGATCTCGTCCCGCCGCCCTCCTTCGCCGACGGTGCGAACGCCGACATCATCCCGGACGACCAGGGCCTGAGCGGCTGCTTCTTCGGCGCGCCCGACTGCCCGGTGGCGAACATGCCTGCCATCGACCTCGAGTCCGGCAAGTTCTACTTCACGCTCTTCGCGCCCGGCGCGCCCCAGGCGGAACTCGTCGCGATGAAGTACTCCGGCGGCGAGAACCCGGCGATCACCCAGGAATGGTCCAGCGACACTCTGCCCGGCGGCAGTGCGTCCAGCCCCGATCTGTCGGCCGACGGCTCCGTCGTCTACGCCAACGACAACTGGGGAACGATGTGGGCGATCGACTCTGCGACCGGTGATCCGAAGTGGAGCTACGACATCGGATACGCGGCGGCCGGCAGCCCGTCGACGTCCGCGGACGGTCTGATCATCCCGGCGGGTGGTCCCGAGGGCCACCTGCTGGCGCTGCAGGACAGGGGCGATCACGCCGAACTCGTCTGGGAGCGGAAGGATCTGCTGCAGCTGGGTGTCCCGGCGCAGACCGCTGGGTCCACCGGGTACGCGGTGGTCCGTGAGGGTTCGGACGGACTGGCGATGCTCACGTTCGACACCGGAACCGGCGAAACCCTCGATCAGGACACGCTGCCCGGGGCGAAGGGGTTCACCGTCGGCACCTCCGTCGGCCCGAAGGGCGAGGTGCTCACGCCCACCCTGCTCGGGGAACTGTTCGTCCTCCGCTGACCCGTGAGTACTTGTCAACCGCCGGACGTTAACAAGTACTCACGGGCGCGCAGCGCAGATGAACGCGACGCCGGCCCGGCCGATCCGCGTGATCACCACACTGAGCGAACGACTTCCGCGCAGTTTCAGCTTGGGCCGCAGGACCGCGGGATCGACGTCGACGCCGCGCACCAGGATTTCCGCCACACCGCAATCGTGACGGGCCAGTTCCTGCCGCAGCGACTTCTCCGAATACTTCACCTGATCGAGAATGCGGAAGCCCCGCACACCGTCGGGAACCGAATCGCCGGTGAGATAGGCGATCCGGGGGTCGAGCTGCCACAGTCCGTGCCGGGCGGCGTAGTGCCGCACCAGGCCCGCGCGCACGACGGCCCCGTCCGGGTCGACGATCCATTCCCCCGGCGCGCGTTCGGGGATGTCCTCGTCCTCGGCGTCCGTGACCGTCCAGGCGGTTCCGTCGGATCCGAGCACGCTCGCCCGCCGCGTGACGCCGCCGCCGGACAGTCCCGGCGACCACAGGCAGGCCTCGCGCACACCGCCGTCGAGGGACACCACCTCCACCTCGCCGTCCCAGCCGAGTCGGTCGAAATCGAGTCCGGGAGCGCATTTCACGGCCAGATCGCGTCCGCGGTACGCGTCGATCAGATCGGGCAGCGGCGGCTCCAGCGCGGCGGGGTCGTGCGTGCGCCTGCCGCCGGACCGTCGCGCCGGATCCGCGAGGACGACGGTGCCGCGGGTGCACGGGACGAGCGCGTCGGCGCGCAGAACCGTCGCGCCGGGAACATTGTGCCGCGCCATCAGGAGCCGGACGGGGTCGAGGTCGCTGCCGATCACGGTCGCCGCCGTCCCGACCACCGCGTCGAGTTCGGCACCGATCGAGCAGGTGACGTCGTGGACGTTCCGGTCCGTCAGCCGCGTCGCCCGGTGCGTGGCGACCACATGTGGGGTCGCCTGTTGCAGTGCGTCGTCGGTGAAGAGCCAGTTTTCGGTGCCGGGTAGTTTGGCGGCCGCCTTCCGTCGCAGCAGGACGGTCTCCACCAGCAAGGCCACGTGGGAGCCGAAACGCGTACGCGCCCGGCCGATGTCGGCCAGGCGCGTCGACGCGGTCAGTGCGAGGACGTCCACTTCCGCGAGAGCGGCCGCCCCTTCCTCACTCTGCAGGAACTCCACGTCCCCGGGAGTGAACGCATAGCCCAATTCAGTTGCCGGGCTTCACGCCGGTGATCATGACGTTGTAGAAGAATCCGCGCGGCACGACGTGCCGGAGAAGCTTCTCGTCGACCCAGCTGAGCGTCTTCCATCCGGTGAACGCGAAACGTCCCCAGCCCCAGCCCAGCTTCTCCGGGGGCACCGCGGCCTCGAACGTGCGGACGGGCCACCCGAGCAGAGCGGCGGCGAATTCCTCGGTGGCCGCGTGAACCTGCTTAGCGCCTGCCGACTTCGCGATCTTCTCGAGGTCGCTCGGATCGAACGTGTGGAGGTCGACGACGGCCTCGAGCGCGGCCGCGCGTGAGGACTCGTCCAGTTCCGCCTGCGGGCGACGCCAGTCTGCGAGGAACGGCAACCGGGTGACCCGGGTGGTGGCCTCCCACGTCGCGCGGCCGAGCCAGCGGGCGTACAAGTTCCCGATCGTCGTGGGCTCGCCGGCGAACACGAAGCGACCGCCCGGCTTGAGGACGCGGAGGACCTCGCGCAGCGACTGTTCGACGTCCGGGATGTGGTGCAGGACCGCGTGTCCCACGACGAGGTCGAACGTGTCGTCCTCGTACGGGATGGTCTCGGCGTCGGCGACGCGGCCGTCGACGGACAGTCCGAGGCCCTCCGCGTTCCGGAGCGCGACCTTCACCATGCCGGGCGACAGGTCGGTGACCGAACCGGTCTTCGCGACTCCGCCCTGCATCAGGTTGAGGAGGAAGAATCCGGTGCCGCAGCCCAGTTCGAGCGCCCGCTCGTAGGGCAGGGGCTGATCGCCCGCGACGGCGTCGAATCGTCCGCGCGCGTAGTCGATGCACCGCTCGTCGTACGAGATCGACCACTTCTCGTCGTACGTCTCGGCTTCCCAGTCGTGGTAGAGCACCTGGGCCAGTTTGGTGTCCTTCAGCGCAGCCTCGACCTCTTCGGCGGTGGCGTGCGGATGAGGAGCTGGGTCGTCATGGGCGCTTGCAGTCATGCGGCAAATCCTACTCGCTGGTAAGAGTGAACAGGTTCTAGTTTCGGGCTTCAGACTACTCGCCCGTGAACTGAGCCTTACCCGGGCCGTTCTCGATGAACGACTCCATCCCGATCTTGCGGTCCCGGGTGGCGAACAGCGCGGTGAACAGCTGACGCTCCACCGCCAGGCCGGTGCCCAGGTCGACGTCCAGCCCCCGGTCGACGGCGGCCTTGGCCGCGGCCAGTGCGCGGCCCGCCCCCTTCGTGAACTGCGACGCCCAGGCGCGCGCCGCCTCGTACACGTCGTCCGGCGCCACGACCTCGTCGACCAGACCGATCGCCAGGGCCTCCTCGGCGTCGACGAACCGGCCGGTGAACAGCAGATCCTTGGCCTTGGACGGTCCGATCAGCCGGGCGAGACGCTGGGTGCCACCGCCTCCGGGAATGATGCCGAGCAGGATCTCCGGCACGCCGAGCTTGGCGTTGTCACCCACGATGCGCCGATCGGCCGACAGCGCGACCTCCAGGCCGCCGCCGAGCGCGTACCCCGTGATGGCGGCGACGGTGGGCTTCGGGATCTCGGAGACCGCCGCGAGATCCGACTGCAGGTCACCGATCACGTCGGACATCTGCCCGAACTCCATCTCGGACATTTCCTTCACGTCCGCGCCCGCGGCGAAGACCTTTTCGCCGCCGTAGACGATGACGGCCTTCACGTCGGAGTCGACGGTCGCCGCCCGCGCCGCGGCCCGCAACTCCTGCTGGACCTGACGGTTCAGAGCGTTCATCGGGGGGCGCGCGAGCCGGATCGTGCCGATGCCTTCGGATACCTCGAGGGTGACAAACTCAGCCATGAGGCAAAAGGCTACTTGCCTGCCTCCGACCCGGTTTCGCGGCCCGCCCCATCGCGATCAGCCGCGCGACGCCCACGGATGCGGACCGGCTTCGTAGTAACCGTCCTGTCCCGGGAACTCGACGCGGAGCTGCTCCTCGTCCGTGATCAGCGTCGGCAGGATCACCGGAATCTCCGGCTCCGCGGCCAGCACGTCCGCGACCGAGCCGAACGCGCTGAGCGCCGTCAGCTGACTCCACGTCGGCGGCAGCAGAATGCTTCCACCGCCCTGCCAGTGCGCGAGCGCCGCGGCCGGACTCTGCCACTGCACCTCCTCCGCCTCGGACGTCGCACCGTCCGCGATCTGGCCCTGCGGTGCGGCGGCCACGAAGAACCTCGTGTCGTAGCGGCGGCCCTCGCCGACCGGCGTGATCCAGTTGGCCCAGGGCCGCAGCAGATCGGCCCGCAGGACGAGGTTCTCGCGTTTCAGGAAGTCGCTGAACGACAGTTCGCGCGTCTCGAGTTGGGTACGCGCCTGCGCGTACCGCGACGTGTCCGCCACCACCGTGTCCGCGCTCGGTCCCGCGAGGAGCACACCGCATTCCTCGAACGTCTCGCGCACCGCCGCGCACACGAGCGCCTTCGCGCGCGCCGCGTCGGTGGAGAACCGCCCGGCCCACCAGTCGACGGACGGTCCCGCCCAGTCGACCTCGGCCTCGGCGTCCGACGGGTCGACGCCGCCGCCGGGGAACACGGTCATTCCGCCGGCGAACGCCATCCCCTTCACCCGGCGGAGGAGGAACACCTCGATGCCGGACGCCGCGGCACCTGCCGCGGCGTCACGGATGAGGATGACGGTGGACGCGTCCTTGGGCGCCACGTCGGTACTGTTGCGGGGCGTCTGCTCTTGCTTCGAGACCATGCCTCGGAACCTACGCCGCCGGGTGACGCGCGTCGCAGTCGGTCCCCGGTCCTCAGCCCCGCCGGTGCGCGCCGGGGACGCGGGTCCGCCGCGCAAAGAACCGGCCGTCCACCTTGTCCAGGCTGATGGACTGGCTGAACGCCTCGCTGAGGTTCTCGGCCGTGATGACCTGGTCCAGCAGCCCCTGCGAGACCACCTCGCCCTCCTTGAGGAGCATGGCGTGGGTGAATCCCGGCGGGATCTCCTCGACGTGGTGGGTGATGAGGACCGTCGCGGGGGCGTCGGGGTCGGCGGCGAGGTCGGTGAGACGCGCGACGAGTTCCTCGCGCCCACCGAGGTCCAGACCGGCGGCGGGCTCGTCGAGCAGCAGCAGTTCCGGGTCGGTCATCAGCGCACGGGCGATGAGGACGCGCTTGCGCTCACCCTCGGACAGGGTGCCGTAGGTGCGCTTGGCGAGGTGTTCGGCGCCGAGACTCTCGAGCATCTCGACGGCACGGTCGGTGTCCATCTCGTCGTAACGCTCACGCCACCGCCCGAGCACCGCGCAGCCGGCGGAGACGACGAGATCGCTCACGACCTCCTCGGACGGTACCCGGTTGGCGAGCGCCGAGGAGGACAGTCCGATCCGCGGCCGGAGTTCGTTGATGTCGACGCGGCCGAGCCGCTCGCCGAGAAGGTAGGCGCTTCCGCTCGTGGGATGCAGTTCGGCGGCCGCGATGCGGAGCAACGACGTCTTCCCTGCCCCGTTCGGTCCGAGGACGACCCACCGTTCGTCGAGTTCCACCTTCCAGGTGACCGGGCCCACCAGAGTGTTGCCCCCGCGGCGGAGGAGAACGTCGTCGAATTCGATGAGGAGATCAGGATCAGGTTCATGCACGGACCCATCTTCCCGCACATCTTCCGGGCATTCACGGCAGGATCAGTTGCGTGTCGCCTCACATCGATCCGTACCCCGGCGAGATGTCGTCCCTCCCGCCGAGTCTGCGGCTGCCCGGGTCGCCGTTTCCCCTGGGAGCGAAAGTGCGTGGCACCGGAACGCAGTTCGCGGTTCACGCCCCCGACGCCGAACTGGTACAGGTGTGCCTGATTTCCGAGGAGGGCGACGAGACCCGGATCGACCTGGTCCAGCGGACGTACGGCATCTGGCACGGCGTCGTCGAGGGTGTCGGCGCGGGGCAGCGCTATGGATACCGCGCGCACGGTCGCTGGGATCCCGCGCACGGCGTGCGCCTCAACCCCGCCAAACTGCTGCTGGATCCGTGGGCCAAACGCATCACCGGCGAACTCGGCGACCACGAGGCGCTGCTCTCCCACGACGGCGACCCGTTCGGCGGCCCGTCGCGCATCGACAGCCTGGGCCACACCCCGCTGTCGGTGGTGACGGCCGATCACGCCCGCACGAGCGGACCGCGGATCGAAAGGCCGTGGGAGGAAACCGTTGTCTACGAACTCCACGTGGGGTCGTTCACCGCGCGGCACCCCGACGTGCCGCCGCGGTACCGCGGAACGTATCTGGGCCTGGCCGAACCGGCCGTCGTCGGTCATCTCGTGCGCCTCGGGGTGACCGCGGTCGAACTGCTCCCGGTGCAGGCGTACGTCTCCGAGGCCACCGTGCGCGCCCGGGGCATGCGCAACCACTGGGGATACTCCACCGCCGCGTTCTTCGCCCCGCACCCCGGCTACGCGGTCGTGCCCGGCGAGGAGATCACCGAGTTCCACACCATGGTCGACGCGCTGCACGCCGCGGGGATCGAGGTCGTCCTCGACGTGGTCTACAACCACACCTGCGAGCAGAGCGTGGACAGCATCAGCCTCAGCTGGCGCGGCCTCGACGCCCCCGGCTACTACCTCCTCGACTCCGAGGGGCGCGACATCGATCTCACCGGGTGCGGGAACACCGTCGACGCGCAGTCGCCCGTCGTCGTCCGGATGATCGGCGACAGCCTGCGGTACTGGGCGCACGAGATGGGCGTCGACGGCTTCCGGTTCGACCTCGCGTCCGCGCTCGGCCGGCCCGGCGGCGGCCGATTCGATTCCCGCGCTTCGATCTTCTCCGCGATCACCGCGGATCCCGTCCTCACGCGCTGCAAACTGATCGCCGAACCGTGGGACGCCACCCCCGACGGATACCGGGTCGGGCACTTCGGCTCCCAGTGGTCCGAGTGGAACGACAAGTACCGCAACACTGTTCGGCGGTTCTGGAATAGCCGCACCGGGGTGCGCGAACTCGCTTCCCGGGTGGCGGGCTCGGAGGACGTCTTCGGCACCCGGCGCCCCTGGGCTTCCGTCAATTTCGTCACGGCCCACGACGGGTTCACCGCCGCGGACCTCGTGGCGTACACCCGCAAACGCAACGAGGCCAACGGCGAGGACAACCGGGACGGCGCCGATCACAACGACTCCGTCGACCACGGCGTCGAAGGCCCCACGGGCGACCCGGCGGTCACCGAGGCGCGGTCCCGGCACGTCCGCGCGCTGCTCGCCACCCTCGCACTGTCCACCGGCACACCGATGTTCACCGCCGGCGACGAATTCGGTCACACCCTGAGCGGCAACAACAACGCGTACTGCGTCCCCGAAGGCACCCCGCGTGAAGATTCCTGGCCCCTCGACTGGAACGCCGGGGACCCTGTGCTCGTCGCGTTCGTCACCCGCGCCCTCGACCTCCGGCGCGCCTCCCCCGCCCTGCGTCAGCCGGAATTCTTCGAGGGCAGGCGCACACCCACCGGCCATCCCGACCTCGTGTGGTTCGGCGCGGACGGCGCCGAGATGGACGATTCGGCGTGGTACGACGACTCCCGGCGCACCCTGCAGGCGTGGATCGACGGTTCGGACATCCGCTCGCACACCGAGGACGGGCACCAGCTCGCCGACGACAGCTGGCTACTCGTGTTCCACTCGGGCGGGCCAGCCGTGATCACCCTGGGGTGCCCCGAGTGGTTCTACGGGACGGTGCTCGCCGAGTTCGACTCGGCCTCACCGGACGGCGCGCCGGCACCGGGCGGTCCGATCTCCGGTGACTCCACGATCGCCGTGTCCGGGCCGGCACTGCTCGTCTTCCGCGCGGTCGGGTAGATGCCGCCGAAGCGCATCATCAGCTGGATGAGCGGGCCGATGCCCAGAGCGTAGACCACGGTGCCCACCCCGACGGTGCCGCCGAGCAGCCAGCCGGAGGCCAGCACGGTCACCTCGATCGACGTGCGGATCACCCGCACCGACAGCCCGGTCCGCGCGACCAGACCTGTCATGAGGCCGTCCCGCGGGCCCGGGCCCATTCCCGCACCGATGTACAGCACGGTGGCGAGTGCGTTGAGGACGACACCACCGAGCATCACCGCGATCCGCACCACGAGGGAGTCGGCGGGTTCGAGCAACGCCAGCGACGTGTCCACCGAGACGGCGATGACCACCACGTTCGCGACCGTGCCGAAACCCGGTTTCTGGCGGATCGGGATCCAGAGTGCGAGCACCAGAACGCCGGTCAACGCGGTCACGGCACCGAAGCTGAGGGGCGTGCGGCCGGCGACGCCCTGATGGAACACGTCCCACGGGTCGAGGCCGAGGCCGGCGGTGATCATCATGGCCATCGAGAAGCCGTACAGCCACAGTCCGGCGAACAAAGCGATCAGGCGTCGAGCGAGCATGACCACCAGTCTGTCGGGAACCCGGGCGGTACCCCATAGCCATGGCGGCGTTACTGGACTGTCGACGCGTCGGCCGCGGCTCTCAGGGGCAGGCGATCACGGTCATGGATCCGGGTGCCACCTCGGTGAAGCCGGCGTCGCGCACCGCGATCGCCCTGCCCCGCACCACCTCGATGGTCAGCGTCTCCCACAGCCCGACGTCGGCGTCACGCACGGCGCAGCGGTAGCCGGTGGCCGCCCAGGCGCGTGCCTGTTCGGTGGTCATCGCGCCGGCGAGCAGCATCGACGCGTGGCCGACCTGCGCCGCCGCCTTCCCGACCGTCATGTCCAGGGCGGAGTTGATCCACAGCACCGGAACGCCGTCCGGGATCTCCCCCGGATCGTCGTGGTCGAGGTCGGTGCCGCCGATCTGCAACTTCCTGATGCGCGGATCGAGCGCGCCCACGGCGACCGGCACCAGCGCGCGGGCCTGCGCACCGTCGACGTCGACGGTGATCCCGTCGACCTCCTGCGCCGCCCGCCAGCCTGCTCCCCGCGCCCGCCGCGACACCTTGCGGATCCGGGACCCCACCCACGCGAGGTAGTCCGCCTGCCACGGTCCGGGCGCACCCGTCTCGTCGGTGCCGACGCGCGGGTCGAGGCACAACGCCACCGTCGCGGTCGCGGCGGCCTCCAGCAGCGCACTGCGCGGCGGGGGGTCGGCCTTCGGGATGTGCAGCACGATCGGCATGGCGAGGACCTGAGCCGGGTCGTCCGGATCCGGCCGACCGCCGTATCCGGCCGCGAGGACGGCGTGACGCTCCGCCCACCCGGCATCGGCACCGGCGTCCCCGGTGACCGCGTCGCGGCACGATTCCGTCACGGCAGCGGGACTCGTCGCACCACGCCGTCCACCGCGTCGGCGGCCTCGACCTCGTCGCGGGTGACCCCGAGGATGAACAGCACGGCGTCGAGGAACGGGTGCGACAGGGCGGTGTCCGCGACCTCCCGCAGCGCGGGCTTGGCGTTGAACGCGATTCCCAGGCCGGCCGCGTTGAGCATGTCGATGTCGTTGGCGCCGTCGCCGACCGCCACCGTCTGTTCCATCGGGACGCCGACCTGACCGGCGAACTTGCGCAGCGCGGTTGCCTTCGCGGCCCGGTCGACGATGTCGCCGATCACGCGGCCGGTGAGTTTGCCGTCCACGATCTCGAGCGTGTTGGCCTGCACGAAGTCGAGTTCCAGTTCGTGGGCAAGGCCCTCGATGACCTGCCGGAAACCGCCGGACACCACACCGCAGTGGAAACCGAGCCTGCGGAGCGTCCGGATGGTGGTGCGGGCGCCCGGTGTCAGCTCGAGCCCGTCCGCGACGTCGTCGATCACGGACGCGTCGAGGCCGGCGAGGGTCGCGACGCGCTGGTGCAGGGATTCGGTGAAGTCGATCTCGCCGCGCATCGCCGACTCGGTGACGGCGCGCACCTCGTCCTCCACTCCGGCCCGGGCGGCGAGCATCTCGATGACCTCACCCTGGACGAGCGTCGAGTCGACATCGAACACGATGAGCCGCTTGGCGCGGCGGGCCAGTCCCCCGCGTTCGACCGCGATGTCGACGTTCTCCCGCACGGCGACCTCGGCCAGCACAGTGCGCAGGCTCTTGTCCGCCTCCGCCGTGCCGGGAGCGGACACGAGGAGTTCGAGTCCCGTCACCGGGTAGTCGGCGACCCCGCGGATCGAGTCGATGTTGACCCCGAGGGTCGCCATCTCCCGGGCCACCGAACGCAGCGCGCGAGCCGACACCGGGCTACCGAGGACCACCACGGCATGGGTGGACAGCGACTGCCTGCCGGGATCCGCACCGATCTCGACGTCCACCGACATCCCGACGGTGGCCATCGCCTCTTCGAGTTCCTCCTGCAGCGCTTCCCCGTTCTCGGGGCACGCCACGAGGACACCGAGGGTCAGTCGCCCACGAATCACCACCTGCTCCACGTCGAGAAGGCTCACGTCGTGGCGGGAGAGCGACCCGAAGAGCACCGAGGTGACGCCGGGTCGGTCGGGGCCCGTCACGGTCACCAGGACAGTGGTGTCAGCTGCACCCACCGATGTACTCCGATCATGTTGCTCGCGCGGCTTGTCCGGCACCATTGTGCCAAGTGAAAGGCCCCGCCCGTTGCTGGGGCGGGGCCTTTCCGAAACGTGCTGTGTCAGCGACCGGTGTCGGTTCCGGGGTCGCCTTCGTCGCCGACGGTCAGCGGCTCGTGGCGTTCCTTCTCGAGCACGGTGCTGGCGTGCTTGCCACCGTGACCCGGTCCGACGTGCGCCTCGGCCTTCATGCGCTCGACCATGTGCGGGTAGTGCAGCTCGAACGCGGGGCGCTCGGAGCGGATGCGCGGCAGCTCCGTGAAGTTGTGCCGCGGCGGCGGGCAACTGGTGGCCCACTCGAGCGAGTTGCCGTAACCCCACGGGTCGTCGACGGTGACGACCTCGCCGTACCGGTAGCTCTTGAAGACGTTCCAGATGAACGGCAGCGTCGAGGCACCGAGGACGAACGCGAAGATCGTCGAGAAGGAGTTCAGGAACGTGAACCCATCCGAGGGCAGGTAGTCGGCGTAACGACGCGGCATACCTTCGTTACCCAGCCAGTGCTGGACGAGGAACGTGCCGTGGAAGCCGATGAACGTGGTCCAGAAGTGCCACTTGCCGAGACGCTCGTCCATCATGCGACCGGTCATCTTCGGGAACCAGAAGTAGATACCCGCGTAGGTGGCGAACACGACGGTGCCGAAGACCACGTAGTGGAAGTGGGCGACCACGAAGTAGGTGTCCGTGACGTGGAAGTCCAGCGGCGGGCTCGCGAGGATGACGCCCGACAGACCACCGAAGAGGAACGTGATGAGGAAGCCGATCGAGAACAGCATCGGCGACTCGAACGTCAACTGGCCCTTCCACATGGTGCCGATCCAGTTGAAGATCTTCACACCCGTCGGGACGGCGATCAGGAACGTCATGAACGAGAAGTACGGGAGCAGCACGGCGCCGGTGGCGTACATGTGGTGCGCCCACACCGCGATGGAGAGCGCGGCGATCGCCAGCGTCGCGTAGACCAGGCCGCTGTAACCGAACACGGGCTTACGGCTGAAGACCGGGAAGATCTCCGAGACGATGCCGAAGAACGGCAGCGCGATGATGTACACCTCGGGGTGACCGAAGAACCAGAACAGGTGCTGCCACAGCAGCACACCGCCGGTGGCCGGGTCGAAGATGTGGCCACCGAGGTGACGGTCGACGAACAGACCCATGAACGCAGCGGTCAGCAGCGGGAACGCCAGCAGAATCAGAATGCTGGTGATGAAGATGTTCCACGTGAAGATCGGCATCCGGAACATGGTCATGCCGGGGGCACGCAGGCAGATGACGGTGGTGATCATGTTGACACCACCGAGGATGGTGCCGAGGCCGGCGACCGCGAGGCCCATGACCCAGAGGTCGGCGCCGACGCCCGGGGAGTGCAGTGCACTCGTCAGGGGCGTGTAGGCGGTCCAGCCGAAGTCGGCGGCACCACCGGGGGTGATGAAGCCCGCGGTCGTGATGATCGCGCCGAACACGTACAGCCAGTAGCTGAACGCGTTGAGTCGCGGGAACGCCACGTCGGGGGCGCCGATCTGCAGCGGCAGGATGTAGTTGGCGAACCCGAACACGATCGGCGTCGCGTACAGCAGCAGCATGATCGTGCCATGCATGGTGAACAGCTGGTTGAACTGCTCGTTCGACAAGAACTGCATACCGGGCACAGCGAGCTCGGCGCGCATCATCAGGGCCATGAGACCACCGATGAGGAAGAACGCTATCGAGGTCGTCAAGTACATGATTCCGAGCACCTTGGGGTCGGTGGTCGTAATCATTTTGAAGATGAACGAGCCCTTGGGTCCCTGCCGCGGCGGGTAAGGCCTGGCTGCAGCTATCGCGGGGACTGGCTGGGGCGCTACGGCAGTCACTGATCCTCCTGAATGCGCGTCCGACCCCGGGCTGCGAGGCGAACGGTCTCTGGCTTGCGCTCATCGAATCGTAGACCGTGCCCTCTGCGGCCTCCGACTGGGTCCTACCCACTGTCGTACTTACCCCGACTCAGAGCAAACCGGGGCGCGGGCGACCTGCGGTTTGTGCCACCGGGCAGCGCCGGGGAGTGCTCACTGTCACGCAGTCCGGCGTGTCGCGCGGGGCTGCGTGACACGGTCCCGCCGAGGCTCCGGCACGCCGAAACCGTGCTGCTAAGGTTTCGCTCACCTAACTTCCATCAGGAGCTCCATGTGAACGTTCTCTCCCGCCGCCGGATCGTCGCCGGCGCGGTCGCGCTGGCCGCGGCAGCCACCTTCTCCATCACGTCCTGCTCGAGCAGCGACGACTCGGCGGCCGCCTCCGGCACCACGTCGTCGACCGGGCAGTTCCCCCGCACCGTCGACCACTTCCGCGGCAGCACGGAGATCCCGGCCGCACCGCAGCGCATCGTGGCCCTCGACAACAGCTTCACCGACGCCGTCCTCCTCCTCGAGGCGCCCCTGGTCGGATACGTCGACTACCGCGAGCCCGGCCTTCCCGACTACCTCGGCACCACACGCGACGAGTTCGCGGCGGACGCGAAGTCGGTGGGCAAGGTCAGCAACGCGAGCCTCGAGCAGATCGCCGCACTGCAACCCGACCTGATCATCTCCGCCGAGGTGCGCGACGGAAAGAACTACGAGCAACTGTCGGCGATCGCGCCGACCATCTTCACCGAGACGACCGGGCCCACGTGGAAGGACAACATCCGGCTCGTCGGCAAGGCACTCGGCAAGGAGGACCTCGCGGAGCAGAAGATCGGCGCCTACGAGGAGCGGGCCGCCGCCGTCGGTGCGGAAATCAACGGGACGGCGTCGAATCCGGTGATCTCGGTCGTCCGGTTCGCGGGCGAGCCGACGGCACGCCTCTACCGCACCACCTCGTTCAGCGGGATCGTCCTCTCGGACGCCGGGCTGGCACGTCCGCAGAGCCAGGGCCCCGATCCGGCCGATCCGGACAACATCATGCAGGCCGTCAGCACCGAGCTGATCAGCGAGGCGGAGGCCGACGTCATCTTCGTCAGCACCTGGCAGGACCCGGCAGGCAAGAGCGCCGAAGCGGCGAAGCCGTTCCTGGAGAGCCCGCTGTGGCAGACGCTGAAGGGACGCAAGGTCGATGTCGACGACGCTCGCTGGATGTCGCCGGTCAGCGTCCAGGGCGCGCATCTGATCCTCGACGACCTGTCGGACACGTTCGGGGTGGACAAGCACAGCGGCTAACCTGAACGCGCCCGCACACACAGGAAGTCGCCGAATTGTCCCCTCGTAGGTTTTCCGCCCGCCGCGCGTCCACCGGTCTGGTCGCTGCCGTCGCTGCGCTCGCACTGGCCGGCTGCTCTCAACCGTCCGACGACGATCCCGCAACGTCCATCGTCCGGACCACCACGCAGATCGCCGGAGCCGGCGTGGTCGGCATCGAGCGGGACACCACGACGGCCTGCGCCGAGCCGGCCCCGGTCGACGCCGCACTCGCGGCCGGCTCGACGCACCGGGTGGTCCACACGAAGGGTGAGAGCGACGTCCCGTCCGACCCTCGGCGGATCGTGGTGCTCGACAGCGCCGCGCTGGACGCCGTGTGCGCCCTCGGCCTGTGGGAGAACGTGGTCGGCGCGGCAACCCTCGACGGCGATTCGCCGCAGCCCGGCTACCTCGGCACCGGCGTCTCCGAGATCCCGAGCGTCGGATCCGTCGACGCCCCGGACGTGAACAGAATCGCGCAGGCGGACCCGGACCTGATCCTCGGATCGAGTCCGGCGTCCGACCAGCTGTACGGCGCGCTCTCCCCGATCGCGCCCACCGTGTTCGTCGGCTCCGACCCCGTGTACTGGAAGGCGCAGTTTCTCCTCGCGGGCAACGCGCTGGGCCGGGCCGACGCGGCGACGGCGGTACTCGAGCAGTACCAGCAGGACGCGAAGCAACTCGGCATCGACATCGATGCCGCGCAGACGCAGGCGTCCGTCGTCCGTTTCGACGCCGACAGCATGGAGGTCGAGGGTCCGGCGACGTTCGCGGGCCAGGTCCTCACCGACGCCGGGGTGCGGCGGCCCGCCTATCAGAACCTCGACGGCGTCGTCACCGAACCGATCTCCGAAGCCGACATCGACCAGGCCGAGGGCGACCTCATCTACGCAGTCCTGGACGGCAAGGACGGCACCGCGCACGCGGAGGACGTCATGTCCGGGGAGGCCTGGGAAGACCTCGGCGCCGCCGGCGACAAACGGGTCTTCGCCGTCGAGGGTGACGTGTGGGGCGGAAACGGCGTCGTCGCCGCGCGCGCGATGCTCACCGACCTCAGGAACACGCTGAACGGCTACGTCGGCTAGACATGCCCTAGGAGGCTCGATGCCCGTCCCCGAGTTCGTCACCGCCCTGCGCGGCCACGTCGGCACCGCACCGCTGTGGCTGTCCGGGGTGAGCGTCGTGGTGCGTGACGACGACGGGCGGGTGCTGCTGACCCGGCGCGTCGACAACGGCAAGTGGGCGGTCGTGTCCGGCATCCTCGAACCCGGGGAGGAACCCGGACCGGCCGCGCTCCGGGAGATCCGTGAGGAAACCGGCGTGGACGCCGAACTGGTCCGGATCACGAGCGTCGACGTCACCGACCCGGTCACCTACCCCAACGGCGACGTCGCGCAGTATCTCGACGTGTGCTTCCTCGCCCGGTACGTCGGCGGGGAGGCCGCCGTGTCGGACGACGAGAACCACGACGTGGCGTGGTTCTCCCCCGATTCGCTGCCGGACGACCTCACGCCGTCGTCGCGGCTGCGCCTCGACAAGGCATTGCAGGACGTCCCCGAGGCGTGGTTCCGCCGCTGAACGCACTTCGCCCGATGTCGTGCCGATACGGGACGTATATGCCTGAAAACGCCGAGACGGGACGGCTGGGGCAACGAACCCGTCTCGGCGTGTACCTCTACGCGACGAGTTTGTCGCTGTCGCCCTCAGGTGGGGTCCACTTCATGTCAACGAAACTCTTGAACTTTGCAACTAGATCATCGTTCTTGGCGTGAGCCCGTCGAGTGACGTTGAGATTCGTGACCCGCCCACGCCCAAGACCTGGCTCAGTCATCAACTTGTCCTTCGGCGTCTTCAGCAGCTTCCCAGTGCTCGACACGATTGCTCGCTCAAGCTGTGCGTAACCGAGCACGCTTGTCTCGTAGTAACGAACAGCGGACATCAAGAGCGTTGGACGGGCCCAGCCGCTGGGAACAAGGAGAAGAGGCATCTCGCCAGCTTCGGGAAGCTGAAACGACTTGTTTTCAGCTGTGAAGTCAGCCAGCGGTTCAAAGATGATCCGTGTAGTGATGTCGGACGTGATGTCCCTGTCGATACCTTCGATGAAGAGCGGGAGATCTTCGACCTGCTGGAGTACACCAACCTGCAGAAGTGCATTCATGTCAGTGGTAAGCGCTCGCCAGATCCAAAGTCCGACGTCGTCAGCGCCACCGCGGCCGCGGAAATTGTTCTTCGCGAGGCCCAGGCGTGTTTCCCAGGGCTCGACGAAACGCTGTAACAGCTCCAGACCGCCTGGCTGATCGCCCGAAAACACTCGCTGCGTTACTTCTCGAAAAAACGTCTCAGTACATTCGTTCGCGCTCATGGCAAACCTGGACGAGCGACCGTGGAGACGGATAGCGTGCGGATCCACGAACATTCGATTGTCGACCGCGATGTCGACATCGAGGAATGGTACCTGACCTGGGATGCCGTAATAGGCGGTGATTTGGGGCACTTGGCCCTCCTTAACGGGTTTTCGGCCCGAGAAGGAGGGGAGGCTGATTGCCTCGGGGAACTCCGCTACGCTAGAGGCGACTGCCTAAGTCACCGCCGCGCTCTCGAGCCGGCACTGGCCTGGTTCCGTTGCCGCGGAACCAGGCCAGAAAACTAATTGCTGCCTGGAGTCTCTTGCTGCGCCCGTGTGAGCGACCAGCGCGTTAATCCAGTGCCGCGCTGCGATCTATATCGGATTCCTGCTAGACGACCCATGATTGAGTGAAGAACGCTCACCTCAATCAATACTCTGGAACTACATCAACGCGCTAGAAGTCCCAGTCTTCGTCTTCGGTGTTGACGGCCTTGCCGATGACGTAGGAGCTGCCCGAGCCGGAGAAGAAGTCGTGGTTCTCGTCGGCGTTGGGTGAGAGCGCCGACAGGATCGCCGGGTTGACGTCGGTCTCGTCCTTCGGGAACAGGCCCTCGTAGCCGAGGTTCATCAGCGCCTTGTTGGCGTTGTACCGCAGGAACTTCTTGACGTCCTCGGTGAGGCCCACCTCGTCGTAGAGGTCCTGGGTGTAGTCGACCTCGTTGTCGTAGAGCTCGAAGAGCAACTCGAACGTGTAGTTCTTGAGGTCGTCGCGCTCGGCCTCGGTGAGCTGCTCGAGACCCTTCTGGTACTTGTAGCCGATGTAGTACCCGTGCACGGCCTCGTCACGGATGATGAGGCGGATGAGGTCGGCGGTGTTGGTGAGCTTCGCCCGCGACGACCAGTACATCGGCAGGTAGAAACCGGAGTAGAACAGGAAGCTCTCGAGCAGGGTGGACGCCACCTTGCGCTTGAGCGGCTCGTCGCCCTGGTAGTAGTCCATGACGATCTCGGCCTTGCGCTGCAGGTTCGGGTTTTCCTCGGACCAGCGGAAGGCGTCGTCGATGTCGCGGGTGGAGCACAGCGTCGAGAAGATCGAGCTGTAGCTCTTCGCGTGCACCGACTCCATGAACGCGATGTTGGTGTACACCGCCTCTTCGTGCGGGGTGATGGCGTCGGGGATGAGGCTGACGGCGCCCACGGTGCCCTGAATGGTGTCGAGGAGCGTCAGCCCCGTGAACACCCGCATCGTGAGCTGCTTCTCCTGCGCCGTGAGCGTCCCCCACGACGGGATGTCGTTGGACACCGGCACCTTTTCGGGCAGCCAGAAGTTGCCGACGAGACGGTCCCACACCTCGGCGTCCTTCTCGTCCTGGACGCGGTTCCAGTTGATCGCGGATACCCGGTCAACCAGCTTGATCTTCTGGCTCATGACTGCTGTCGCTTTCTTCACTCTTCGTTGGTTGTGCCTGCATCCTCGATGCAGTACTGACACGTGACCATCGCGACACCCTTGTTGGTGTGATGTCGCGTGTGGGCGTTGCGCCTACTCGACGGCATCGGCCGCCCCATTCGAGCAGCCGACATCTTCGCACGTGTCTCGTCGCTCGCCTTCTTGCCGAAGTTCGGATTGCCCGCACCGCGCCGCTGCTCGGACATCCGTGCGCGTGACTCTTCCGGCATGGGGTGACCGAAGCGGGGGTGACCGGCTCCGCGTTTTCCGAAGTTCGGATTGCCGGCCCCGCTGTTGGACCCCTTCCGCTCAGCCGACCACTTCTCCCTCTGCGCGTCGGAGTGCTTGCGCCCGTGGAACGGATTCTCCTCCGCGAAGCGACTGACTCCGACCCTCCCAGTGGACCGACGGCGAGCGGCTTCCCGCATCTCGTCGGTCCAGACGACGCCGGTGGGTCCGAGGCCACCGTCCGAAAGATTCAGCAGTGGCTGACCGTCCCGGCGGAGGTAGGCGATCCAGGTGATCTCGGCCCGGCCGAGGTCGTCGAGACCCTCGACCCAGTCCAAGGTGTCGGCGATAACCTCAGTCCGGTCCTGCTTGCGCAGCCAATCGTAGAACGCCGTCTTCCGACCTCCTGCGGCAACTTTGAGATGTTGGCGCAGACGGACATCCGTGGACTTCGTCGTGAGACCGATGTACCGGTACTCGAACGACGACCGAAGTCGCACCCCGTAGATCACTCCACCTGTCGCCGTCGTCACGGTCTGCTCCCCAGTGTTCAGAGATAGTGGCTCGGATTCACAACATGCACGAGACGCAGTTTTCCACCTCGGTCCCCTGCAACGCCATCTGACGCAGCCGGATGTAGTACAGCGTCTTGATTCCCTTGCGCCACGCGTAGATCTGCGCCTTGTTGATGTCGCGGGTGGTGGCGGTGTCCTTGAAGAACAGCGTCAGCGACAGCCCCTGGTCGACGTGCTGCGTCGCGGCGGCATAGGTGTCGATGATCTTCTCGTACCCGATCTCGTAGGCATCCTGGTAGTACTCCAGGTTGTCGTTGGTCAGGTAGGGCGCCGGGTAGTAGACGCGGCCGATCTTGCCTTCCTTGCGGATCTCGATCTTCGACGCCACCGGGTGGATGGAGCTGGTGGAGTTGTTGATGTAGGAGATCGATCCGGTCGGCGGCACCGCCTGCAGGTTCTGGTTGTAGATGCCGTGCTGCTGCACGGACGCCTTCAGCTCACGCCAGTCGTCCTGGGTCGGGATGTGCAGGCCCGCATCGGCGAACAGCTGACGCACCCGCTCGGTCTCCGGCTCCCACACCCGGTCGGTGTACTTGTCGAAGAACTCTCCGGACGCGTACTTGGACTCCGGGAAGCCCGCAAAGTACGTGCCGCGTTCCTTGGCGATCTCGTTGGACGCCCGGATCGCGTGGAACAGCACGGTGTAGAAGTAGATGTTCGTGAAATCGATGCCCTCGTCGGAGCCGTAGTGGATCCGCTCGCGCGCCAGGTATCCGTGCAGGTTCATCTGCCCGAGACCGATGGCGTGACCCTCGTCGTTCGCCTTCCGGATCGACGGGACGGAGTCGATGGAGGTCTGATCGGCGACGGCGGTCAGCGCGCGGATCGACGTCTCGATGGTGCGCGCGAAGTCCGGCGAGTCCATGGTCTTCGCGATGTTCAGCGAACCGAGGTTGCAGGAGATGTCCTTGCCGATATGGCTGTAGGACAGGTCGTCGTTGAACGTCGACGGCGTGGAGACCTGCAGGATCTCCGAGCACAGGTTCGAGTGCGTGACCTTGCCCGCGATCGGGTTGGCGCGGTTCACCGTGTCCTCGTACATGATGTACGGGTAACCGGACTCGAACTGCAGCTCGGCGACGGTCTGGAAGAACTCGCGCGCCTTGATCTTCGACTTGCGGATGCGCTTGTCGTCGACCATCTCGTAGTACTTCTCGGTGACGTTGATGTCCGCGAACGGCTTGCCGTAGATGCGCTCCACGTCGTACGGCGAGAAGAGGTACATGTCCTCGTTCTTCTTCGCCAGCTCGAACGTGATGTCCGGGATGACAACGCCGAGAGACAGCGTCTTGATGCGGATCTTCTCGTCCGCGTTCTCGCGCTTGGTGTCGAGGAAGCGGTAGATGTCCGGGTGGTGCGCGTGCAAATACACCGCGCCGGCGCCCTGACGCGCGCCCAGCTGATTGGCGTACGAGAACGAGTCCTCGAGCAACTTCATGATCGGGATGACCCCGGAGCTCTGGTTCTCGATCTTCTTGATCGGGGCACCATGCTCGCGAACATTGCTGAGCAGCAACGCAACTCCGCCGCCGCGCTTGGACAGCTGCAGTGCCGAGTTGATCGAACGGCCGATCGACTCCATGTTGTCCTCGATGCGCAGCAGGAAGCAGGACACGGGCTCGCCGCGCTGCTTCTTGCCCGAGTTGAGGAAGGTCGGGGTGGCCGGCTGGAAGCGGCCGGCGATGATCTCGTCGACGAGCTTGGTCGCCAGGTCCTCGTCGCCCGCGGCCAGCGTCAGCGCGACCATGCAGACACGGTCCTCGAAACGCTCCAGGTACCGCTTGCCGTCGAACGTCTTGAGCGTGTACGAGGTGTAGTACTTGAACGCGCCCAAGAACGTCGGAAAACGGAACTTCTTCGAGTAGGCGTGGTCGATCAGCGTCTTGACGAAGTTGCGGGTGTACTGGTCGAGGACCTCACGCTCGTAGTAGTTCTCCTTGACCAGGTAGTCCAGCTTCTCGTCCTGGTTGTGGAAGAAGACGGTGTTCTGGTTGACGTGCTGGAGGAAGTACTGGTTCGCAGCCTCGCGGTCCTTGTCGAACTGGATCTCACCGTTGGGCCCGTACAGGTTGAGCATCGCGTTGAGCGCGTGGTAATCGAGACCGTTCGTCGAGTCTCCACCGCGCGCGTCGCGCTCTATGCTCCCCGCGTCGATGGTGTCTGTGATGGTCGGCGCCACTTCTCGTGCTCCTCGTCGTCTAAGTGATCCCAGAATTCACCCAGACCGGCCTTTACCCGCTCGACGTCCTCGGCTGTGCCCATGAGTTCGAAGCGGTAGAGGTAGGGAACGTGGCATTTCTGAGAAATGATATTTCCTGCAAAGCAATAGGATTCACCGAAATTGGTGTTTCCCGCCGCGATCACTGCTCGGATCAGCGACCTGTTGTGTGTGTTGTTGAGAAATCGGATGACCGGCTTCGGGACGTAGCTGGTGTCGCGGCCCATGGCCGTCGTCCCCCCGCCGTAGGTCGGGAGGATCAGCACATAGGGTTCGTGCACCTCGAAGGTGCCCTCGCGGTCATGAATGGGTATGCGCGTCGCAGGCAGCCCGAGCCGCTGGACGAATCGGTGCGTGTTCTCCGAGGCGCTGGAGAAGTACACCAGCGATGTCATCGGTTTCCACCATCTGGACTAGTACTACCGTTTACTTCCGTCCGGGAATCGGCTCGTCCTCCGCCTCGGGCGGTGCGATCGCCTCGCTTCAAGCAGCGTTTGCCGAGAGGGTCTTGATGCGGTCGGGGCGGAAGCCCGACCAGTGCTCGTCACCGGCCACGATCACGGGCGCCTGCAGGTATCCCAGTGCCATGACGTAGTCCCGGGCTTCGGGGTCTTCGGTGATGTCGACGACGGAGTATTCGATACCCGCCTTGTCGAGGGCCCGGTAGGTGGCATTGCACTGAACGCAAGCGGGCTTGGTGTAGACGGTGATGCTCATGAAGTCCCTCTTTCCACTGCCGAATGGAGCTGACGAAGTGTGTGTTCAGCGCACTGAGACTTCCCCTGATCGAGATGGCGGTGACCCCCGATGGAGATGCTCACCGAGTCGGTTCTCGTTGTGGTCTCTCAGTGCTCAAGACACTACACCTAGTGGCCGACAGAAACACTTAACCCGAGATGTTGTGAGTCACATTGATGAAATTCCCTGGTCGTCATCCCGCGGACCATAAATTTCATGCTCGCTCCGGCGTGTCGCACATCACATTTTCGGCGTGACGCGGGACACCCCCGAATTCGCGCTCGTGCACTGGAGGCTTCGGGAGCCTACGCCACCTCCGAAGACACGCCCGCATCGACGGCGCGGGCGCCGGGAGAGCCCCGTGCGGACCGGCCGGACACCGCTCCGGTGGGCGATGCCGGCCCCTTCCGGGACCCGTCCCCCGCAGCACCCGGCACCCCCACTCCACTGCCTGCCGCGCCCGGGCCATACCGGGCGCCGCACCCGGCCGGGCCCCACGCTTGCCGGCCGGTAACTGCAGGCCCCGACTCCCCCTCCCGGTACGTTGAGCGCATGTCCGACGACTCCCTGGGCGACCCCGGCTGGTCGGCGCCCGTAGCGCGCACGAGGCGAGTGACGCCGAACATGCAGAGGATCACCCTCGCGGGCGGGGATCTGAGTCGATTCGAGTCCAGCGGGACGCCCGACGAGCGCCTGCTCCTCGCGTTCCCGCCGGACGGCGCGGAGAAGCGCAGTTACACCGTGCGCCGCTGGGACCGGGACGCCCTGGAGATGGACATCGACTTCGCCGTCCACGCGGGCGGGACCGCGGCGCACTGGGCCGCGAGCGCGCGCCCGGGCGAGATGCTCGGATTCTCCACCGCCTCGGGGTGGTACGCGCCACCCGCGGACGCCGAATGGCAACTCCTCGTCGCCGATATGACGGCATTGCCCGCCGTCGGGCGAATCCTGGAGGAACTACCCGGATCGGCGCGGGTGCACGTGATCGCGGAGGTCACCACCCCGGCGGACCGGCAGCAGTTCGCGACCGACGCGGCGCTGACCGTGACGTGGCTGGACGGAAGCGGCAACGGCGCCGGGGAAAGCCTGCTGGCCGAGGCCGCCCGCGACCTGCCGCTCCCGGATTCACCGGGATATGTGTGGTTCGCGGGCGAGGCGAAGGTGTCTCGGGTGGTGCGGCGCTGGTTGCGTCACGACCTCGGCCGGCCCGCGGACCGCTACGACGTCATCGGCTACTGGCGCGACAACAAGGAGGAGTGGGTCGCGCGGTACGAGACGGTGCGCGAACAGATAGAAGCCGCCAGGGACTCTGCCCTGGCGGCCGGTGAAGACTTCGACGCGGTGCGGGACGCCGTCGACGCAGCCCTGGATCGGACCGGACTGTAGCGGCGACGGCGTTCCGCGCGCGGATCGTCAGGCGTCGACGAGCTCCTTCGTGGCGTCGACCAGGCTGGCGACGACGCCCGCGACCTGCTGCGCGACCTCGGCGTTCTCGCGCGGGTGCCGGTCTCCGAACTTGTCGATGGTGCCGCCGATGGCGAGGGTGACGTCCTCGAGGACCTTGCCGCCTGCGATGCGGACGGCCTTGCGGGTGTCCTCGTGCGCCCACTGCGCGCCGTTGCCGCTGGGCGAGGCGCTGATGACGGCGACGGGCTTGTCCTTGACGGCGCCGGTGCCGTACGGCCGGGAGATCCAGTCGATGGCGTTCTTGAGGACGGCGGGGATGGTGCCGTTGTACTCAGGGGTGAGCAGCAGGAGCGCGTCGGCGCGGCCTGCGGCGTCACGCAGGGCCTCGACGGCGGGGATGGAGCCGGCGACGTCGATGTCCTCGTTGTAGAAGGGGACCTCACCGAGTCCGTCGAACACGATCACCTCGGCACCCTCGGGTGCCACGGCGACCGCGGTCTCGGCGAGCTGACGGTTGACCGAGGCGGCGCGGAGGCTGCCGACGAGAACGAGGACGTTGGTCTGTGACATGTCAATATTCCTTCGATGGTGCGTAGGGCGACTCGTGAACATGTATAGCAACTAAACGGACCGCGGTCCACTTATGTTCCCGTCGCGGTAGGATGCGGAGTGTGACCAGCCCCCTCCTGCCCCAGATCGGGGTCGACACCCCGGAACGCGGAGACGCCGCACGTAACCGGCGCCTACTCCTCGATGCGGCCGCGCTGCTCGTCGCCGAACGCGGCGTCGACGCCGTCACGATGGACGCCGTCGCCTGCAGGGCCGGTGTGGGCAAGGGCACAGTGTTCCGCCGGTTCGGCAGCCGGTCGGGCCTCATGCACGCACTCCTCGACCACACCGAACGAGAACTCCAGCAGTCCTTCATGTTCGGTCCGCCGCCCCTCGGGCCGGGCGCCGACCCGATCGACCGGCTGATCGCCTTCGGGCATGCCCGTCTCGCGATCGTGGAAGTACAGGGCGAGGTCCTGCGCGCGGCCGAGAACTCTCTCGAGTTCCGCTTCGCCGCCCCCGCGCGGGCCGTGTCCGTGAGCCATGTCGTCTCCCTCCTCCGCGCGGCAGGCGTGCAGGGCGACCACGAACTGCTCGCCTGTTCGCTGCTCGCCCCCCTGGAGGCCACGCTCGTCCTGCACGAACTGCGCGACCTCGGGATGTCCGTCGAACGGCTCGGGGACGCCTGGGAGGACCTGATCCGGCGTGTCACCCGATGTTGATCCCGGATCCGGACATCTTGTCTAACCTCGGGGAATGCGCACCACCGCTGCCGTTCTCGGCCTCCTGACGTTCGCCTCGCTCACCGCCTGCGGCGGCGATGCGCAGACCGAGGCCCAGGACCCGACCGGCCGCACGTTCGTTTCCACCTCCGTCGAGGGCGATCCCATTCCCGGCGGCGGGCCACTCGTGCTCGGGTTCACCGACCCCGGGCGACTGTCCGTCGACGCCGGATGCAATCAGGGCAGCGCCGACGTCGACCTGTCCGACGGAAAGATCGTGACGGGACCGCTCGCCATGGCGCTGATGGCGTGCCCCGGCGAGGCGGCAGGCGCCGACGCCTGGGCGGCGGCCCTGCTGGACGCGCAACCGAACTGGACCCTCGGCGGCGACACGCTCACCCTCACCACCCCCACCGCTTCTGTGACGCTGACGGACGAGAAGGTCGTCCGGCCGGACCTGCCCGTCGTCGGAACCACGTGGACGGTGACCGCGCTGATCAGTCCGGACGCGGTCACCACGACAGCGGCGCTGGAGCGGACGGCACCGCAGTTGCTGATCGCAGGCGACGGTTCGGCGTCCGGTTTCACCGGATGCAACCGGATGACCGGGACCGCGGAGGTGCGGCCGAGTTCGATCACGTTCGGGTCGTGGGCCACCACCCGGATGGCTTGTCCCCCGGACGAGTCCGAGGTGGAAAGCGCGGTCCTCGCGGCACTGACCGGGGAGACGGGCTACGCCGTCCGCTCGGACACGCTGCGCCTGGTCAACGGTGCCGGGACCGGACTGGAACTGCGGGCGAGTTAGAGCGCCGCCAGCCAGCGCCCGAGTTCGCGGGCGCTCGCATCGATCCGGGCGGGCCAGTCCAGTGCCGAGTCGTCGGCGGTGTCGCTGACGTGCTTGACGAGCCGGCACCGGGCGCCGCCGCGGGCACTGGCGTAGGCGACGGCGAACCCCTCCATGTCGACGAGGTCGGCCCGGCGGGCGAGTTCGTCGCGCACGCCGATGTCGGACACGAACAGATCCCCGGTCGCGAGTACGGAACCGTCGCCGTCGGGCAGGGCGAGGAGATCGGCCACCTCGTGCCCGAGCGCCCGGATGGCGTCGCCGCTGATGTCGTGGTTCAGGACCGTCGACGGCGTGAACAGCCCGCTGTGATGTTCGTGCAGCGCGCCCGCGGTGCCGATGTTGACGACGAGCGGTTTGGCGTTTCTCGGGTAGTCGGCGAGCGCGGACGCCACGGCCACGGCGGCGCTCACCTTGCCGATCCCGGTGATCAGGACCTCGAACTCGGACGGGACGTGCACCGCCTCCGCCTTGGTCGCACTGACCACCAGAACGTCCGATCTACTCATGCGCGGAACCGTACCCTGCGCTCCTCAGGGGCACTCGCTAGAGTTCTGGCATGGCGAATCTACGTGCGCAGATCCTCGAGGAACTCGGTGCCCGGCCCACCATCGACGCGGGCGACGAGATCCGCAAACGTGTTCAGTTCCTGAAGGACTACCTGCTGTCGACCCCGGCCAAGGGTTTCGTCCTGGGTATCAGCGGCGGTCAGGACAGCACCCTCGCCGGACGCCTCGCCCAGCTCGCGGCGAGCGAGTTGCGCGAGGAGGGTCACGACGCCGAGTTCGTGGCCGTGCGGCTGCCCTACGGCGCCCAGGCCGACGAATCCGACGCGCAGATCTCCCTCGACTTCATCGGGCCCGACCGGTCGGTGGTCGTCAACGTGAAGCCCGGCGCGGACGCGACCGCGAAGGAGTCGTCCGAGGCGCTGCGCGACATCATCGGCGACGGCGGCGAACTCCGCGACTTCGTCCGCGGCAACATCAAGGCCCGCGAGCGCATGGTGATCCAGTATTCGATCGCCGGTCAGCTCGGGTATCTCGTCGTCGGCACCGACCATGCCGCCGAGGCGATCACCGGCTTCTTCACCAAGTTCGGCGACGGCGGCGTGGACGTCACTCCTCTGACGGGGTTGTCGAAGCGTCAGGGCGCCGCGCTGCTCCGCGAACTCGGCGCACCCGAGAGCACATGGAAGAAGGTTCCCACCGCCGACCTCGAGGACGACCGTCCCGCTCTTCCCGACGAGGAGGCGCTGGGCCTGACGTACGCGCAGATCGACGACTACCTCGAGGGCAAGGACGTTCCCGACGCCGTCGCCGAGAAGCTCGAGGCGATGTTTCTGAATACCCGTCACAAGCGCACGGTCCCGGTAACCCCGCTCGACACGTGGTGGCGGTGACCCGGTGGTCCAGGCGCTGGTCGCAGGCGGTACCGGAACTGCAGGCCGGCAGGTGGTCAAGGAGTTCCTCGTTCGCGGTCACTCCGTCCGGGTCCTGACCCGGCACGGCGGGGCGCCGGGCAGCGAGATCGCACATTTCCACGGTGATCTCGTCACCGGCGACGGCCTCGCAGAGGCACTCGACGGTGTCGACGTCGTGGTCGACACCACCGATGGCAAGACCAAGGGCACCCGGGCGGTGCTCGAGAAGGGCTCCGAGAACCTGCTCGCCACCGCGGACGGCGCGGGAGTCGGACGCGCCGTCCTCCTCTCCATCGTCAACGTCGACCTGGCCGAATTCGCCTACTACCAGGCGAAGCGGACCCAGGAGCGGGTCTACGAGAGCGCCGCGATCGAGACGACGATCGTGCGGGCCACCCAGTTCCACGACTTCATTCCCATGGTCGCGAAGCCGGCGAGCCGGGTGGGGCTGATCCCGGCCTTCTCGAAGACGAGCTTTCAGACCATCGACACGAGGGACGTGGCGACCGCCCTGGTCGACGCAGCCCTGGCCACCGAACCGTCGCCGGAGGGGCCGGTCACCATCGGTGGCCCGGAGGTGCGCACCGCCCGCGATCTGACGGCGGCGTGGAAGAAGGCCACCAAGACGCACGGCTTCGTCGTGAACGTTCCGCTTCCCGGCGCGCTGGGGCAGTTCCTGCGGAACGGATCGAACCTGGTGCCCGACAACCGCTTCGGAACGATCACCTTCGACCGGTGGCTGGCCGAGTCCGTCCACTGAACCGATCGGCGGGCGGCGGGCTAGCCGCCGGCGAACGGCGGCAGCACGTCCACCTGCGCCCCGGCGGTGCGGGTCAGATCGCGGGTCAACTCGGAGTCCACCAGGAACGCGGAGACCGACAGCACCTGTTGCATGCCGGGACCGTACTTGGCGAGGAGAAGGTCCTTCACCTGGCCGAGGTCCGCGGTGGCCGGGAGGTCGAGGGTCTCCTTGGTGCAGCCCGCTGCGTCGGCAGCGGCCGCGAAGTACCGGACGGAAATGCCTGTCACGTCAACCACCGATTGCTCCCATACTGCGTTGCGGCGGAGCGAAGCCGTCCGCGTTGATTCCGTGGCCTGCCCACTTGTTCCACATCGCGCCGCGCCACAATTGCGCCAGATCCTCGTCGCCCGCACCCGACCGCAGTGCTGCCCGCAGGTCGATCTCCTGGTCGCTGAACAGGCACGAACGTACCGTTCCCTCGGCGGTGAGGCGGGTGCGGTCGCAGTCGGAGCAGAACGACCGGGTGACGGACGCGATGATTCCGACCGTGGCCGGTCCGCCGTCGACGATCCACTCCTCGGCAGGCGCCGACGGGTCTTCCCTCCCGTGTTCGGTGAGCGTGAACCGCTCGCCGAGGACGGCCAGTAACCGGTCGGCGGTGACCATGTTGTCGCGTGCCCACTCGTGATCGGCGTCGAGCGGCATCTCCTCGATGAACCGCAGCGTGACGCCCTCGCTCAGGCACCATTCCAGGAGATCGGCCGCTCCGCTGAGCGTGTCGGGCATCAGCACCGCATTGATTTTCATCGGTGCCAGTCCGGCGCGGGCGGCGGCACGGATACCGGCCATCACCGACGGCAGACGGTCACGTCTGGTCAGTCTCGCGAAGTGCTGGCGATCGACCGAATCGAGGGAGACGTTGACCCGTGTCAGTCCGGCCCGGGCGAGCCCGGCCGCGCGGTGCTCGAGACCGACCGCGTTCGTGGTCATCGCGAGCGGAATCCCCGGCACCCGCTCGGCACATCCTGCGATCATCTGCTCGAGATCCACCCGCATCAGCGGTTCGCCCCCGGTGAACCGGACCTCGCGCACACCGAGCCGGTGGACGGCGATGTCGACGAGCCTCACGATCTCGCCCGCGGTGAGGAGATTCTGCGCAGGAATGGCGGGCAGGCCCTCCTCGGGCATGCAGTACGTGCAGCGCAGCGAACACTTCTCGGTGATCGAGACCCGCAGATCCCGCGCGACGCGACCGAACCGGTCGACCAGCTGGTCGACATCCGGTCTGCCGTCGAGCGAGACCGACGACCGAATGGTCGGGATCCCCATCTCCACCGTGGTCATCGAGTTGCCTTTCCCTGCATCTGTCCAGTATGCCGCGCGGGGGTGAGCGTTGTCCGACGCGGTGCGCGTCACTCCGCCGGGAGGTGCCTAGGATTGGTGACCATGGCCGGAGGAATATCGTGACCGCACGCTCTGTGGAGCAGCACGCCCAGCACGTCGCCGAACTCCTCGCGCCGCTGCACGGGCGCCCGGCCGTGGAGATCCCGCTCGGTGAGGCACTCGGGCGCGCCCTCGCCGCCGACGTCCGCTCCCCCGTCGACCTGCCGTTGTTCCGGAATTCGCAGATGGACGGATATGCGGTCGACGCCGCCTCCGTCGCGTCGATCCCGGCGGTGCTGCCGGTGCGGGGCGTGATCGCCGCGGGACCGGCGGGCACCACCGTCCACACTCCCGGGACCGCCTACCGGATCATGACCGGTGCGCCGATCCCCGACGGTGCCGACGCGATCGTCCCGGTCGAGGACACCGAGGCCGCGGACGGACAGGTCCGTATCGAACGCTCGCGCAGCGCCGGCGAGTTCGTGCGCGAGCGCGGCAGCGACGTCCGGGAGGGCATGCTCCTGCTGCCCGCGGGCAGTGTGCTCGCCGCCCGGCACATCGCCGTCCTCGCCGCCGTCGGCTTGCAGCGCGTCCCCGTGCGCCCGCGCCCGCGCATCGCCGTGATCACCACGGGAGCCGAACTGGTCGACGCCGGAACGACGCTGCACCCCGGAGAGATCTACGACTCCAACGGAATCGCCCTCGCGTCGAGCGCCAGGGCCAACGGCGCCGAGGTCGTGTCGATCGCGCGCAGCGGCGACGACCCGGCCGAGTTCCGGACCCTGCTCGCGGAGGCGACCACCACGGCCGATCTCGTCCTCACGTCCGGCGGGGTGTCGATGGGCGACTTCGAGGTGGTCAAGGAGACGCTGTCACCGCTGGGCGGACACTTCGGTCACGTCGCGATGCAACCGGGCGGCCCGCAGGGCACCGCCGTCGTGGACGGCACGCCCGTCCTCAACTTTCCGGGGAACCCGGTCAGCACCCTCATCTCGTTCGAGGTGTTCGCGCGTCCCGAGATCCGGCGCGCGGCCGGGCTCCCCCCGACCGAACCCGAGGAACTGCCGCTCGCCGCGGCCGTCACCTCCATTCCCGGCAAGCGGCAGTTCCTCCGGGCACGCCGCACCGAAGCCGGAGTCGAACTCGTGTCCGGCCCCGGCTCCCATCTCGTCGCCGCGATGGCGTGGGCGGACGTCCTCCTCGACGTTCCCGCCGACGTCACCGCGCTCGACGCCGGCCAACTCGTGAAGGTGATCCCCCTATGAGCGACCTGACGCACCTCGACAGCGAGGGCCGCGCGCGCATGGTCGACGTGAGCGCGAAAGCGGACACGACCCGGACCGCGGTGGCCGCCGGGCAATTGGTCACCACCCCCGCGGTGATCGAACTGGTCCGGGCCGACGACCTCCCCAAGGCCGACGTTCTCGCGACGGCCCGGATCGCCGGGATCTCGGGTGCGAAGAAGACGTCCGAGCTGATTCCGCTCTGCCATCAGCTCGCGCTGTCGTCGGTGAAGGTGGAGTTCGGGTTCACCGAGAATGCGATCACGATCGAGGCCACCGCGAAGACGAAGGGCCCGACCGGCGTCGAGATGGAGGCCCTCACCGCAGTGGCGGTGGCCGGATTGACGTTGCACGACATGGTGAAAGCCGTCGACCCCGCCGCGACACTCGACGGTGTCCGGCTGCTCACCAAGGACGGCGGCAAACGCGGACACTGGACGCGCGAACAGCAGAGCACCGAAACTCCCACGGTGGCAGCGCGATCCGCGGCCGTACTCGTCGCCTCTACCGGCGGGGCGAAGGGCACTCGGGAAGACACGACCGGCCCGGTGATCGCCGCGTGGCTCGAGGAACGTGGATTCACCACCCGGGGTCCGCTGGTCTACGCGGACGCGGACATCGCGGCCGGACTCGCCGACGCCCTGTCCGGGAACCCGGCACTGATCATCAGCACCGGCGGCACCGGGGTCTCCCCCACGGACGCGACCCCGGAAGCCACCCGCGCGGTGCTCGACCGCGAACTGCCCGGCGTGGCCGACGCCATCCGGAACCGCGGCACGGAGGTGACCCCGCACGCCTCGCTGAGCCGCGGACTCGCCGGTGTGGCGAACGGCACAGTCGTCGTGAATCTCCCCGGCTCGCCGGGCGGGGTCAAGGACGGATTGTCCGTCCTCGACCCCATCGTCGATCATCTTCTCGCTCAGGTCGCAGGTGGAGGTATGCACGATGCCTGACATTCTCGCCCAGATCTCGGATCAGCCGCTCGATCCCGCCGTCGTCGACGCGGCCGTGGCCGGGCCCGAACACGGCGCCGTCGTCGTGTTCACCGGCGTCGTCCGCAATCACGATGGCGGACAATCGGTCTCGGCACTCGAATACCAGTCGCACCCGGACGCCGAACGCTTCCTGCGCACCGTCTGCGAGGAGGTCGCGGCCTCGTCCGGACTCCCCGTGGCGGCCATCCACCGGGTCGGATCCCTCACCGTCGGCGACCTCGCGGTGGTCGCCGCGGTCGCCGCTCCCCACCGCGCCGAGGCGTTCACCACGTGCGCCGAACTGGTGGAGCGCATCAAGCACGAGGTACCCATCTGGAAGCGGCAGAAATTCGCCGACGGGGCCTCCGAATGGGTCGGTCTGTGACTCCTCGGTGGGACCGGCCGGCCGTCAACAGGTAGACTCGCCATCACTAGATGACCACGACGGTCATCCAGCGTCGTAGAACGCATTCAGTTCGGTCACCCGAATCCTGTTGGATGTGCACCACCGCATCCGCTCTTCTTACGGCGAAGAAGCTTGCCGACCGGCAACGCCGCCAACCTGTGCTCGAGCTCCGACGGAGACCTTCCGTATCGGCCCTCCGGGCACAACCCTGTGCTCGAAAGGCCTGACCACTTGTCTGACACGAACACCCCCGACACGACGTTCGCCGCGCTCGGTGTCCGCGAACCGCTGGTGAAAGCACTCGCCGACAAGGGGATCACCTCCCCGTTCCCCATCCAGGTCGACACCCTCCCCGACACGCTGTCGGGACGCGACGTGCTCGGCCGCGGCAAGACGGGCAGCGGCAAGACGCTGGCCTTCTCCATTCCGATGGTGTCCCGCCTCGCAGGCGAACTGTCCGGCGGAAAGCGCCGCCCGGGCCGGCCGGTGGGCCTGATCCTTGCCCCCACCCGTGAGCTCGCCACGCAGATCACTGCAACCCTCGAGCCCCTCGCCGCCGCGTACGACCTGCGGGTCACCACCATCTTCGGTGGCGTCTCCCAGAACCGTCAGGTGAGTGCCCTCAAGGCCGGCGTCGACATCGTCGTCGCGTGCCCCGGACGGCTCGAAGACCTGATGAAGCAGAAGTTCGTGAGCCTCGACGCCGTCGAGATCACCGTGCTCGACGAGGCTGATCACATGGCCGACCTCGGCTTCCTGCCCGTCGTCACCCGCATCCTCAACGCGACCCCCCAGCAGGGGCAGCGGCTGCTGTTCTCCGCCACCCTGGACAACGGCGTCGACAAGCTCGTGAAGCGGTTCCTGAAGAACGAGGTGCTGCACTCGGTCGACGAGGCGAACTCGCCCGTCGCGGCCATGACGCACCACGTGTTCGACGTGGACGGCGTCGAGGCCAAGCGCAAGCTGGTCGAGCGGCTCGCATCCGGCACCGGACGCCGGATCCTGTTCATGCGCACCAAGCACCAGGCCCGCAAGCTGGCCCGTCAGCTCACCGAAGCGGGAATCCCCTCGGTCGACCTGCACGGCAACCTGTCGCAGGCGGCCCGCGACCGCAACCTCGCCTCGTTCTCGGCCGGTGAGGCCCGCGTGCTGGTGGCCACCGACGTCGCGGCACGCGGCGTGCACGTCGACGACGTCCAGTTGGTCGTCCACGTCGATCCGCCCGCCGAGCACAAGGCCTACCTGCACCGCTCCGGCCGCACCGCACGCGCGGGCAGCGCAGGCGACGTCGTCACGGTCGTGCTGCCCGAGCAGCGCAAGGACCTCGCCGTCCTCATGCGCAAGGCCGCGATCAAGGTGACCCCGGTCCGCAGCACCGCGGACTCCGCACACGTGCTCGACCTGGTCGGCGACATCGCACCGCACGTCGCTCCCGCCCCGAAGGCGGCGCCGGCATCGAACGGCGGCGGCGGACGCAACCAGCGGCCGGGCGGCGCCCAGGGCGGACGCGGCGGTCAGGGCGGTCAGGGCGGCCGCGCACACGGTCAGGGCGGCGGCGCACGTCGCTCCCGCTCGGGTGGAGCCGGACGCCCCCGCGCAGCCTCCTCTACGGGCGGGGGAACCCGCACGGCGTCCGCCGGCAGTTCACGCCGCCGTCAGAGCTAGAACTTCTCGAGGTGGACGGCGTCGGCCAATGGCCGGCGCCCCCGCCACCCGAAGCGCTCGAGGTCCGGCACCTGCTGGAACTCGGCAACCCTCCCCACGCACAGCCATGCGATGGGACGCACCGGCTCGGGGATTCCCAGCAGTTCGGTGAGATAGGGCTCGTCGTAGAACGACACCCAGCCGACGCCCACGTTCTCGGCGGCCGCGGCGAGCCACAGATTCTGGATCGCGAGCACCGCGGAGAACAGGCCCGTGTCGTCGACCGTGTGCCTGCCGAGGATGTGTTCGCCACCGCGGCTCCGGTCGTACGTCACGACCACGCCCATGCCGCTCTCGCAGATCCCCTCGATCTTGATGGGATCGAACGTCTTCTTCCGGTCTTCGGGCAGCGACTCCGCGAAGCGCCTGCGAGCGCCGGCCACGTGGTCGGCGAACGTGGTCAGGGTCCCGGTGTCGCGTACGACGACGAAATCCCACGGCTGGGTGTTGCCCACACTGGGTGCGCAGTGCGCGGCGCCCAGGATGCGGTCGAGAACCTCTTCCGCGATCGGCTCCCCGGTGAACTCGGCCCGCACGTCGCGGCGGCGACGGATCGCGTCGTACACCGACAGCGCCGGCTCGGAATTCGTATCGGGACTACACGCAGACTCGGTCACGCCGTCACGGTATAGCGGTGCACACCCAGCATCGCGCCGGGGTCCGCATCTTCGCCTTCCGCAACGACACAGCCAGCGAGCCGGGCCCGCACGTGCTCGGCTTCGATATCGGCCCCGATGAGCACCAGCTGGGTCGCCCGCTCCTCGCCGGGCTCCCAGCGCGTCGACGTGAACCTGATGTGCGGGCCGACGGTCTGCACCTCGAACTTCCGTGACTGCCCGGGAACCGCGAAGTGCACGAATCCCTTGATCCGGTAGATCCCGACCGGCCGCTGCTCGAGGAACTCGACCAGCCGCCGCGGATCGATCGGCTCGTCCGAAGCGAAATCGACTGCCTCGTACGACGAATGCAGGTGGTCGTGGTCCTCGCAGTGGTCGTGCTGATCCAGCAGGAGCTGGTCGAGGGTGAGCTGCTCCCCCGCCGCCGGTTCACGCCCCGGTTCCCGGTCGAACAGCAGGGTGGGCTCGATCCGGCCGTGCGCGGTGGTGAGGACGGGCGCGCGGTCGTTGTAGCCGCGGACCATCGCCTGCACGGCGGCGCGCCGGTCGTCGTCGATGCGGTCCGTCTTGTTCAGGATCACGAGGTCGGCGAGTGTGACGTGCTTGCCGAGGTCCGGGTGCTGCGCCGACATGTCCTGGAACTGCTCACCGTCGACCATCACGACGAGTCCGCCGTACGCCACGTGCGGGTTGGTGCTGCCGAGGACGAGACGAATCATGTTGCGCGGCTCGGCAAGCCCGCTCGCCTCGACGATGATCACGTCGATCTGCGACGTGGGGTGCGCGAGGCGGTCCAGCATCTCGTCCATGTCGCTGACGTCCACGGCGCAGCACATGCAGCCGTTGCTCAGCGACACCATGGAATCGACCTGGCCGGCCACCATCATCGAATCGATGTTCACGGCGCCGAAGTCGTTGACGATGACTCCGACCCGGACGCCGCGGTTGTTGCGCAGCACGTGGTTGAGCAGGGTGGTCTTTCCCGAACCGAGGAATCCGGCGACGATGACGACGGGAATCCGCTTCTTCGCCAACGCTGCGACCTCCGTGGGACCTCGACGAGCTACCGGGCGCCCATCCTAACGCCCGGCACCCACCACCGACGCGGGGACGGTACCGCGCCGTCATCGCATCCTCCCTTACTCGGCCGGACGTGCTTCGCTCAGCGGACGGACGGCGCCGAGTCGAGGTCGCGGACCCGACGCGCGGGCGACCCCGCGTAGAGGCCGTTCGGCTCGCAGTCCCGGGTGACCACCGCGCCGGCCCCGACGACGCACCCTTCGCCCACCGTCACTCCGGGAAGGATGATCGCGCCCGCGCCGATCCAGCACCCGTCGCCGATCACGATCGGGCGGTCGAACACTCGCCCGGCCCGGCCGGAATCCGGACCGATCTCGTGGGTGCTCGTGACGAACTGGACGCGGTGCCCGACGGCGACCTGCCTGCCAAGTGCGATGGGCGCGGTGCCGTCGAACAGGACTCCGCGGTTGACGAACGTCCCCAGCCCCATCGTGACGTCCTTGCTGCCGAAGTAGCAGCCCGAGTAGATGCCGGCTCCCCACACTTTCGCTCCTGCGGCCATCAGCAGCAGGACCCGCAACCACACGGGGACGAACGCGGAGGCCTGGACGATGGTGACGAACCGCATCCCGTCACCCTATCCCCGCGGGGCCCGTTCGCGGCCGAGGTTGCTGTTCGTTAACTGAATCACCGCACGAAAATGCGAGGTGCGGCGTACTATGTGGGCGCCATCGAAGAAGCATGAGGGGGGAACAGTGAAACAACTGGATAGCGACGGATTCGCTGCGCTGATGGAGTCCATTCCCCACGCGATCAGCGTTCACGACCGCGAACGAAACGTCGTGTTCAGCAACCCCGCGTGCGCGGCCCTGATCGGCTACGACGCCGAAGAATTCGCGGATCTCGACCACGAGCAACTGTTCCACCCCGACGACGCCGCACTGTGGGGCACCATGCTCGCCCGGGTCCTGAGCCAGGAAAGCCCCAGCGCGACAGCACATCTGCGGATCCGGCACCGGGAGGGCCACTGGATCTGGGTACTCGTCGCGGCGTCCACGTTCACCGCAGGCACCGAGAGACTGGTCGCCCTCGTGCTCCAGGACGTGTCCGACACGATCTGGGGCAACCCGACGGCCGCGAGGCAGCCGATCCGATAACCGTCCGCTCACCGACCGCCACAGGAGGCCGTGCCGCTGCACGGCGGAGTCCGGACGGTGGCGCCGCATCGCCGGCAGAAATGGGTGCGGTGGCCACCGTTGTTCGACGTCGCACACCCGCACACCTCCCACCCCACCAGGCACGTATTGGCGGCCAGTGGGTGCCCGTTCGGGCAGCACCCCGGCGCGGTCTCGGTTCGGGCGGCCACACGTCGAATCTACCCGGCTGTCGAACACATGTGCGAATCGGACGCCGCGGCCCGGACCGTCACATGTAGTTGCCGGGCGAACCGTCCTCCTGGCCGTCCTCCCGCTCCACCAGGAACCAGCTCCCAGGGGCGTAGATCAGCTCCCGCGCGGCGCGGACGATGACGAGCGCCCCGGACTCGTGGATGCTGTAGCTGTCGTCGTCGCCGAAGTCGGTGACGGCGAACTCCGCCAATTGGTCGAATGAGCGATGCGTCACAGTGAATGTCATGACGCCAGTGTCCCACCGGGACAAGAGGGATGAATGAGGAAAGCCTCCCACCCGCATCGTCTGCGGATGAGAGGCTTCTCTCGAAAGTGGAGCTAAGGGGACTCGAACCCCTGACCCCCACACTGCCAGTGTGGTGCGCTACCAGCTGCGCCATAGCCCCGTATTCGGTTGTTCTCCGCACTCGGAATGACTTCCTCCGTGCTCGAAGAAAGTTACACCATTGCCGACCGGGCCAACAAATCGCCTGGTCAGAGGCGCTTCGCGCCCGTGCGCCTTTCTGGTTGTCCCAGCTACCACAAAGGCGCACGGGCGGCGGAGCCGCCTACAGCTGCGACACCCAGTTCTCGTTGGACAGCGCGTCGATCACGGTGCCGTCCTTCACCACGGCGGGCGTGCCGGTGGCACCGCTCGCGGCGAGGGCCTGACGGCCCGCCTCGGCGTGCGCACCCGCCTGCTCGACCTTCGCCCCGGTGGTGATGCACTCGGCGGCTGCGTCGGACGCTCCGGCGTCGCGGGCGATCTGCGCGAGTTCCTCGTTGGTGTGATCGGAGCTGCCGTTCTCCTTCGGCTGGTTCGCCGGCGAGAACAGCGCCGCATGGAAAGCCGAATATGCCACGGCGTCACCGGTTTCGGCGACGCACTCGGACGCCGCGACGGCACGGGTGGAGTAGTCGCCGCTGGCCGAGAGCCGGTTGAGGAAGTTCAGGACGTGGTAGCGGACGGCCACCTTGCCGTCGTCGATGGACTGGGCGAGTTCCTGACCGTTCTTGTTTTCGAGTTCGGCGCAGTACGGGCACATGGGATCTTCGAACAGGTCGACCGTGGTCGCCGCGTCCGGCTTGCCGAGGAGCACGACGCCGTCGTTCTGCAACGCCACCTGGACCTCGGAGTTCTGGACCCCGCCGTAGCCGTCGTTGCGCGGCTTGCTGCGGTTGCTCTGCCAGATCACACCGCCGATGACCAGTACGGCGATGACCAGTACGGCGAGCCCACCGAGGATGTAGGTGGACCGGCTGGATTCCGGCTGCGGGTTGTACTTGTTCTTCGAGCTCACGTGGATGCAGTCCTTCGACGTCGGATCGATTTACCGGATGCTTACTCTGCCACCGTCTGCTGAGGGGTCACTGAGAAAGTGGTGCGGGAACGAAGCCCCAGGGCGAACGGGGAACGGGGGAACACGATCAGCCACACGGCCAGTGCGAGGAAGCCCACATCCCGGAGGATTTCCTCGGCGTAGTCCCAGCCGTTCACGTCGGCCGCACCGCCGCCGCCGAAGCATCCGCAGTCGATGGACAGCCCGCGGGCCCACACCGAGACGATCACACCGATGAGGACGAGCAGGAGCACGGCGGACACCGACGCCGTAGCGCGGACGGCGAGTCCGATCACCAGGAGCAGACCGAGGGCGATCTCGAAGAACGGCAGCGTGTTGGCAACCGGCCGGACGAGGTCTTCGGGCAGTAGCTGGTACGCCCGGACCGCGATGATCGTTTGGGCGGGGTCGGCGACTTTCAGTGCGCCGGACACCAGCCAGACGGCGGCGAGAGACAGCCGGGCGAGCAGGGAGACGACCTTGATCCACACCCGGACGAGCGTACCGAAGACGCCGGTCAGACCGCCTCGACCGACACCTTGGGCGCCGCCTTGTTCGGGACCAGCAGCCAGCCGATCGCGGCGAGGAGCATGACCCCTCCGGTGACACCGAATGCGACCGCGTACGACAGGTGCTGGGCGAGCAGACCCGCCCCGACCGGGCCCAGGACCCCGCCGACGTCCGCGACCATCTGGAACGCGGCCAGCACCGGGCCGCCGCGGGACTTGGCGCCCACGACGTCGGCGACCGCGGCCTGCTGTGCGGGGCTCATCACTCCGGATCCGATCCCTGCGATGCCGGACAGCACGAGGAACACCAGCAGGTTCTCGCTGAGCCCCATTCCGACGGTGCTGGCGCCGCACACCAGCAGTCCGAGCAGGACGAACAGCTTCCGGCCGTAGACGTCCGACAGTCGCCCGGACACGATGAGGACGAGCGCGTTGCCGACGGCGAACACGGTGAGGGCGATACCGGCGAGCGCTGCGTCGCGGTGCAGCGCCTCGACGACGAACAGCGGCACCATCGCCACCCGCACGCCGAAGATCACACCACCGAACGCGAAATTGGAGCCGAGCGCGGCCCGGTACACGGGCTGCCCGAGTGCCTCCCGCAGCGTCATGGCGGCACCGGAGGCGGTGGCGTCGGGCGCCGTCAGGTGCGAACCCCGCAGGCTCACGAACACGACGGCCGCAGCGACGACGAGGGCGATCGCGTAGATGACGAACGGGACCCGGAGCCCGAATCCGACGAGCAACCCGCCGACGAGGGGTCCGGAGATCGATCCCATCAGGAAGCTCGTCGCGTAGAGCCCGGACACGCGACCGCGGCTGTCCACCGGTGCGATGCGGATCACCAGGCCCATCGACGACACCGTGAACATCGTCGAGCCGATCCCCCCGAGTGCGCGGAAGAGCAGCAATTGCCAATAGTCCCCCGCGACCGCGCAGGCGGCGGTCGAGGCCGCGACGATCAGGAGCCCGGTGATGTAGACGGGCCGCTCCCCCAGTTTCTGCACGAGCCGGCCGCTGACCGGGGCGAAGATCAAGCGCATGAACGCGAACGACGAGATCACGACGGTGGCCGCCGTCACGCTGACATCGAAGCTGCGGGCGAACTGCGGGAGGGCGGGTGCGACGATCCCGAATCCGAGTGCGATGACGAAGCTGGCCGAGACCAGCACCCAGATTTCCGAAGGGAGCCGCGGGCTGCGCCCGGCGGGCAGCCCGGCTGCGCGAGTGTTCATAGTTGAATCCGATGGTAGGTGCCCCCGCTTCCGCGGCAGCACCTACCCCGCCGAACACCTACTTCAGGACGTCGGCCACCAGTTCCTTGGCCGCCGCCTGCACCTGCGCGAGATGGTCCGGGCCCTGGAACGATTCGGCGTAGATCTTGTAGACGTCCTCGGTGCCCGACGGCCGCGCCGCGAACCACGCCGATTCGGTGGTGACCTTCAGCCCGCCGAGGGCCGCCCCGTTGCCCGGGGCGCTCGTCAGCGTCGCGGTGATCGGCTCCCCCGCCAGTTCGGTGGCCGACACCTGCTCGGGCGACAGTTTCGCCAGCACCGCCTTCTGCTCCCGCGTCGCGGGGGCGTCGATGCGGGCGTAGGCGGGACTGCCGAACTGCTCCGTCAGTTCCCGGTACCGGACCGACGGTGTCTTTCCCGTCACCGCCGTCATCTCCGAGGCCAGCAGGGCCAGGATGAGCCCGTCCTTGTCGGTGGTCCACACCTCACCGTCGTGACGCAGGAACGACGCACCCGCGCTCTCCTCGCCGCCGAAACCGAGCGAACCCTCGAGCAGGCCGGGGACGAACCACTTGAAACCCACCGGGACCTCGAGCAGTTCACGGCCGAGGCTTCCGACCACCCGGTCGATCATCGACGAACTGACCAGCGTCTTGCCCACCTTCACACTCGAGCCCCACCCTTTTCGGTGCGAGAACAGGTAGTCGATGGCGACCGCGAGGTAGTGGTTGGGATTCATCAGTCCCCCATCGGGAGTGACGATTCCGTGCCGGTCCGCGTCGGCGTCGTTGCCGGTGGAGATGTCGAACCGGTCCCGGGCTCCGATCAGCGAGGCCATGGCGTTCGGCGACGAGCAGTCCATGCGGATCTTGCCGTCGGTGTCGAGGGTCATGAACCGCCACGTGGCGTCGACGAGTGGGTTGACGACCTCGAGGTCGAGCCGGTGGATGTCGGCGATCGCACCCCAGTAGTCGACGCTCGCTCCGCCCAGCGGGTCGGCGCCGATCCGCACTCCGGCACTCCGGATGGCGTCGAAATCGAGAACGCTCGGCAGGTCGTCGATGTAGAAGCGGAGGAAGTCGTACCGCTCGGCCCGCGCGATCGCCCGGGCAGCCGGAACTCGCCGCACCCCCGAGAGGTCCCGCCGGAGTAGCTCGTTCGCCCGGTCGGCGATGATCGTCGTCGCCTCGGAGCCGGCGGGGCCGCCGTGCGGCGGGTTGTATTTGAAGCCGCCGTCGCGGGGCGGGTTGTGCGACGGCGTCACGACGATCCCGTCGGCCCGCGACTCCGGACCGCTGCGGTTGTAGCGGAGAATCGCGTGACTGACCGCGGGGGTCGGCGTGTACCGATCCCGCGAATCGATCAGCACCGTCACGTCGTTCGCGGCCAGCACCTCGAGCGCCGACGTCCACGCCGGCTCGGACAGGGCGTGGGTGTCGCGCCCGAGAAACAGGGGTCCGTCGACGCCCTGGGACGCCCGGTACTCGACGATGGCCTGGGTGGTGGCGAGGATGTGCGCCTCGTTGAACGCGGTGTCCAGGCTCGACCCGCGGTGGCCGGACGTCCCGAACAGCACCTGCTGCAATGGGTTCTCGGGGTCGGGCACGCCGCTGTAGTACGCGGTCACCAGGTGCGCGATGTCTACGAGATCCTCCGGCAGTGCCACCTGACCCGCCCTGTCGTGCGCCACGAGACCTCCTGGAAACGTTTCGGGATCGAACTCGGCTCCAACCCATCCTGCACCCTCGCGCCGGAGTCTGCCGTCAAGACGTCAATCGGAACCCCAGCCAGGCGACGGCCAGACCGGCCGCCACACTCGCGACCGTGTACACGATGGACGTGAGCGCCAGCCGGATCCGCAGCAGTCCCACCGATTCCACCGCGAACGTCGAGTACGTGGTCAGTCCGCCGCAGAAGCCCGTGCCCAGCAACGCGAACGTCTGCGCGGACATCGACGCCCCCGACAGCAGTCCGAGGATCAGGCACCCGGCGACGTTCACGAGGAAGGTGGCCACCGGGAAACTGCGGTACGAGTCGACGTACCGGCCGGCGAGGTACCGCGTCGTCGCACCGAGCGCGCCGCCGACCGCGACGAGGAGGACGGTCATGCCACCGCCTTCCGCGCCAGCCGGTGGCGGTGACCGACGAGCATCCCCAGCCGCGCCGCGAGTAGGGCGGGGACCAGGGTGGCCGCCACGTAGAGGGTCGCGGTCAGCGCGTCCTCCCGCACCGCGTCGACGGCGAAGGTCGAGAACGTGGTGAAACCGCCGAGGACGCCGACTCCCAGGAACAGCCGCGACAACCGGTCCGGTCCCACCGTCTCGGCGAGGTAGCCGAGCAGGAGCGTCCCGATCACGTTGATCACGAGGATGGTCCAGATCCCCGGCCACAGCTCGGACAGGAGGAATCTCGTACTCGCGCCGAGCGCACCGCCCAACGCGACCACGGCCACCGGTTTCGTCAGGGACACGGCACACATCGTGTCACGGCGGCCTACCGGGATGGTCGAACTCCGATGCACACAAAAAAAATCCGGGCCGGAACACCTGGTGGTGTCCGGCCCGGACTTGGTGGAGCTGCCGGGAATTGAACCCGGGTCCTCCGCAGCAAAGCTAGGGCTTCTCCGTGTGCAGTTTGCTATGTCTCTACTTGGATCTCCCGGTCTCGCAAACAAGCCAGGATGACGATCCCAGTCGCTGTTGGTTGTCCCGTTCGACTCCGCGACCGAGTCGAACGGTAAAGCCCTCTAGCTGATGCCAGTACCCGGACCGAGGGCGAACCCGGACTGACAGACACGCAGTCGCTACTTAGGCAGCGAGTGCGTAGTCGCGCTGATTGGAATCGGCGCTTATATGTTTGCAGCGACGCTTACGGTGGTCTCTTGCCTGCACCGACACGCTTCCCCTACCTCAACGTACGCAGTCGAAACCGTTCAGCCCCGTACGTGCCCCACGAGTCTCGCGGGGCCACCTAGTGTAACGCGAACCCCGCCCGGATTCATCCCGGTTTTCGCCGGGAGTGTCGACGGACGTATTTCAGCTGGCCACGGCGATCATTCCGACGGCAGCGAGGGCGAGGAGCATCCCCGCCTGCTGCATTCTGCTCACCCGTTCACCGAGCATCACCATCGCCAGCAGCACGGTGGCCGCGGGGTACAGCGACCCGATGACGCTGACGAGCGACAGCAGCCCGCCCTGGAACGCGTACATCATGGCCGCGTTGGCAAGAACGTCGAGGAAACTCACATACACGGCGAGTTTGAGGGGTTCGCCGTGCGGCGGCACGAAGTGGCCGGCGGCCAGGGCGACGAGCCAGACCACCGCGGTCGCCGCGGCGCGGGACACGGCGAGCGCCCACATCCCGCCCTCGTCGCCGATCTGGTGCAGCGAGACGAAGGACAGCGCGAACGCGATGCCGGATCCGACGGTGAGCAGTGCCACGGTGCGGGTGAAGCGCAGCACCCTGCCGCCTGCCACCTCACCCGCGGTCTCGTCGGGCGATTCCCGGCTGACGAGGACGACGGCGACGAGGGCCACCGCGATTCCGATGTACGCGACGGGCCCGGGCCGCTCGCCGAACGCGAGCCCGATCAACACCGGAATACCGGCGACCAGCACGGCCGTCAGCGGCGACACCACCGACATCGGTCCCGACGCCAACGCGAGATAGAACCACCAGACCGCCACCCCGCCTGCCACTCCCGCCACCGCACCCCACACGAGGGAGGACGAGGTGAGGGTGCCCCCGGCGAACGGGGCGATCATGAGGACGATCAGCAGCGACAGCGGATAAGACACGATGACGACGCGCAGCGCCGCCACTCTGCGGGACGCGACTCCCCCGACGAAATCGCTCACGCCGTATCCGATCGCGGCCACGAGCGCGAGCAGGATGGACGTCAGCGCATGCCCTTGACTCGGCGTCCGAGTTCGCGGGTCACCTCACGCTCGGCGGTCCGCCTGGCCAGGTCCTGGCGCTTGTCGTAGTCCTGCTTGCCCTTGGCGAGCGCGAGCTCCACCTTGACCTTGCCGTCGGAAAAGTACATCGACAGGGGAACCAGGGTCTGGTTGCCCTCGCGGGTCTTGCCGACGAGGTGCTCGATCTCCCGTTTGTGCAGCAGCAGCTTCCGGGTGCGGCGCGGCGAGTGGTTGGTCCACGTGCCCTGCGTGTACTCGGGGATGTGCAGGGAGCGCAGCCACACCTCCCCGTCGTCGACGGTGGCGAACGCGTCGACCAGCGACGCCTTACCCTCGCGCAGACTCTTCACCTCGGTACCGACGAGCGCGATCCCCGCCTCGTAGACGTCGAGAATGGTGTAGTTGTGACGCGCCTTGCGGTTGGTCGCAATGACCTTGCGGCCCTTTTCCTTCACGTTCCGGGCCTTTCAGTCCGCGATGTCCGAGGTGAACAGTTCGTACTCTCCAGCATAGGAGAAGGCGCAAACCGAATTATTCGCGGACGTACAAGCGCAGGGTCACGTACGCGGTGACGGCCGCCATGCCGACGCCCACCAGCACCAGCACCGGCGCCACGAACAGCACGTCGCTGTTGGAGATCCGGGCCACGATGTTGGCCTCGTAGACGTCCGCGAGCACGTCGTCGATGAACATGTTCTTCGCGGTGAACAGGCCGACGATGGCGAGGATTGCACCCACCAGCGCAGCGACCACCGCCTCGAGCAGGAACGGCAACTGCGTGTACCAGCGGGTCGCACCGACCAACCGCATGATGCCGACCTCGGTGCGACGGGTGAAGGCCGCGATCTGAACCATGTTCGCGATCAGGAGAATTGCCGCCACGGCCTGCACGATCGCGATCGCGAACGCGGCGTTGCGGACCCCGTTGAGGACGCTGAAGAGCCGCTCGACCAGTTCGCGCTGATTGAGGACGCTCTCGACGCCCGGCCGGGTACCGAAGTTCTCGTTGATCACGCCGAACCGCTCGGGGTCGCTGAGCTTGACCTTGAACGAAGCGGGAAAGCTGTCGGGGCTGACGAGCGCGGCGAGTTCGGGCTGATCCTTGAACACCCGCTCCGTCGCGTCCTTCACCGCGTCGTCCCGGTTGAGGTACTCCACCGACACCACCGACGGCGTGTCCTCCAGTTCCGTGCGCAGCGACTTGCAGATCTCCCCCTCGCAACCCGGGTCCGAGGTGGAGATGTCGTCGGTGAGGAAGATCTGCACCTCGACGCGGTCCAGGAAGATCTGCTGGGTCTTGCCGGCCATCTGCACCACCAGCAACCCGCTCCCGAACAGGCCGAGGGAGATCGCGGTGGTGAGGATCATCGCGATGGTCATGGTGACGTTGCGGCGGAGTCCGGTCAGGACCTCACTGAAAATGAAACTGGCACGCATCGGGGAATCAGAGTCCTTCGTAGGAGACTTGGGGACAGTACTGAAGCTTGGAGTGCAGGGAGGGCGGCTAACGCCCCACGCCGTACACACCCCGAGCCTCGTCGCGCACCACTCTGCCGAGGTCCAGTTCCACCACGCGACGACGCATCGAGTCGACGATGTGGTGGTCGTGGGTCGCCATCACCACCGTCGTTCCGGTGCGATTGATCCGTTCGAGCAGCAGCATGATGTCCTGGCTGGTCTCCGGGTCGAGGTTTCCGGTGGGCTCGTCGCACAGCAGCACCAGCGGCCGGTTCACGAACGCCCGGGCGATGGCGACGCGCTGCTGCTCACCACCGGACAGTTCGGTGGGGAGGCGATCCGCTTTCCCGGACAACCCGACCATTTCGAGTACCTCGGGGACGGTCCGGGAGATCATCGCGCGCGGCTTCCCGATCACCTCGAGCGCGAACGCGACGTTCTCGGACACCGTCTTCTTCTGCAGGAGCCGGAAGTCCTGGAAGACGACGCCCATGCTCTGCCGCAACTTCGGCACACGCCGGGCCGACAGCTTGTTGACATGGAAATCCGCGATGTGAATGTCGCCCGACGTCGGCGACTCCTCCTTGAGGAGCAGGCGCATGAACGTCGACTTTCCCGAGCCCGACGGGCCGATCAGGAAGACGAACTCGCCCTTGTCCACCTCGACGCTCACCTTGTCCAGGGCGGGCCTCGTGGAGGTCTTGTACGACTTCGACACATTCTCGACGCTGATCACGAGGAGCCAGTCTAGACGTTATCGAACAGTGACCAAATGAAGCGACGCGCGGGCGTCACCGCCCGGGCTGCGGTGTCGCCGACGTCGTCGGGACGGAAGACGTGGTCGGCGGCGTCGTCGTCGGCGGAGGCGGGAACGGATTGGGAATCCCGAACGGCAGCGTCGGCGTCGACGTCACCTGACTGGTTCCGGTGGGCGCCGTCTGCTCCGGCGTCGGCTCGGGTGTCGACTCGGTGGTCGTGGCCGTCTCCGTCGTCGACTCGATCGTCGTCTCGAACTCCGACGGCGGCGGCGTGGTCTCCTGGATCGGCGCCTCCCGGGTGGGGACGACAGCAGGAGCGACCGGCCCCTGGACCACCTCTTCGGCGGGGTTGAGGTACGTGTACAGCGTGTACAGCACCACCCACAGGATGCACAGCACCAGTGTCGACGTCCGCACCCGGCCGCCGAGGATCTTGGCGGGAATGAACGAGGAGTGCAGAACCCGGTCCAGTCCGCGCCGGGGTTCGTCGGTCATCCCTCGCCCTCCGCTGCCCGGACCGTCTGGAGGTCCGGTTCGACGGTGATGCCCTGCCGTCTCATCGCGGTGGCGATGCGCACGCGCAGCGCGCGACCGACCTGGAACTGCTTACCCGGCAGGGTCCGCGCCACGACGCGGACGCTGACCTCGTCGACCGTCAGACTCTCCACTCCCATCACCGTCGGCTCGTCGAGCAGTAGTTTCTTCAGTCCGCGATCCGCGAAGGCCTCGACACCGACCTGGTGGAGCACCTCGTTGACCCGGTTGATGTCCGACGTGGCCGGGACCGGAACGTCGATCACGGCACGCGCCCAGTCCTTGGACAGGTTGATGGCCTTGACGATCTGGCCGTTGGGCACGGTGATGACCTCACCGTCCGAGTTCCGCATCCGGGTGACCCGGAGCGTGACGTCCTCGATCACGCCCTCGGCGTCCTCCGACGACCCCGTCACCGCGAGTTGCACCGTGTCACCGAACCCGTACTGGCGTTCGGTGATGATGAAGAAGCCGGCGAGGATGTCCTGTACGACGCGCTGCGCGCCGAAACCGAGCGCCGCGCCGAGCACGGTGGCCGGGGCCACGAGGCTGCCGATCGGCAGGCTCAGCTGGTCGAGCACCTTCATCGTCGCGATCACGTAGATGATGGTGATGATCACCCAGGTGATCACCTGCGCCACCGAGTGCCGGTGCTTGGTCGCCTCGGACCGCACGAGGGCGTCGCCCTGCATGTAGTTGCTGTCGATCCGGTCGGTGACCTTGCTGCCGCCCCAGTTGACGAACCGCGCCATCAGGATCGCGCCGAGGACGGTGAGGGACACCGCGAGGCCCGTCGACGAGAGCCAGTCGAGGAGGTTCTGGGTGGGAGCGAACACTGCCGCTGCCGCTTCCATCGGTATCAGGACGCCTGACTCTCGCGCATCCGCCACCGGATGCCGGATTCGAGGAAACCGTCGATGTCACCGTCGAGCACCGCCGACGGGTTGTTGACCTCGTACTCGGTACGCAGATCCTTGACCATCTGGTACGGGTGCAGCACGTACGACCGCATCTGGTTGCCCCAGGAACTGCCGCCGTCGCCCTTGAGCGCGTCCATCTCGGCGCGCTCCTCCTTGCGCTTGACCTCGAGCAGCTTGGCCTGCAGGACGCGCATCGCCGACACCTTGTTCTGCAGCTGCGACTTCTCGTTCTGACACGTCACGACGATGCCGGTCGGGATGTGCGTCAACCGGACAGCGGAGTCGGTGGTGTTGACGGACTGCCCGCCGGGGCCCGACGAGCGGTACACGTCGACCCGGACGTCGTTCTCGTTGACGTCGATGTGGTCGGTGGTCTCGACCACGGGCAGGACCTCGACCTCGGCGAACGACGTCTGGCGGCGGCCCTGGTTGTCGAACGGGCTGATCCGGACCAGCCGGTGCGTGCCCATCTCGACGGACAGGGTTCCGTAGCTGTACGGCGCCTTGACCGCGAACGTCGCGCTCTTGATGCCGGCCTCTTCCGCGTAGGACGTGTCGTAGACCTCGACGCCGTAACCGTGCTTCTCGGCCCAGCGGATGTACATGCGCATCAGCATCTCGGCCCAGTCGGCGGCGTCGACGCCACCGGCGCCGGAGCGGATGTTGACCAGCGCGTCGCGCTCGTCGTATTCGCCGGAGAGCATCGTCTTGACTTCCATCGCCGCGATGTCTTCGCGCAGGCTGTGTCGCTCGGCGTCGGCGTCCGCGATGGCCTCCGCGCCCTCGTCCTCGGCGAGTTCGTAGAGCACCGGCATGTCGTCGAGCCGCGAGCGCAGTTCCTCGACGCGGCGCAGTTCGGCCTGGGAGTGCGACAGCTGACTGGTGACCTGCTGGGCGTGCTCCTGGTCGTTCCACAGCTCCGGATCGGCAGCCTGGTGTTCGAGCTCGTCGATACGGCGGCGCAACTCCTCCACGTCCAGCACCGATTCGACGGTGCGGAGGGTGGTGTCGAGCTCGCTCAGGTCTGCGGATACGTCGGGATGCACGGTTCCCAAGGTTACCGGGTGCGGACAGGTGCCCTGTCACCCCTTCGCCGCGACCGAAGTCACCCCTTCCGATCACGCTGTGTGAAAGCCTTGCGGACCCCCGAAGCGCCTTGTTGCATGCACGGGTACGCACTTGTTCGTACCGCCATCCCGGACGGAGTCGACGATGACCGTGACCGACCAGTACCTGAAGAACAACGAGGAGTACGCAGCCGGATTCACCGGGCCGCTCCCCCTGCCCCCGAGCAAGCACGTCGCGGTCCTCGCCTGCATGGACGCACGTCTGGACGTCTACCGGATCCTCGGCCTCCAGGAGGGTGAGGCGCACGTCATCCGCAACGCGGGCGGGGTGGTGACGGACGACGAGATCCGGTCGCTCGCGATCAGCCAGCGACTGCTCGGCACCACCGAGATCATCCTCATCCACCACACGGACTGCGGGATGCTCACGTTCACCGACGACGACTTCAAGAAGTCCATCCAGGACGAGGTCGGGATCAAACCCGCCTGGTCGGCCGAGGCGTTCCCCGACCTCGACGAGGACGTCCGGCAGTCGCTGCGCCGCATTCAGGCCAGTCCCTTCGTCACGGCCACCACGTCGCTCCGCGGGTTCGTCTTCGACGTCGCCACCGGCAAGCTCGCCGAGGTGAAGATCGATTGAGCTCGGGCCGGTGCGGTACGAGTAATCTGTGCGACCGTGACCGACCTCGACGCCGACCTGCAACTCGCCCTCCGAATCGCCGACGAGGCGGACGCGATCACGAGGGCCCGCTTCGGGGCACTCGACCTGTCGGTGGACGACAAACCCGACCTCACCCCGGTCACGGACGCGGACCTGGCGGTGGAACGGGCGGTCCGGGCGACGCTGGAATCCGAGCGGCCGACCGACGCCGTCCTCGGTGAGGAGTTCGGCGGCGACGCGCAGTTCTCGGGGCGGCAGTGGGTGGTCGACCCGATCGACGGCACCAAGAACTTCGTGCGGGGCGTCCCGATCTGGGCCACGCTGATCGCGCTGCTCGAGGACGGCGTTCCCACCGTCGGTGTCGTGAGCGCCCCGGCACTCGCGCGCCGCTGGTGGGCGGCATCGGGTGGTGGCGCCTGGTCGACGTTCGACGGCTCCGAGCCCACTCGCCTCGCCGTCTCGGCCGTCGACCGGCTCGGTTCGGCCAGCCTCACGTTCTCGAGCCTGTCCGGGTGGAAGGAACTCGGCATCCGCGAGCAGTTCCTCTCCCTCACCGACGACGTGTGGCGGGTCCGCGGATTCGGTGATTTCTTCTCCTACTGCCTGCTCGCCGAGGGCGCCGTCGACATCGCCGCCGAGCCCGAGGTGTCGTTGTGGGACCTCGCACCCCTCGACGTCCTGGTGCGCGAGGCCGGCGGCCGGTTCACCAACCTCGCCGGCGCCGACGGCCCGCACGGGGGTAGCGCGCTGGCGACCAACACCCTGCTGCACGACGAGGCGCTGTCCCGACTGCGCTGACGCAGTAATACAGACACACAGTCCCTTTCGAGGCCTCCGCGAAGGAGCCCGGCCCGCCCTCCTCGGCCCCCGAGGAGGGCGGTTCTCGCATGTCTGCTGCCCCCCGAAGATCGGGCTCGAACCCGGCGCGGTGGGAGCTCGCGCGCACCGGAACTTACTCGATAGTAGACACTAACCTTACTGCTGAGTAAGATAGATCGTGTCCACGCCCGAACACCGAGAAACAGCTGGTGATCATGAGCAAGCAAGACACTGTTGCCCCCAACGGCAGAGCGAAGCGGAACCCCCGCGACACGTCCGCCGTCGGACTGAATCCCGTCAAGCGCGACGCCATGGGTGCCGCGATGCGCGTGCTGACCAAGATCACCGGATCCGATCTGGCCGAGAAGTACAACCTGCGCCAGACGATCGACCGGGTGACCTACGAAGGCACGAAGACCGGTTTCAAGACCCTCGGCGCCGCCACCCGCGGATTCCAGAAGGTGTCCGGCGGCGGCGCACCGAAGCGCCTCCCCGACAACCCGACCGCCAAGGCCGGCTACTTCGACCTCACCCCGAGCGACGAGCAGCAGATGATCGTCGAGACCGTGCGCGAATTCGCCGCCGAGATCCTGCGGCCCGCCGGGCACGCCGCCGATGCCGCCGCCGCCGCACCTGCCGATCTCGTGAAACGCGCCGCCGAACTCGGCATCACCCTGATCAACGTTCCCGAGGAACTCGACGGGGCCGCCAGCGAGCGCGGGGCCGTCACCAACTCCCTCGTCGCCGAGGCCCTCGCCCACGGCGACATGGGGCTCGCGCTGCCGATCCTCGCGCCGAGCGGCGTCGCCGTCGCCCTCACCCAGTGGGGCACCGACTCCCAGCAGAAGACCTACCTGCCCTCGTTCACGGGCGAGCAGGTTCCGAACGCGGCCGTGGTCGTCAACGAGCCCCGCGCATTGTTCGATCCGTTCGCGTTGCAGACCAAGGCAGTCCGCTCCCCCAGCGGCTACAAGCTCAACGGCGTCAAGAGCCTCGTTCCCGCCGCCGCCTCGTCGGAGTTGTTCATCGTGGCGGCCGAACTCGACGGCAAACCCTCCTTCTTCATCGTCGAGGCCGACACCAAGGGACTCGTCGTGGAGGCGGACCCGAGCATGGGCCTGCGCGCCGCGGGCCTCGGCCGGCTCAACCTCACCGACGTCGCCGTGCCCGAGTCGGGTCTGCTCGGCGCCGCCGACGCCGACGCGCGGAAGGCCGAATACGCCGACGCGATCCGGCTGGCCCGCCTCGGCTGGGCGTCGCTCGCGGTCGGCACCGGTCAGGCCGTTCTCGACTACGTGATCCCGTACGTCAACGAGCGGGTCGCGTTCGGTGAGCCGATCAGCAACCGTCAGGCCGTCGCCTTCATGGTCGCGAACATCGGCATCGAACTCGACGGCCTGCGCCTGGTCACGTTGCGCGGCGCCTCCCGCGCCGAGCAGGGGCTGTCCTTCGCCCGCGAATCGGCCCTCGCCCGAAAGCTGGCGTCCGAGAAGGGCATGCAGATCGGTCTCGACGGCGTCCAGCTGCTCGGTGGCCACGGTTACACCAAGGAACATCCCGTGGAGCGCTGGTACCGCGATCTGCGCGCCATCGGCGTCGCCGAGGGCATCGTCCTGATCTGAGCTGCCGGATTCGAACTAAGGAAACAGTCATGATCAACCTCGAACTTCCCAAGAAGCTCAAAGCCTCCGCGAACCAGGCGCATCAGGTTGCGGCAGAAATCTTCCGGCCGATCTCCCGCAAGTACGATCTCGCGGAGCACGCCTACCCCAAAGAACTCGACACCATGGCCGCCATGGTGGAGGGTCTCAACGACTCCGGCAAGGGGGCGGCGGGCGCCGCCCTCGGACGCGGCGACGAACCGAAGGTCATCGGGAACGTCAACGGCGGCAACATGTCCTCGCTGATGAACGTCATCGAAACCTGCTGGGGCGACGTGGGTCTCACACTGGCGATCCCGTACCAGGGTCTCGGCAACTCGGCCATCGCGGCGGTCGCCACCGACGAACAGCTCGAGCGTTTCGGCAAGGTGTGGGCGTCGATGGCCATCACCGAACCCGGTTTCGGTTCCGACTCCGCCGCCGTCACCACCACCGCGGTGCTCGACGGCGACGAATACGTCCTCAACGGTGAGAAGATCTTCGTCACCGCCGGTGAGCGGTCCACCCACATCGTCGTGTGGGCCACCGTCGACAAGACCAAGGGCCGCGCCGCGATCAAGTCGTTCGTCGTCCCGCGCGACGCCCCGGGACTGAGCGTCGCCCGCCTCGAGCACAAGCTGGGCGTCAAGGCGTCGGACACCGCGGTGCTGCTGCTGCAGGACTGCCGGATCCCGAAGGACAACCTGCTCGGCACGCCGGAGGTCAACGTCGAGAAGGGCTTTGCCGGCGTCATGCAGACGTTCGACAACACCCGCCCGATCGTCGCCGGTATGGCGGTCGGCCTGGGCCGCGCCGCGCTCGAGGAACTGCGCCGCATCCTCTCCGACGCCGGTGTGGAGATCTCGTACGACACCCCCGCGTACAACCAGCACGCGGCCGCCGCCGAGTTCCTGCAGCTCGAGGCCGACTGGGAAGCCGCCTACCTGCTCGCTCTGCGGGCAACGTGGATGGCGGACAACAAGAAGCCGAACTCACTCGAGGCGTCGATGTCGAAGGCGAAGGCCGGCCGCACCGGAACCGCCATCTCCCTCAAGGCCGTCGAACTCGCAGGCACGTTGGGATACTCGGAGCGCCCGCTGCTCGAGAAGTGGGCACGCGACTCGAAGATCCTCGACATCTTCGAGGGCACGCAGCAGATCCAGCAGCTGATCGTGGCCCGCCGTCTGCTCGGGAAGTCGTCCGCCGAGCTGAAGTAGCAGCCGCGCACGGCTCATGCCGTGCGGGAACGGGATTCACGCGAGATCGCGCCACCGGACGAGCACCTCGTGCACCGCTTCGGCGCCCTGCAGAGGGTTCGGTGGCGCGGGCAGGTCGGCCGGATACAGCAGGAACGGCGTGTTCTGGGGTCCACCGAGCCCGCCGTGCGATCCGACCTGATCTTCGAACGCGGCGACCTCCCGGGTGTCCGGCCAGTACCGGCCGCCCACCATCAGGTCGGCGACGTTGTCGAAGGTGTCCGTCCGGCGGATCCGGTCGAGGGCGCCGGGCCCGAAGTCGGCGAGCGGATCGACGCCGTCCACCTCACCGGTGGCGACGTCGACGCTGCCGGCAGGTCCGAGCACGACCGAGCCGCCGTCGTCGCGGGCCACGAGCACGAACCCGATGCCGGGATGTGTGACGAGCGCCGGAATCAGGTCCGGGTACCGGGCGTCCGTCCATTCGCGGGTGGCCCGGCCCGCCACCCGGGGGAAGCTGACCAGCCCGAGATTGCCCGACGCGAGAACCACTGGATTCTCGCCCGAGGTGACGGCGACGTCGGGGGCAGCCTCCGACCGGAGGCTGGCCTCGGCATATCCGAGGCCTTCGGCGCCGCGGCCTCGGCTGCCGAGCGTGACGGAGTCGCCGTCTCGGCGTTCCGGGGCGTGGCAGGCGTCGAGCACGACGTCCTCGAGACTCTTGCCGTAGCGGTCGCGGAAGGTGGCCCCCTGGCTCTGCCCGTGATCCGACAGCACGACGATGCGGTAGGACCGGCCGGCCTGGGCGGCGACAGCGGAGATCATTCCGATCTCGTCGTCGAGAGCGCGCAGGACCTTGCGCGTCTCGGGGCGTTCGACACCGGAATGGTGAGCGACCTCGTCGTACCCGACCAGGTCCACGTACACGGGACTGCGGCCCGCGATGAGATCGCCGACGACCGCTGCGACGACGACATCCGTCTCGACGACCGTCGTGAACGCCCGGACCAGCGGATACAGTCCGCCCCGCCGGACGCGCGGCGTGATGTCGGCGCGGCGCTGCCGGTACGCCTGCACGTTCTCCCGCAGCACCTCGGCGACGAGCCGTACCGCGGTGCGCACCGCGCTCGCGGGGTCGACGAAGTAGTCGGCGTATCCGATTGCCCTGCCACCCATCCGGGCGCCTCGCATGCGGCTGACCACAAGGACGTTGTCGTCTGCGCCGCCGGTGACCAGGTTGCCGCGGCTCGCACCCCCGGTGAGGAGACCGGGCCGATGCGCGCGCTCGAGTTCGCGGGCGGCGTTGTCGGCGGGATTGCTGAAGACGGCGACGGTGCCACGGGTCTTGTCGTACCATCGGAACGCGGGCACGTTGTGGTTGTCACCGTGCAGGATCCCGAGCTGGCTCGCACCGGTCTGGCTGCTCCAGTCGGTGTGCCAGGGTGTCAGGACGTGGGAGCCGCGGTGCACGAGCCCGGCGAGATGCGGTGTGACGCCGTCGCGGATCGCGCGTTGCAGCACCGCGTGGCCGAGGCCGTCGATCTGGATGCAGAGCAGTCCGGGCGTTCCCGGCGACGCGTCCGGGGCTCCGCCGCGTCGCAGTCGAGACCGGTTGCGGCGCACCAGCATCAATCGGTACGTGTCGTCGCGCCGGGCCGCGATGGCTCCGGCGACACCGGAACCGACGACGGACATCACCAGCGCCAGCACCAGCACGTCGGCGACCCGCTCCGTGGTGGCGACCGGCACGACCCGCACCGCGAGGATCATGATCAGCCAGTTCCCGGCGAACACGCCCAGGAACAGCAGCGCCGGACCCACCCACAGCATTGCGCGCACGAGCAACGGCCACAGGGTGACCGACAACAGTCCGTACACGAGCGCGAGGAACAGTGCCGCCGGGAGGGTGTCGAAGGGTCCGCCCGCAGGCGTCGGATGCAGCCGGACCCCCGGCAGAATGAGGTCGGTCAGGACCAGTGCGACGGCGGAGACGAGCCACAGCACGAGAAATTCGGTCACTGTCCTGGCCGCCGAGCCCAGAGAGCGCATCGCAGACCTCCCTTCTGGGGGATCGTAAGGTCTGACAGGGAGTGGCGCGGCCGAACTCATCGCAGCGGCGTCACCGCGACGAGCGAACGGGGCCGCTATGACCGAGAACGCAGGGGTGCGCATCCGGTGGCGGGGGCATGCGACGGTCGAAATCACGGACAGTGGGACGACGATCCTCACGGACCCGGTGCTGACGGCACGGGTGGCTCACCTACGGCGTCGTCGCGGCCCGGACCCAATGAACGACCCGGTGCGGCCGGACGCCGTGTTGCTGTCCCATCTGCACGCCGACCACACGCATCTGCCCTCGCTCGCCCTGATCGCGAACGACGTTCCGATCGTCGTTCCCCGCGGCGCCGTGGACGCGTTTGCGGGACTGCGTGTGTTCGGCGACCGGTTGATCGAGGTGTCGGCCGGGCAGGACGTGCGACTCGGTTCGGTGACCGTGCGCGCGGTGCCCGCCGTGCACGATGGCCGGCGGTGGCGCCGTGGCCCGCAGCGGGCGCAGGCGCTGGGGTATGTCGTCGACGGCGCGGCGACCACGTACTTCGCCGGCGACACCGCACTCGATCCCGCGATGGCGGAGTGGGTTCCGCGCTGCGACGTCGCGCTGCTCCCGGTCGGCGGGTGGGGGCCGAATCTCGGACCGGGACACATGGATCCGGAATCGGCCGTCGCCGCGGCGAGGTCGGTGGCCGCCGACGTGTCGATCCCGATCCACTTCGGCACGCTGTGGCCGATCGGGATGGACCCGGTGCGGCCACGCCGGTTCCACGGCCCCGGCGGCGAGTTCGTCCGACGCGCGGAGGCGGCCGGCCTGAGGGCCGTCGAACTGGCCCCCGGCGACGTATTCCGGTGACTTTCGGTTACGACCGGCACGGGTGCCGCTGTCCTCTACCCTGACTGGTGACGCGGTCCCGCCTATCCGAAGGGTTCGACATGTCAGTGCAGCACGTTCTCACCAAGGTGACGGACACCGTGGGAGCTGTGCGGGTGATGAACCGCGCAGGCCTCGTTCCGTTTCCCCGCGTCGACCAGGGCGTCCGCTCCATTCTGGCGGTGCGGAAGTACGGCCCGTTCGCGGGGCCCGTCCACGCGAACGCCGAGGCCGGCCTGGATGCGGTGGCCATCGTCGACGAGCGCGGCGCGCTCACCTACTCCGACATCGAGGAACAGTCCAATGCCCTGGTGCGGGCGTGGCAGGCCGACGGCATCACCCCCGGTTCCGTCATGGGATGCATGTGCCGCAATCATCGTGGCCTGGTGCTGACGATGCTCGCCGCCGCCAAGAACGGCACCAAACTGGTGCTGATGAACACCGGTTTCGCCCGGCCGCAACTCGTCGACGTCGCCGCCCGCGAACAGGTGCAGGCCTTCGTGTACGACGACGAGTTCCACGCGGTCGCCGAAGCCCTCCCGGACGAGGTGATCGTCTATCGCTCGTGGGCGGAGGAAGATTCGACGTCCCGGGTCCGCACACTCGACGACGTGATGGAGGGCCGAGATCGAAGTTCGCTGCCCGCACCGTCCACGCTGGGCGGATTCGTCCTCCTCACCAGCGGCACCACCGGCACGCCGAAGGGCGCTCCCCGCGGACACACGTCTCCGCTCGCGTCGGCGCAGTTCCTCGACCGGGTTCCGCTGCGACGCGGCCAGACGATGATGATGGCGGCCCCCGCGTTCCACGGGACCGGAGTCTCCCAGTTCGCGCTCGCACTGGCACTGGGCCAGACCGTGGTGATGCATCGGAAGTTCGATCCGGAGAACACGATTCGCCTGGTCGAGAAGCACCGCTGCGACACGCTGGTGGTCGTTCCGACCATGCTGCAGCGCATCATCGATCTCGGACCGGAGACCTTGGCGAAGTACGACACGTCGAGCCTGACGATCATCTTCGCGGCCGGGTCCGCGCTGTCCCCCGACCTCTGCAAGCGCACCACCGCCGCGTTCGGCAAGGTGCTCCACAACCTGTACGGCTCCACCGAGGTCGCCGTCGCCACCGTCGCGACCCCCGCCGACCTCGAACTGGCGCCGGGTACTGCGGGGCGGGCTCCCGTCACGTGCCACGTGGAGTTGTACGACGAGTCGAGTCGACGGATCACCGAACCCGAGACCGTCGGACGCATTTTCGTCGCCAGCGGTCTCAGCTTCTCCGGTTACACGGACGGTCGCGACAAGGAGCGCATCAACGGTCTGCTGTCGACCGGCGACGTCGGGCACTTCGACCGCAACGGCCTGCTCTTCGTGGACGGCCGCGACGACGACATGATCGTCTCCGGCGGCGAGAACGTTTACCCGCTCGAGGTCGAGAACCTGCTCGCCGACCGCGAGGACGTACTCGAGGCTGCCGTGATCGGTGTCGAGGACTCCGAGTTCGGCCATCGCCTCAGGGCTTTCGTCGTGCCCGCACCCGGGTCCGCGAAGGACGCCGAGGAAATGAAGGCGCACGTCAAGTCGAACCTCGCGCGGTACAAGGTGCCCCGCGAGATCGTCTTCATCGAGGAACTCCCCCGCAACGCGACCGGTAAGTTGCTGCGCCGCGTCCTGATCGAGATGGACGTCACGGAGGGCTGATCCACCGGCCTGCATTCCACTCGGCGTTCCGGCGCCGGCCACGAAACCGAACACGGAGACAAAAAAGAACCGGTGTCCTGGATTTCAGGACACCGGTTCTTCGGTGGTAGCGGGGACAGGATTTGAACCTGCGACCTCTGGGTTATGAGCCCAGCGAGCTACCGAGCTGCTCCACCCCGCGCTGCATGAACAAAGTTACACGAGCGAACGAACGGATTGCAAATCGCCCGGAAAGAGGCCGAGTAGCAACCTTTCAGCACCACTCGAGTCACATCCGTTACCTAAAAGTTATGACCTGCATCACAGTTTCGAGAAAATCTGTAACGTTTTCGGAACACGCAAGTTGCGGGTCGACCTGCGAAAACACCGTGCGTTCATCCCAGTATTTGGACGCCCGTCACAGAAAATCGGCCCGTGACCATTCCGTGATCGCCGCGTACGTTCGTTGCCAGCCCGAAACCAACGGGCAACGCCGACCCGCCGCAGCTCGACCTGCCCCAGCGGGAGCCGGAATCCCGACACCTCGAGGGGCAGGACGAGGACAGATCGACCAGCGGATCGGCACACCAGCCGTCACCCACACGACCACCTCGTCGGCAGGCGCGGAGAGGAACCAACCACATGATCAATTCCAGCATCGTCAAGCGGACCATGGGCGCAGTCGCACTCACCGGAGCAGTCATCGGAGTGCCGCTCGGCCTGAGTACCGGCACCGCTTCGGCCGCTTCCGGAGACTGGGACGCCGTTGCGGCTTGCGAGAGCAGCGGCAACTGGGCCGCCGACACCGGAAACGGCTTCTCGGGCGGCCTGCAGTTCACCGACAGCACCTGGGCGGCGAACGGCGGCTCCGGCTCGCCGTCGAACGCCTCACGCGAGGAGCAGATCGCCGTCGCCGAGAACGTCCTGGCGACCCAGGGACCCGGCGCCTGGCCGGTCTGCGGACAGTACCTCTGATCCGCACCCCACACTTGCCCGAGCGCCCTGCGCGCAGCACGACTGCGCGCCGGGCGCTCTTGCATTGCAAGACATCCACCTACACCACCGAGATCCGTTTCCCCGCCATTTACGCGTGAGCCGCTGCACAAATTCGTAGTGATCCCCGCCACATAACAACGGTGTAACGAATCGACTCCGAAACGATATCAAGCGCTTCTGAACTGCGGAAACAGGGAAAATTCGCCCTCAACGCCGGACACCTGTCCACCAATCTGGCCAGGTGAACTGCGGGCGAAGCTCCCGTACGGTCGCTCTCGGCCCGAAACAACCGGGCGAAAGCCGGCCCGCCGCTGCTAGCTCTGCCCCGCGGGTTCGGAATCCCCGAAACCTTCGAGGGGCAGGGACGCGGCACAGAATCGCAGCCCGGGCGACGACGCGAACGTCGTCGCCCGCAGGCCGGCCACGCCAGCAAGCGCGGAGAGGATTGACCCCCCATGACCAATCACAGCATCAGCAAGCGTGCCCTCGGCTGGATCGCCGTCACCGGAGCCGTCGTCGCCGTCCCGCTCGGCCTGAGCACCGGCACCGCCTCCGCCGCCTCCCACAACTGGGACGGCGTCGCAGCGTGCGAGAGCGGCGGCAACTGGGGAATCAACACCGGGAACGGCTACTACGGCGGCCTGCAGTTCTCGCAGAGCACGTGGCAGGCCAACGGCGGCAGCGGCTCGGCGTCGAACGCCAGCAAGGCCGAGCAGGTCCGGGTCGCCGAGAATGTTCTCGCGACGCAGGGCCAGGGTGCCTGGCCGGTGTGCGGTCAGTACCTGACCACCGGTGGCGGCGACGTCGCCGAGGCCCCCGCGCCCGCTCCCGCTCCGGCGCCCACCCCGGCGCCGGCCCCCGCGGCACCGGCACAGGTCCCGGCGCCCGCCCCGGTCCAGCCCGCGGCGCAGCAGGCACTGGACTCCGCGCGCCAGGTCGCCGAGCAGAACGGCTTCGGACAGCAGTTCCAGCAGCTGGTGGACGCGAACCCGCAGCTGGTCGACGCACTGCGCTGATCTTCCGCTCGCATACGACGAGGCCCTGTCATCCGGTTCGGATGACAGGGCCTCGTTCGTTGTCTCGGTGAAACGCCTCTACTTCGGGATCGCCTCGTACGCGGCGACCGCCTTCTGCACCCGGGCAAGGGCCGCACCGTATGCCGCGAAGTCACCGCTGCGCTGCGCCACCGTCAACGCGTTGAGCGACGCATCCAGCTCCGCCACCGCCGCCGAGACGTCCGTGCCGGACGGTGGAGTCGCCGGTGCGGTGGGCGCCGGCTGTGCCGCACCCTGGTCGACGGGCGGCGTCGTGCCCGTCTCCGGAGGTGTCCCCTCCTCGGCGCTGGGCGCCGTGGCCACCGAGCCCGTGCCGGCACCGAACACCTGGTCGAGCGCCTGTGCCAGAGTCGGGGCGTACCCGACGCGCACACTGTTACTCGGCGGCGGCTCGCGGTAGCTCACCAGCACTCGGGACAGCTGCGGGAACGTCGACGTGTTCGGGCCCGTCGAACTTCGCTCCGTATACATCGGTTCGACGTACAGGATGCCGCCATTCGCGATCGGCAGTGTCAGCAGGTTGCCGTACTGGATCTTGTTCGATCTCTCGAGCAGCGTTCTCTCCGACGCCACCCGCGGATCGGAGATCATCGAGTTCTGTGTCTGCTGCGGACCCTGGGTCTGCGTGTCCGTCGGCAATTGCAGCACCGTGAACTTGCCGTAATTCTCCGGGTCCGATTTCACCGACAGATAGGCGGACAGGAACTCGCGACTGTAACCCACCATCGCACTCGTCAGGTTGAAGGACGGTTTCCCGGTCTCGGGATCACCGACCAGCACGTAGTACGGCGGCTGGTTCGCGCTCGTGTCGATTGTGGGATCGCTCGGCACCGACCAGAACGCGTTGTTGGTGAAGAACTCCTTCGGGTCGTCCACGTGGTACTTGGCGAGCATCTCGCGCTGCACCTTGAACAGGTCCTCGGGGTAACGGAAGTGCGCGCGCAGTTCGTCCGGAATCGAGTCCGCAGGCTGCACGGCGTCGGGGAACACACCCATCCACGCATCGAGCACGGGATCGTTCTGGTCCACCTGGTAGAGCTTCACCGTGCCGTCGTACGCGTCGACGGTGGCCTTCACCGAGTTTCGGATGTAGGACACCTCCTTGCGGGGCAGCAAGCGGCCGGTGTTCTGGTCGATGCTGTCCTCGACGAGTCCGTCGAGCGAACTGCGCTGCGCGTACGGGTAGTCCTGCAGCGTGGTGTAGGCGTCCACGATCCACACGACCTTGCCGTCGACGACGGCCGGGTAGGAGTCGCCGTCCGCGGTCAGCCACGGTGCGACGTGCGTGACGCGGTCCCGGGGGTCACGGTTGTAGATGATCTTCGAATCCGAACCGATGGCACCGGAGAACAGGATGTTGCGTTCGGTGTACTTGGCCGCGAACGCCAGCCGGTTGAACCAGTTGCCGATCGGCACACCACCCGATCCGGTGTACGTGTAGCGCGAGGTGTCGGTGTCGTACTCCCGGGGATCCGAACCTTGGGAACCGCCGACGATCGCGTAGTCGGCATCGGTGTCGGCGATGACCTCGCCGTAGTAGATGCGCGGCTGCTCGACCGGGATGACCTGATTACCCGCGGCCTGGGAGGCGATGTCGCTGACCATGTAGACGGGGTAACCGCTGTTGCTGTTCGCGGCTTCCTCCGCGGACTCGCCTGCGGCGGCGTTGACCCGGTTCGCGGGGGCCGCGACCAGTCCGTTGCCGTGCGTGTAGACGGTGTGCTTGTTGATCCAGTCCGTCTGGTTGCCGGTCAGGCTCTTCGACGACAACTCGCGGGCCGCGACGATGTAGTCACGCATCGCCCCGTCGATGTCGTACCGGTCGATGTCGAGCGTCGGCGGGAAACCGTAGAAGTTCTTCAGCTGCTGCTGCTGGGTGAACGTCCGCGACAGGATGTTCGGGTCGAGCAGTCGCGTGTTCGCGATCGTCGTGACGTCGGCGGGCACGTCGCGCGGCGGCGTCGTCCCGTACCCCTGGTAGTCCTGGTACTCGACCTTGTCGTCGGTGATGCCGTACGCCTGCCGGGTGGCGGCGATGTTCCGCTCGATGTACGCGCTCTCCTTGTCGGCGGCGTTGGGGCGCACCGAGAACTGCTCCACCACGAGCGGCCACACCGCGCCGACCAGGATCGACGAGAGCACGAGAAGGGCTGTGGCCATTGCGGGAATCCGCAGATCGCGCAGGAAGATCGCCGCGAAGAAAGCGCCCGCGCAGATCACCGCGATGGCCAGCAGGATCAGCTTCGCCTGCAGCACCGCGTTCATGTCCGTGTAGCTACCACCGGTGAAAGTCGGCTCCTTGCGGCTGCTGGACAGCAGGGAATACCGGTCGAACCAGTACGCGACCGCCTTGAGGAGAATGAACGTTCCCGCGAGCACTGCCAACTGGACTCGCGCCGCATTCGTCAGCGCCCCGCCCCGGCCCGCGAGCTTGAGCCCACCGAAGACGTAGTGCGTCACCAGGCTCGCGAAGAACGCCAGCAGCACCGCGACGAACAGCCAGTTGAGGACGAAACGGTAGAACGGCAGATCGAACGTGTAGAAGCCGACGTCGAGGCCGAATTCGGGATCGGCGACGCCGAACGCGCCGCCGTTGATGAACAGCTGCACCGTCACCCAGCTGGACTGGGCGATCAGGCCGGCGAGCAGTCCCACCGCGATCGGAATGGCAAGTCCGAACAGGCGCAGCCGGGTCATCACCGTGGTGCGGTACCGCGCCACCGGATCGTTGGGACCCGACACCGGGACGAACACCGGCCGTGAACGGTACGCGAGCAGCAGTGCCAGCCAGACGATTCCGCCGACCACCACCCCCACGACGAGGAAGAGCAGCAGACGGGTGACGAGGACCGTGGTGAAGACACCACGGAATCCGACCTCACCGAACCACAACCAGTCCGTGTACGTGCTGATCAGCCGAGGACCCACCAGCAGCAGGGCCGCGACGACAAGCGCCAGCACCAGCAGCACTCGACTGCGTTTGGACAACGACGGTAAACCTGCGGGGGGCCGCATGCCCACGTGCCACACTCCAAGAACTCGGCGACGCTCGCGCGCCGCGGTCAACTGCACCGTTCGGTCGTCCACACCCGAACAGCGAGGGCGTGACCGTTTCGTCCCACTCTACGTAACAACCGAGAGTTGCCGCCGTCGGTCCTGTTCCGGGGGTGCGAAGATGGGTCCTGTGAGTGAAGAGAATGTGAACCGAGAGCCGGACGCCCTCGCCCGCTGTGTGCGTGAGGTGGTCGAATTCGTCGATGCCGGAGGGTGGGATCAGCCGCCCCAGATGTTCGCACTCGTCCCGACCGAACTCCTCGCGGCCGCCGAACCGAGCCTGCTCGACCAACTCGCCGACGGTGCGGAATTGACCCCGGTGGAACAGGATCCGTTCCCGGGCGACATCGACGGCGGGTCACGCGCACTCGACGAATTCCTCGCCACCACCAGCTGGCCGGACGGCGTGGTCGGGTGCGCCCTCGTCCAGGAGATCGTCGTCCTGCCCCCCGAGGCGGAATCCGATCTGGACGACGCACTCGTCCCGCTGCTGTCCGACCGCGACGCCGCCGACGACGCCGCGCGGGCCGCGGCCGAGTCGCATCCCGACCGCCGGTCCGCCCGGCTGATCGCCGCGGTGCTGCGCGACGGACCGTCGCTGTGCCTGATGCAGTTGCGCCCCGACGAGGACGCCGACCCGTACGCCGGAATCGAATTGCTCACCTACGAGGATCTGGCGCCGAATCTCGTCAGCGCGCTGTACGCCACCCTCGACGCGACGGACGACGACTGACCGCTCAGCAGTGCGGTGCGTCGGCTCCGGCATTGACGGCCTCGAGCGCGTCGACGGCTCCGTCGAGGTTCTCGACCTTCACGAGCCGGAGCCCGTCGGGTGCGCCCTGGCGTGCCTCGTCGCAGTTCTTCGCGGGCACCAGGAACGTCTCGGCGCCCGCCTCGGATGCGGCGATCAACTTGTACTTGATGCCACCGATGGGGCCGACGTCGCCGTCGGAGTCGATCGTGCCGGTGCCGGCGACGAACTTGCCGCCGTTGAGTTCGCCCGGGCTGAGTTTGTCGATCACCGCGAGCGTGAACATGAGTCCCGCCGACGGGCCGCCCACGTCGGCGAGGTTGAAGTCGATCGTGAACGGGACGTCCGGGACCTCCTCCGGCGTGATCCCCAGGTAGCCCTTGGCCTCGTCGTCCGGGCGGGCACCGAGCACCACCCGCACCGTGGTCTCGGCGCCGTCACGCCGGATCACGATCGGCACCTCGGTGTTCGGGGGCACATCGGCCACCGCCTCCTGCACGCCGCCGACCGTCGACACCGGCTTTCCGTCGACACTGACCAGCACGTCGCCTTCGCGCAGCAGCCCCTGGGAGGGGCCGTCCTCACCGACCTTGGCGATCCGCAGGTCCACCGGCTTGTCCAGGAAGTGGAGCGCCGCGAGTTCGGCGCTGTCCTCCGACTGCTGGAAGTCGGCGTCGTTCTCCTGCTTGACCTCGTCCTTCGACTTGTCCGGCGGGTACACCTCCTCGCGGGGCACGATGCCCTGGCGTCCGCTGGCCCACAGTCCGAACGCTTCGAACACGTTGAGGTCGTCGCGCACGGCGACCGTCGTCATGTTGAGGTGGCCGGTGGTGTCGTCCACGTCCGTTCCCTCGATGGCGACGACCTGCTCACCACCCACTTCGCCGAGGGTGTTGAACGTGGGTCCCGGCCCGAGAGCCACGTACGGCACCTTGATCACGGTGCCGAGAATGCCGAGTACCACGATCGGGGCCAGCGCAGCCAGAAGCGTCACGATCCGTCGATTCACCTGGACCAGCGTAGAGCGCGATCCGGCGGGCACCGCTGTCGGCCGTCCGCGTGTTCGCCGTCAGCGTGACGCGGTCGGCAGCCACCGAACCATGCGCCTTGTACCGTTGAGTCATGAGCAATCCGCCCTTCGGCTTCTCCAAACCCGACGACGATCCCGATCGTGACAAGAACACGGGGGATCAGAACGGGCCCGACCGCGACAAGAACGCGGGCGGTTCCGGCGACTTCGGTTTCGGGGCGGGTGGTTTCCCCGCCGGGGGCTTCGACCCGGCTGCCCTCGGCCAGATGCTCACCCAGTTCGGCCAGATGCTGAGCGGGATGGGCACGTCGATGGGCTCCGGGGAGCAGACCGGCCCGGTCAACTACGAGATCGCGAAGAAGCTCGCCCGCCAGCAGATGGGGTCCGTCGCTCCGATCACGCAGGGCAACTCCGAGGCGATCGCCGATGCCTCGCGGCTCGCCGAGCTGTGGCTGGACGCCGCGACGACGCTGCCCGCGGGCGCGTCGAAGACCGTTGCGTGGACGCCCAACGACTGGCTCGACAACACCCTCGACACCTGGAAGCGGCTGTGCGACCCGGTCGCGGAGAAGGTGTCGGGCATGTGGGTGCAGGGGCTGCCCGAAGAGGCGCAGCAGATGGCGGGCCCCATGCTCGGCATGATGAGCCAGATGGGTGGCCTCGCGTTCGGCTCCCAGCTAGGCCAGGCGCTGGGTCAGCTGTCCAAGGAGGTGCTCACCTCCACCGACATCGGTCTCCCCCTCGGTCCGGCGGGCACGGGCGCACTGCTTCCCGCGGCGGTGGAGCGGTTCAGCAAGGGGCTCGAACAGCCCGACCGTGAGATCCTCGTCTTCCTCGCCGCCCGTGAGGCCGCCTACCAGCGCCTGTACAGCCACGTCCCGTGGCTGCGTCAGCGCCTCCTCGCCACCGTCGAGGAGTACGCCCGCGGCATCACCATGGATTTCTCCGCCATCGAGGACATGGCGAAGGGGCTCGATCCGTCCGCGCTGACCGATCCGTCGCAGCTCGAGAACATCCTGCAGCAGGGTGCGTTCGAACCGCAGACCACACCCGAGCAGAAGCAGGCCCTCGAGCGACTCGAGACGCTTCTCGCCCTCATCGAGGGCTGGGTCGAGGTCGTCGTCTCGTCGGCGCTGGGCGACCGCCTCCCCGGCGTCGCGGCCCTGAGCGAGACGCTCCGCCGCAGGCGCGCGACCGGCGGACCCGCCGAGCAGACCTTCGCGACACTCGTCGGACTCGAACTGCGTCCCCGCAAGGTCCGCGAGGCCGCGCAGCTGTGGACACGCCTCACGTCCGAGTCGATCGACGCCCGTGACGGTGTGTGGGCCCACCCCGACCTGCTGCCCGACTCGTCCGATCTCGACAGCCCGGACGCGTTCGTCCAGCGTGTGCTCGGCGGCGGCGACGGAGGCGACTTCGACAATCCGATGGCGCAGCTGGAGGCGACGGAGGCCCGCGAGCGGGCCGAGGAGGCCGAACGCGGCAAGTCCGGCAAGGACGACGAACCGGAGTCCTGACCGCCTGATCGCACCAATTTACAAGTAGCGGGAAGTCCGCAGGTCGGAGCATGTTTCGGCCTGTGGACAACTCGTCTTTTCCGGGCCGGCGACCGGTCGCGGCCTGAAATCCTCGGTGTGTGACCATTCCGCACCCGCAGCCAGTCGGCGTCACCCTCGATCCCCGGATCGCCGTACTCGTCCGCCCCGACGGCCGTATCCAGTTCGGCTGGGATCCCGAACGCGCACTCGTTCTCTCCCCGCCGCCCGGAGTCCGGACCGAACAACTCCTCGCCGTCGTCCGACTGCTCGACGGCAGGAACACGCGGCCGCACATCCTGTGGACGGCCGTCGGGTACGGCCTTGCGCCCACGGACGTGTCGAAGCTGCTCGGCGATCTGGACCGCGCCGGTCTGATCGACGTCGCAGGCACGTCCCCGATCGCGGACACGATCACCATCCGCGTGCACGGACGCGGACCGCTGTCGGATGCGGTGTCCGCCGGACTCACCGACGGCGGCATCCGGGTCTCCCGCTCGTTCCGCTACTCCGCCGACGGCGACGTCCGGCGGTGGAACGCCCTGTGTGTCGTGCTCGCGGACGATCTGGTGGCGGACCCCCGCCTCGCCGCGGACCTGGTGCAGAACGGGATACCGCACCTGCAGGTCCGGCTGCGGGACGGTCGCGGTGTGGTCGGTCCGCTCGTGCTGCCGGGCCACACGAGTTGCCTGCGGTGCGCCGACCTCCTCCGCGCCGCTTACGACGAGGACTGGCCGCACCTGTCCGCTCAGCTCCTCGGGACCGTCGGGCACGCGAGTCCCGCCGTGATCATGGCCACGACCGCAGTCGCGCTCGGCCAACTCGAGGCCGTACTGTCCGCCCCGCGCGGCGCGCCGCCCAGCAGTCTCGACGCGACACTCGAGATCGATCTGGGCGCGCACCGGCTGGTGACGCGCCGCTGGCCGAGGCAGGCGAGTTGCAGCTGCACGTATCTGGCACCCGCCGTGGGCGAATCGAACCGCCTCCGGTGATGATGCATGATGGTGGGGTGCCCGACATCCCCCGCAGGAGTTCTGCCCGCACCGCGAAACTCGCGAGCATCCCCTTGGGGATCGCGGGGCGTGCCGCTATGGGGTTCGGCCGCAAACTGACCGGCGGCGACAAAGACGAGATCGACGCCCAGCTGAGCGCGAGGGCCGCCGAGCAATTGTTCGCCGTCCTCGGCGAACTCAAGGGCGGCGCCATGAAACTGGGCCAGGCGCTCAGTGTCATGGAGGCGGCGATCCCCGAGGAGTTCGCGGAGCCCTACCGTGAATCGCTGAACAAGCTGCAGGCGCAGGCACCTCCGCTGCCCGCGAAGGCCGTCCACAGGATGCTCGACCAGCAACTGGGCACCAAGTGGCGGGAGCGGTTCCAGTCGTTCGACGACACCCCGACCGCGTCGGCCAGCATCGGCCAGGTGCATCGCGCCGTGTGGGCCGACGGCCGCGACGTGGCCGTCAAGGTTCAGTACCCCGGCGCCGACGAAGCGCTGCGCGCCGACCTGAAGACACTCGGCCGGTTTGCGGGACTGTTCGCCTCGGTCATGCCCGGCGTCGACGTGCGCCCGGTCATCGACGAATTCACCGCCCGCACCGAAGAAGAACTCGACTACCGGATCGAGGCGAACAATCAGCGCCGCTTCGCGAAGGTGTACGACGGGGACCCGAAGTTCGCGATTCCGCATGTCGTCGCGAGTGCCCCCAAGGTGGTGGTCACCGAATGGATGTCGGCGAAACCGCTGTCGGCCATCATCGCCGGCGGCACCCCCGAGGAACGCAACACCGCAGGCGCACTGCTCGCGGAGTTCCACTTCGCCTCCCCCACCCGCGTCGGCCTGCTCCACTGCGACCCGCATCCGGGTAACTTCATGCTGCACAGCGACGGCCGCCTGGGGGTCATCGATTTCGGTGCCGCGGCACCGTTTCCGCACGGTCTTCCCCCGGTGCTCGGGACGATGGTCCGGCTGGCAGTCCACGAGCAGTTCGACGAACTGACGGAGTTGCTGCACGCCAACGGATTCGTCCTGCCGGGCAGAACGGTCACCGACAAGGAGATCGCCGACTATCTGCGCCCCGTCACCGATCCGATCCGCACCGAATCGTTCCACTTCACCCGCGCGTGGCTGCAGAAGGCGGCGGGTTCCGCGACCGACTTCAACAGTGCGCAGTTCCGAACGGCCCGGGCACTGAATCTGCCCGCCGAGTATCTGATGATCTTCCGGGTCCTCGTCGGCTCGGTGGGGATCTGCGCCCAACTGGACGCGTACGCGCCGTACATGGCGATCCTCACGCAGTGGCTTCCCGGGTTCGTAGACCCCGACCTGTGAGTACTTGTCAACCGCGGGCGGTTAACAAGTACTCACAGGTGCTACGCACACACCAGCGCCGGCGTCTTGCGGGGACGTCCCCGGGGACGCTTGCGGGCGATCACGACACCCTGGTCGAAGATCTCCCCACCCCACACGCCCCACGGCTCACCACGATCGAGAGCCGCGTCGAGGCAGCGGGAGCGAATCGGGCAGGACGCGCACAGCGCCTTCGCCTGCTCCAGTTCGGTGGGAGAGTCCGCGAACCACAGGTCGGGATCGTCGACCCGGCACGGCAGGTCACCACGTGCGGTAGCTATCTGAACAAATCCGCTTGTGGCGGTTGAGGTTTCGGATACCCCTCGGCATGTCACGGTAGACACGTCGTTCTCCTCTGCTCTCATTGCGACGGTTGATCTCTTCGGTTCGATGAAAAAGGTGCGAACCAGAGCCGAGGCTGCGAGCGGAAAAGGTGCTCGAACTACGAAGGCCACGGTCCGCGATGCGGGTCCGTGGCCTTGAAAAGACGGTGGGAGTTGATCTATCGAGGAATTCCTCGACAACTCCGATACACGGACTCGACTGCTGCTGCGGGACGACGACGGGCTGCCGACCAGACAATCGCCGGTGCCGGTTCCGCCGCGTTCATGCCGAACAACGCGGAGGCAGCAGCGACTGCCGTCTCATGTGCTTGGAACTTTGTCATTTCACCGCCACCTCCATTTCTTCTCGATCCGATGTGAACCACACGGGTCTCCCCGCGCACTGAAACCACAGTAGGCAATTCTCCAGAACCGCACAACCTATTTTTGACCTGCAGTGATGCGTGCTACTACCCACCCGCGCGGGAGTCGTTCAGTGACTGCCGCTTCCCTTGATCACACCGAGGACGTCTTCGCCGAACTGTTCGAGCTTCTTCGCACCGATCCCGGGAATCGCGACGAGTCCGCGGTCGTCCTGCGGGCGCTGCTCGGCGAGAGCCGTCAACGTGTTGTCGCTGAACACCACGTACGCCGGGACCTTCAGCTCCCTCGACTTCTCGAGCCGCCACGACCGCAGCGATTCGAGCAGTTCCATGTCGATGTTCGACGGGCACCCCTCGCAGCGACCGAGCATGGTCGCGGTCGTCCCGATCAGCTGTTTTCCGCAGAGCCGGCACCGTGGACGCTTCTTGTTGCTCTTGACGGGCGCCGCGATCCGCGAGGCAGGCGAGTCTTCGGGGATGAGTCCGTGCAGGAACCGCGAACGGCGCCGCGACTTGCGGCCACCCTCGTTCCGGGACAGCGCCCACGACATCTGCAGGTGCTCGCGGGCGCGGGTGACGCCGACGTACAGCAACCGGCGTTCCTCCTCGACGGCAGCTTCGTCGGGCGCCGAATTGGAGTCGCCGAGCACGTGCTGGATGGGCAGCGTTCCGTCGGTGAGGCCGACGAGGAACACGGCGTCCCATTCGAGCCCCTTCGCGGCGTGCAGGGACGCGAGGGTCACACCCTGCACGACGGGTGGGTGCCGCGCCTCCGCCCGCAGACTCAGCTCGCGCAGCAGTGCGTCGAGGGTCGACTCCGGATCCTGGGTCAGCTGTTCCTCGGTGAGCGCGACGAGCGCCGACAGGGAGGCCCACCGCTCGCGGGCCTGCGCACCCGCCGGTTCGGCGTCCGTCAGCCCCAGCGGAACGAGGACGGCGCGGACGAGCGTGACGAGATCGGCGCCGACCGCGTCGGGCAGGTCGTCGCGGCCCGCGGCCTGACGCAGCGCCGCCACGGCCTGACGCACCTCGGTGCGGGTGAAGAAGCCCTCCCCGCCCCGCACCTGGTACGGGATGTCGAGTTTCGTCAGCGCCTGCTCGTGCACCTCGGACTGGGCGTTGATCCGGTACAGGACCGCGATCTCCGCCGCCGGAGTGCCGGACGCGATGAGCCGCTTGATCGTGCGCGCCACCCCGGCGGCCTCGGCCGGTTCGTCGTCGAACTCGACGAAACTCGGCTCCGGTCCGGAGTCGCGCTGCCCGATCAGTTGCAGACGGGTGCCCGCGATCCGGCCGCGGGCCGCTCCGATCACCCTGTTCGCCATCGACACGACCTCGGGGGTCGAGCGGTAGTCGCGCTCGAGGCGCACGACGGTGGCCTCGGGGAACCGGCGCGAGAAGTCGAGCAGGTAATTGGGTGTGGCGCCGGTGAACGAGTAGATGGTCTGGTTGGCGTCGCCGACGACGGTGAGGTCGTCCCGCTCCCCGAGCCAGGCGTCGAGGACACGCTGCTGCAGCGGGGTGACGTCCTGGTATTCGTCGACGACGAAGCAGCGGTAGCGGTCGCGGAACTCCTCGGCGACGGCCGAATGCTCTTCGAGTGCCGCCGCCGTGTGGAGCAGGAGGTCGTCGAAATCGAGGAGCATTCCGTCCTGGCCGCGGGCCTTGAGCTGTTCGTAGCCGTGATACACCTCGGCGACCTTCGCGGCGTCGACCGGCGCCTCCCGGCGCAACTTCGCCACCGCACGGGGGTAGTCCTCGGGCGCGATCAGCGAGGCCTTGGCCCACTCGATCTCACTGGCCAGGTCTCGGATGCTCTCCGTGCTGGTGGACAGGCCGACCCGTCCGGCGGCGGACGACACGACCGCGAACTTGCGGTCGAGCAGCCGCCATTCCGTGTCGCCGATCACCTGCGGCCAGAAGTACCGCAACTGCCGCAGCGCGGCGGCGTGGAACGTGCGCGCCTGGACCTGCGCTCCCCCGTCGCCGATGCCCAGGCTGCGCAGCCGCCCGCGCATCTCGCCTGCCGCGCGCGCCGTGAACGTGACCGCCAGCACCTGCCCCGCGGCGACGTGCCCGCTGGCCACGAGGTGCGCGATCCGCCGGGTGATGGTCCGGGTCTTGCCTGTTCCGGCCCCCGCCAGCACACACACCGGCCCCCGGGGAGCGAGGACCGCTGCGGACTGTTCGGGATCGAGACCGGTAGTCGTCACCTCTGCTGCGCCGGCTGCTGACATGGCGTCCATCATGACAGGGGCGACCGACACGACGCGAAGCGGACGAACACCGCAGTGGGAACACCCGGCGGACTCGTGGTGTTATATCCGCCGTGACTGCTACCGACACCCCCGCCCTGACCATCTACTCCACCACCTGGTGCGGCTACTGCCGGCGCCTGAAGACGCAGCTGGACGAATCCGGCATCGGCTACGTGGAGATCGACATCGAGGACGATCCGGCGTCTGCGGAGTTCGTCGGCAGCGTCAACGGCGGCAACCACGTCGTGCCCACCGTCAAGTTCGCCGACGGCAGCACCGCGACCAACCCGTCGTTGGCACAGGTCAAGCAGCTTCTCGGCGTCTAGGACTCCGTCGCTGCGGCAGCCCAGGACTCGATGATTCCGCGAGCGATGGAAATCGAGCCCGGGAGCAGCAGTGTGGCGTCGGTGTCCGACGCCCAGTCGCCGAGTTCGAGTGCCGTGCGCACCTCGTCCCGGGTGAACCACCGGGCCTCGGCGATCTCGCCGTCCGCGAACGTCAGCGGGGCGTCGGGATCGCCGACGGCCGCGAACCCGATCATCACCGAACGGGGAAACGGCCACGGCTGGCTGCCGAGGTAGCGCACGTCACGGACGTCGATGCCCACCTCTTCCTTGATCTCCCGGACTACGCACGTCTCGAGGGATTCACCGGCCTCGACGAATCCGGCCAGGATCGAGAACCGCCGCGGCGGCCACGTGGGCTGCCGGGCCAGGAGCACGCGATCTCCGTCGTCGTGCACGAGGCAGATGACCGCCGGATCGGTGCGGGGAAATTCCTCGTGACCGGTGCTCGTCGAAATCCGCGACCACCCCGACATCGTCGGCTCCGACGCCGCGCCGTCGAGCGCACTGAAGCCCGCGCTGTCGTGCCAGTTGAGCATCGCGAGGGCGCCGGTGAGCACACCGGCGTCGGCGTCGTCCAGCGTGCCGCCCAGAGTCCGGAGATCGGCCAGCTCGCCGGTGAGCGCCTGCACCCGCACCGCCCACACGTGCCGGTCTTTGCGGATGCCGAGGAACACCGCCCCCGGTTTCGGTTCGGGGCCGAGTTCGGTGGCCTCCGCGAACACCAGACCGTCGTCCCCCACCCGCACCTGTCCGCGGTGATTGACGCGCAGCAGCAGCGCATCTCGCCAGCCCGCTCGCAGCGCGTCCGTGTCCGAACGCAATTCCTCGGCCCGCCCGACGGCGGAGCGGGACAGGAGCGGGGTGTCGTTGAGCCGGAATGCAGTCACGCCGTCGACACTACTGCCGATCAGTTGGCGACCCGACGGATGTACAGCAGTCGGTCGTTCTCCTCGATCGAATCGACCTCCGGCGAACCGACCCGGATCAGCCGGCCGTCCCGCACCACACCGAGCACGATGTCCGCGAGGTGCCGCGGGGAGCCGCCGATCTCGTCCCGCTCCACGGGACGTTCCGCGATCGCGAAACCCGCCTCCGGGGTCAGGAGGTCCTCCATCATCTCGACGACGCTCGGCGTCTTCGTGGCGATGCCGAGGAGCCGGCCCGCGGTCTCGGAGGACACGACCACCGAGTCGGCGCCGGACTGCCGGAGCAGATGCGTGTTCTCGGATTCGCGGATCGCGGCGACGATCTTCGCCTTCGGTGCGATCTCGCGCGCCGTCAGCGTCACCAGCACCGCGGTGTCGTCGCGGTTGGCGGCGACGATGATGGCCGACGCGTTCTGCGCGCCCGCCAACCGGAGCACGTCCGATTTGGTGGCGGATCCGTGGACCGTGACGAGGCCCTTGCTGGCCGCCGAGTCGAGCACGGCGTGGTCGGTATCGACCACCACGATCTCCGACGGCGGAACGTCGTCGCCGAGCATCGCGTCGATCGCGGTGCGTCCCTTGGTTCCGTAGCCGATCACCACGGTGTGATTGCGCACGTGCTGCCTCCAACGCTGAATTTTGAACGCCTGCCGGGAGCTCGCCGTGAGCGCGGAGAGAGTCGTACCGACCAGGACGATGAGGAAGAAGATTCGAAGTGGCGTGATCAGGAGGACGTTGACGAGCCTCGCCGACGGTGTGAACGGCGTGATGTCGCCGTATCCCGTCGTCGACAACGACACCGTCGCGTAGTAAATGCAGTCGAGCAACGACAGTTCGTCGTCCTGCACGTCGCGGTAGCCCGCCCGGTCGATGTAGACGATGAGAACCGCCAACGCCAACGCCGCCAGGGCGATCCCCACCCGGCGGTAGATCGCCCGCGCCGGACTCGTCTGCAACTCCGGAATCCGGAGCACACCCACCAACGCGAAGTCCGGCCGGTCGGTGAGGGTGTCCGACCTGGTCAATCTCTCACGCAGCCTACCGGCCATATGTTCGTCTCCACGTTGCACTGAACTCCGACATCGGCTGGCAGCCTAACCCCGATTGTCCCACCGGACACACGTCGGAGCCTCGTTGTCGCGAACCGGGTGGTTCGGGCAAGCTGGCGTCATGCAACGAGAGAGCGTCACACCACGACCGAGCCAGAAGCACGCACTCCGTCTCGCCGCACTGCTGCTGGGCGCGGGCACGATGCACTTCGCCGCCCCGAAGTTCTTCGATTCCACGGTCCCCACGCAGTTGCCGGGCGACGCCCGCACCTACACCTACGTGTCCGGGGTCGCCGAACTCGCCATCGGCACCGCGCTGGCAGTGCCGCGCACACGCAGGCTCGGCGGCGGTCTCGCCGCACTGCTGTTCGTCGCCGTCTTCCCCGCCAACATCAACATGGCAGCGGACTGGCTGAAGAGCCCGAAGACGACGACCGTGCAGAAAACCGGTGCGCTGCTGCGTCTTCCGCTGCAGATCCCGTTGGTCACCGAGGCCCTCAAAGCCCGGCGTCACGCCTGAGCTCGTCGTCGGGACCACCGTCGGCGGGACCAACGTCGCCGGCGCCGGCGGTACGGAGGAGACGGGCGAGCGCGTCGGCGCCGGGCAGACGGTCCGGCGCGATCGTCCGTCCGGTCCGCACGTAGTGGAACGCGGCGCGCACCTGCTCGATCGGAACGTCCATCAGTTCGGCCCACGCCAGCCGGTACGCGGCGAGCTGCATCACGACGGCCTTCTCGTTGGCCGCGCTCGGTTCGGCGCCGGTCTTCCAGTCGATCACCGTCCACCCGCCGTCGGGGTCGGTGAACACCGCGTCGATCCGTCCCCTCAGCACGGTCCCGGCGACCGAGGTCTCGAACGGCACTTCGACCTCCGTCGGGTTGCGGTCGGCCCACGGCGAGCGCAGGAACGCGTCCTGCAACGTCGCGAGATCGGCGTCCGGGCCCGCACCCGTGTCGGCGGCACCGGGCAACTCGTCGAGGTCGAGCAGCCGGGTGGCCCCGAATCGGCGCTCCACCCAGGCGTGGAACGCGGTGCCGCGCCTCGCGAGCGGGTTCGGCGGGAACGGCAGCGGCCGCCGCAGCCGGGCGGCCAAGGCGTCCGGGTCGGCCTCGAGTTCGACGAGCTGGCTCACCGACAGCTGGCCGGGTAACACCACCTCGGTGCGGGCGTTCGCACGCGCTTCCCGCTCGGCGAGGAGGGCGTCGACGTCGGCCGCCCAGTTCTCGGGATCGTCGTCCTGGTCCGCCGGCGTCTGCTTGTCTGCGTTCTTCAGTGCCGCGAAGACGAGCGCCGCCCCACGCTCGACCGACTCCCGTCGCAGCCCGAGCGGATCCCGCGGCCACACAGCCGACTTGGGGGTGCTGGTCAGCGGGTTCTGTTCCTCGGGTTCGGGTGCGGGCGCCCAGAGGTCGACGATCCCGATCCCCTCGTGCTCCTCGTCCGTCACCGTGTCGCGCAGTTCGGTGAGGAACTCCGACGGCCCCTTCGGCTCGGTTCCGGATTCTGCCCAGTGGTGACCCGAAGCGAACAGCACCCGTTCGGTGCGGGTGAGGGCGACGTAGAAAAGCCGGCGGTCCTCGTCGAGTCGGCGGGCCGCCAGCGCCGACTTGTGCGCCTTCACGGCCTCTTCGAGGTCTTTCCGGTCGTAGAGGTTCTCGAGTTCGAGGACGGGCACGCCGTCGGCCGACTCCCCCGGCCGCGCCCGGTCGCCGCGCAGCGACGGCGGCAGTTCCCCGAGCGCGCCGAGCCAGGACCCGGACGCGGTCCGCGACGGAAAGACTCCGGCCGTGAGGTGCGGCACCGCCACCACTTCCCACTCCAGCCCCTTCGCGGAGTGCACAGTCAGCACCTGGACGCGGTGCGGGTCCACCTCGACTTCGCCGGGCGCCAGGCCTTTTTCGACCGATTCGGCGGCCGACAGGAAGGCGAGCAGTCCGGTGACGGTGGCCGACGTGCGGTTCGCGTAACCGGCGACGACGTCGGCGAAGGCGTCGAGATGCTCACGGCCCGCACTCCCCCGCGCCGAGTGCCGCGTCCGGGCCTGCGCTTCGATGCCGATCCCCAGCACCCGTTCGACCTCGGCCACCAGTTCGGTGAGCGGCTGCCCGATTCGCTCGCGCAGCGACGCCAGCTCCGCGGCCACCGCGGTGATCCGTGCGTAGCCGACCTGCGAATAGCGTTCGGCGGGGCCGGGATCCGCCAGCGCGTCCGCAAGCCCCGCCTGCTCGGCGTGCTCACCGGGCAGCGCCTCGCCGACGGCGTCGGCGAGAGCGGCCGAATCCGTGACGGCGCCGGTGGTGCCGTAGCCGGTTCCGATGGCCAGTTCGGATGCTCGCCGCGACAGCGCCGTCAGGTCGGCGGCACCGATCTGCCATCGCGCCCCGGTCAGCATCCGGACGGCGGCACTGCCCGCCATCGGGTCGGCGACGACCCGGAGCATCGCGATGACGTCGGCCACCTCGGGTGTGTGGAGCAGACCGCCGAGACCGACCACCTCGACCGGCAGACCCCGCGACCGCAGCACCTCCGCGATCGGTGCCGCGTCGGCGTTGCGGCGGATCAGCACCGCGGCGGTCGGCGGATCCTCGCCCCTGGTCGCGGCGTCCGCGTACTGTTCGGCGATGCGGTCGGCCACCCATTCCCGTTCCTGCACGACGTCGCCGGTGAGGGCCAGTCGCACGTCCCCGGGTTCGGCCTGCGGTCGCGCCCGAAGCATGCTGACCGCCACGCCCCGCTCGCGCAGGGACGAGGACGCCATGTTGGCCAGCGCCAGGGCCTCCGGCGGGTTGCGCCAGCTGGTGAGCAGTTCCAGCGTCGGCGCCGGATCCCCGTTTTTCAGTGGGAAATCCGTGGCGAAGCGCGGCAGGTTGGCCGCCGACGCACCACGCCAGCCGTAGATCGATTGCATGGGGTCGCCCACTGCGGTGAGCGCGAGTTCGCCGTCGAGGCCGCCGCCGAACAGCGACGACAACAACACCCGCTGCGCGTGTCCCGTGTCCTGGTACTCGTCGAGCAGCACCACCCGGAAACGGGTGCGCTCGGCGAGGCCGACCTCGGGGTGGTCCGCGGCCACGCGTGCCGCCAGCGACATCTGGCTGCCGAAGTCGAGCGCGCCTTCCCGCCGCAGGGTGTCGGCGAGCCGCTGCACCAGCGGCAGGAGTTCGACTCGGCGGTGCTGGGCGTCGAGGATGTCGAGCAGTTCCTTGCCGGGACCGCCTCGCTGCCGCGGTCCGGCGGGCAGGGTGTGGACGAGCTTGTCGAGTTCGGTGTGCGCCTCCCGCAGATCGTCCGGTTCCACGAGGTGCTCGGAGAGCTGCCCGGCCAGCGCGAGCACCGCCTCGGTGACGGACGCCGGATTCCTGTCGGTGTCGAGGTCGCCGTCCCACGAGCTGACCACCCGGTGCGCCAGCTGCCACAGTTCCGTCTCCGACAGCAGCGTCGCCGACGGTTCGATGGGCAGCAGGAGCCCGTGCTCGGACAGCAGTCGCCCGGCGTAGGAGTGGTACGTGCTGACCTCCGGTTCGCCGGCGAGGATGCGCGATCGCAGGTCGCCGCTCGGATCGACCCTGCGGAGCAGGTCCGAACCCGCGAGCCGGGCAAGGCGTCTCCTGATCCGGGCGGTCAGCTGCTGCGCCGCCTTGCGGGTGAATGTCAGGCCCAGCACCGCCTCGGGGTCGACGACCCCGTTGGCCACCAGCCACACGACGCGGGCGGCCATCGTCTCGGTCTTGCCCGCGCCTGCCCCCGCGACGACGAGGGTCGGGCCGAGGGGGGCCGCGATGACCGCGGCCTGTTCCGGGGTCGGCGGATGCTGCCCCAGTCCGATCGCGAGTTCCACCGGATCGATGCGGATGGTCATTCCGACGTCACCTGCCGTCCCTCGTCGTGCGCGGGACAACTCGTCCGTACCGGGCAGTGCCTGCATCCGTCGTTGACGCGGGCGAGGAACTCCGGACCCTTGGTGGCGGCGGCCGCCGCATGGATGACCGCGAGCCACGTCTCGAGGTCCTCCTCCGACAGCGGCGCCTGCACCCGCTGCGTCGCGCCTTCCTTCTTGTGTGGTTTGGCGACGAAGACCAGCCGCGCCCCACCGGGTTTCGACGCCGGTTCCCCGTCGATGGCACCGGTGGCCGCCGCCACCTGGTACGCCGCCAGCTGAGCGTGCTGCTGAGCGTCGTCCTTGGTGACGGGCGAGCGGGCGGTCTTCACGTCGACGATCACGGGCCTGCCCTCGGCGTCGCGCTCGAGCCGGTCGATCCGCCCCCGCAACCGAATCTTCGGGGAACCCTCCTCCCGCGGCTCGAGGACGCCGTCGACAGCCACCTCGACGCCGACCTCGGTGAGTTCGGACCGGGTGTTCCCGAGCCAGGCGGTGAACGTGGCGAGCATGTCCCGGGTGCGGTCGAGTTCGCGCCGCGAGTACCACTGGGAGCCGAGATCGATCGATTCCCAGGCGTTCTCGAGCGCACGTTCCACCTGATCGGGTGGGATGCGGCCTGCGAGCGCCTGCACCAGCGTGTGCACGAGCGTCCCGGCGATGGCATGGGTGTTGTCGCCGTCCCGGCCGCCGTGCCGTTCGAGCAGCCACCGCAACGGACAAGTGTTGAGCAGGTCGACGGTGGACGGCGACAGCGACACCGGTCCGTCCTCCGCGTTCCACAACGCCACGCCGGTGCTCCGTTCGGCGGTGCCGTACCACTGATCCGGGTGGGCGCCGCGCACCCCGGCTTCGGCGAGCCGGGCGAGTTGGCGGGCCGCGCGGTCCTGGCGGGCGGGGTCGGACTCCGCGACATCCGGATCGCAGACGACGCTGCGCAGTTCGGCGACGAGCGCGGGCAGCGCGAGGACCCGGGTCGCCGGGTCCTCCGCGGGCACGACCACCTCCTCGGCGTCCGGATCCTGGTCTCCGGCGAGCAGTTCGTCGACGAAACGGGAGTGGACGAGGTCGGCGTCGCCGCTGGCCGAGTCGACCGCGGTGACGAGCAGACTCCGCCTCGCCCGGCTGCACGCCACCAGGAACAGCCTGCGTTCCTCGGCCAGCAGCGGCGCGGTGCGCGACATCCGGTCGGCCGCGGTCTCGCTGCCGTCGGACACGCCGCCCGTGAGATCGATCAGCGCCTCGGTGCCGAGCAGGCTTCCGCGGGCCCGCAGGCTCGGCCACAGCCCTTCCTGCACCCCCGCGACGGCGACGACCTCCCATTCGCGGCCGGCGGCGGAGTGGGCGCTGAGCACCGACACGGCGTCGCCCGGAACGACGGAGACGGTGCGCGCGGTGGGAATCGCCTGCCCGGTCAGGTAGTCGACGAACCCGGCGAGCTGCGCGCGAGGGAGACGGTCGACGTAACTCGCCGCGGCGTCGAACAGGGCGACCACGGCATCGAGGTCGCGGTCGGCCTGCGCCCCGATCGGACCGCCGCGCGCGGAGGCCGCCGCCCAGCGACGCTCGAGTCCGGTGGCCTGCCACGCCGCCCACAGCACGTCCTCGATGCCGCGCCCGCGCTCGAGCGGCACCCTCGCCTTGCGCAGCACGGACAGCACCCGGTTCAGGGACGCCGCTTCGACGTCGGTCAGTTTCGCGGTGACCCTGCGGGTGCTGTCCGCGTCGCCGACCAGCAGGAGACGGAGCAGTTCCGCGGAGTCACGGTCGCCACCGGAAGCCAGCTCGGCGCGCCGCAGACCCCGGCGAAGACGCCGGAGCGCCACGGGTTCCGCGCCGCCGACCGGACCTGCAAGCAGGGCGAGCGCGTCCTCGCCCGTGAATTCCTGCCCCGACAGAGCCCGCAGCACCAGCATCAGCCCCGACACCCCGTGCTGACGGGCCAGCGGCAACTCGGACGCCGCGGTGGTGACGGGCACCCCCGCACCCAGCAACGCCCGCCGGAGCGGAGCCAGCGCCCGCGGAACCGAGCGCACGATGACCGCCATCTCCGACCACGGCACCCCGTCGAGGAGGTGGGCGCGGCGCAGGGTGTCGGCGATCAGTGCCGCCTCCTTCGCCGCGGTGCCCAGGACCCGGACCGACGTCCTGCCGCCGTCCTGCGACGGGGTCCAGATCCGGTGGGGCAGATGCCCCGGCAGTCGGGACGTGATCCGGGCCGCGGTGGTCGCGACCTCCGCCGAACTGCGAAAGTTGACCGGTAGCAGCACCTGCCGGGGATCGCCCTTGCCGGCCAGGTCGGCGAGGAACGTGGGGTCGGCGCCGCGGAACCCGTAGATCGACTGGTCCGGGTCGCCGGCCACGACTGTGGTGCGGGTACCGGTGCCGACGAGCCGGACAAGTTCCGCGGCCTGCGGATCGAGGTGCTGGGCGTCGTCGACGAGCAGGTGCCGCACCCGGGCCCGTTCCGCGCGCAGCAGGTCCGGGTCGGTGGCGAATGCGGTGAGGGCCGCACCGATGAGTTCGGCCGCGTCCAGCGCCGGCGCCGTGGCCTCGGGGGCCTCGACACCCACCGCTCCGCGCAGCAGCATGCCGTGCTCGTACCGGGCGGCGAACCTGCCCGCCGCCACCCACTCGGAGCGGTTGTGCCGCAGTCCCAGCTTGATCAGATCTTCCGGGCCGAGTCCCCGCTCGCTCGAGCGCAACATGAGGTCGCGCAGTTCGACGGCGAAGCCGCCCAGCGCCAGTGCGGGACGCAGACGGTCGGGCCACATCTCGCCGCCGTCTTCGATGTCGCCCTGCAGCATCTCGCGGAGGACGGCGTCCTGCTCGGCGCCGGTGATGAGGCGCGGCGGCGGGTTGCCGTGGGCGGCGGCCTGTAACCGCAGCACCGCGAACGCGTAGGAGTGGACGGTGCGGACGAGCGGTTCGCGCGTGGCCCGGGGCCCGTGGTGCTCGTCGTGGCCGATGAGGGCGGCGGTGACCTCTTCGCGCACCCGGCCCGCCGCTCGCTTCGACTGTGTCAGGACGAGCACCGACTCCGGGTCCTCGCCGCCGGCGATCCGGTCGACCGCGACGTCGACGAGCAGCGACGTCTTGCCGGTTCCCGGGCCGCCGAGCACCTGCCAGGGATTCCATCCCATGCCGAGGGGCGGTGCGGTGAGGACCCGCCGTGTGGAGTCGTCCCACACCCGGGCCGGGTGGTCGGGGCGCGGGCGGTGCACGAGCCGGGCCCGGGGAGCCGACGTCCTGGTGCGCACCGCCGATTCCGTCATGGGCAGCATTCCACCAGAACGGTCCGACATCTCCTGCGGCGGCCCGATCCGGCATCATGGATCACGTGTCAGCACTGAATACGTACCTGTTCGGCGCCGAGGACGGCACGGAGATCCTCGCCCTGCACGGACTGACCGGCCACGGCAGACGGTGGGAGGCGCTGGCCACCGACCAGCTGCCCGACGCCCGGTGGATCTCCCCCGACCTGCTCGGGCACGGCCGCTCGACGTGGTCGCCGCCGTGGAACCTCGAAGCCCACGTCGCGAGCCTCGTCGACACCCTCGACGCGCACGCCCGGGGACCGGTCCTGGTGGTGGGCCACTCGTTCGGGTGCGCCCTGGCGCTGCACCTGGCCCGCGCGGTCCCCGACCGGGTCCGCGGCCTCGTGCTGCTCGACCCGGCGATCGGGCTCGATCCCGCGCAGATGCAGTCGGTGGCCGATCTCACCATCTCCTCCCCCGACTACACCGACGTCGAGGAGGCCCGGTCCGACAAGCTGCACGGCTCGTGGGGCGAGGTGGCCCGCGACGTCCTCGAGGACGAGATCGCCGAGCACCTGGTGCCCCTCGAGAACGGCCGGGTCAACTGGCGACTGTCCACCCCGGCCGTCGTCACGGCGTGGGGCGAACTGGCCCGCGAGGCGGTCCTGCCGCCCGCGCATCTGCCGACCGTGCTCGTGCAGGCGTCGAAGGTGCAGCCGCCGTACGTCACACCCGAGTTCCGCGCGGCCCTCGTCGACCACCTGGGCGACAACCTCACCGCCGTCGACCTCGACTGCGATCACATGGTGCCGCAGGCCCGGCCCGACGAGGTGGCCGAGCTCATCCGCACACTGCTCTGATGGTCGCGACGACCGAGGAACAGGTCGAGGCGGTCCGCGCGCTGGTCGGCTCGATTCCGCCCGGCCGGGTGGCCACCTACGGCGACATCGCCGCGGCGGCCGGGCTGTCCAGTGCGCGGACGGTGGGCTGGATCATGCGCACCGACTCCGCCGACCTCCCCTGGCACCGCGTGCTGGGCGCCTCGGGGCGGCCGGCGCCGCACCTTGCGCACAAGCAGATCGCGAAGCTCGAACTCGAGGGCGTACCCATCCGGGACGGCCGCGTGGATCTCACGGCGGCGCGGTACCGGTTCGATCCGCCCGGCTGACGGTCCCCGCCTCAGCAGGTGCTCGGCGCGGGGTCGCCGCGGAACCGGGCGTCCATCCAGTCCAGTCCCTGGGGCAGTCCCAGCGCCGCCGCCGACAGATGGTCGGGTGTCGGCGTGAGCAGTGTCTGCACCGGGGTGCCCGCGTCGCAGTACCGCCGCAGGGTGGTGTCGATCGAGTCGACCGGGATCAGCGCGTCCGTCGGACTGTGCCATTCGAAGATCGGTGTGGTGGGCACGCCCGGATACAGCTCCAGGCTGTTCTCCTCCATCACCTTCCACGCTTCCGGGTCCTCCATGAAGTTTTGGTTGTCGGTCATTTCCGAAGCGCTGTGCCCGATTCCGAACAGCATGATCTCGTTGGTGCATCCATTGCCGATCATCTGCTTCATCCGGCGGCCCTCGTCGTTGAGTTGGCCGCTGACGTCGATGCGATCCGGGTATTCGCGTTCCAGACCCAGTGCGGCGGCCATCGCGAGACCGAACGCGGGGTGCGGATTGGTGCCCAGCGCCTCCGCCATCTTCACCAGGTTCATCGGGGTTCCGCCCTCGGCGGCGCCGACGATGTTCAGTTCGGGGGCGTAACTCGGCGCCAGCGCCGCCGCCCATGCCGTGGCCATGCCGCCACCGGAGTAGCCGCCCAGTCCGACCTTGCTGTTCTGCACCTGCAGTTCGGGGACCCGCTGCACGGCTCGGACGCCGTCCAGCGTGATCTGGCCACCGAGCTTGGCTGCGCCGTAGGCCATCCGCGGTCCCAGATGGTCGGGCAGCGCCACCGCCCAGCCGCGCGCGAGAGCGATGTTGAGGCCTGCGGCCTCGCGGATCTGATGCAGGGGGTCGGTGGTGTAGAGCTCGGTGACGATCTTGCACTTGTTACCCAGCGAATTGATGATGTGCTGGTACGACACCAGCGGGCCGTCCGGGACGTGGTTCGGGGGCAGCACGTACGTGGTGTTCGCCGCGATCGGCCTGCCCTCGGAGTCGGTGGTCCGGAACAGCAACTCCCACATCGCACTACCGGGGAAGTAGTACGACGGCGGCAGTTGGCGGATCTTCAGCACGTCGCCCGGAGCGTGGTCGGCGATGTCCGTGGGTTGGATGTAGAAGGGGTCCGGGTCGGCGACCGGGAAGATCGCGTCGGCGGCGGGCGGGGTCGGCAAGGGCGGCAACGGCACCAGTGGTTGCGCCGCGGAAGTTCCTGCGCCGCCGAGGGCCGCTGTCAGCGCGAGGACCGAGCCGATTACAGCGGAGCCGAAGGATCTGCGGAACAACGAGCCCATGACATACCCCACATTTCAGCGACCGGTCGACGGCATCACTATGCCAGAGCGTCGATAAGGATCCGCCCCTTTCCCGGTACCGAACAGGTCTCTGACCGATACTTCGATTCACAGATACTTTTCCGTCGCACGCCTGCACGTCACACGACCAGCGTCGGCGTCACGGACATCGCGACGTCGGCGGACACGACCAGGGTGGCAAGGACATTCACGGCGGCGGTCAATTCGGACACCGGCCGCGTGAACGGCATCCGCTGATGGTCGTCGAACAGATGGCCGGTGCCGAACCGGGGGCCCGGCGCCAGGAGCAGGCCCCTCGACCGCGCAGCGGCGACGAGGTCCGTCGAACTCGTACCGGCCGGCAACGTGCACCACAGGGACAGTCCCCCGGCGGGCAGCACGTAACTCCACCCGGGCAACCGCTCGTCGACCGCCGCCGCGAGTGCGTCCCGCTGCACCCGGAGATCGCGGCGGCGCTGCGCGACCAGTCGGTCGTGCCAGACGAACAGGCGCACGGCCGCAAGCTGATCCAGCACGGAGACCGACAGTTGCCTGCGGGCCATGATCTTGGCCATCTGCGCGGTGCGGGCAGCCTCCGCACGCACCCAGCCGATGCGGATACCTCCCCACACGGTCTTGCTGAGGCTGCCGATCGCCACGGTCGCCGATTCCGGGACCGGGACACCGAACGGCTCGACGTCGTCCGGACCGTCCAGCACGATCTCCGCCGCCACCTCGTCCACGACGGTCACCACTCTGTGGCGGGCGAGGGTCGCGGCCAGCCGCCGTCTGCCCTCGGGAGTCGCCCTGGCTCCCGACGGATTGGAGAAGTCCGGCATCACGTACGCCACAGTGGGGGCGCTCTGCCGGGCGGCCCGGTCCACTTCGGCGACGAACGCGTCCGGGTCGGTCGCGTCGATCGGCACCGGAACGGGTCTGCCGCCGGCCGCCTGCACGGATTCGACCGCGCCGGGATAGGTCGGGTGTTCGATCAGGACGCGGTCGCCCGCCTCGACGAGTGCCTCGAACACCACCTCGGTGGCGTCGCCCGCGCCCCCGGTGACGAGGATCTGGTCGGTCGTGGTCGGGCGGCCGCGGCGCGTGTAGTGGCCTGCTATCGCGGCCCGGAGTGTGGTCAGTCCCCCGGGGTGGTATCCGTGCTGGGGCATGAAGCGGGGCAACTCGTCGACGGCGTCGAGGTACGCCTCCCGGAGTTCGGGGGCGGCCGCCGGTGCGGCGTTGACGAGGTCGATCACGCCGTCGACCGGCGACCCGACCATGCTCCCCCAGGCAGGCGGACCGGACGGCATCGCCACGAATGTCCCCGATCCGTGCCGCGCCGACGCCCAACCCGCCTCTCTCAGTTCGCGATAGGCGGCGCTGACGGTCACCCGGCTGAGCCGGAGTTCCTCCGCGAGGGCCCGTTCGGCGGGTAGCCGGACTCCGACGGCCATGGATCCGTCGGCGACCCTCTCACGGAGGGCGTCGGCGAGCCCGCGGTACAGGGGCTGCCCGCCTGCGGGCGCCGCACCGAGCAGCACCGCCAACTCGGCCGCGGAGACGGTTCGGACCGGTTCACTACGCATACAGGCCACTTTTCCACAGAGGACTGGAAATCGCGGTCCACTTCGGGCCGACAATCGATACATGTTGGTAATTGGAATCCTCTCGGCCCTCAGCCTGGCGTCGGTGGCCTGGCTCTGCGTCAGCACAGCGCAGGGCGGACGGTCCGGGCTCGCCGGTCCTCCGCGCAGCCACCTGCACAGCGACTGAGGGTGTGCGGCAGCATGAGGGAATGAACTCTGCGGCGCCCGTTCACGCGATAGTCCTCGCCGGTGGACGAGCCACTCGGATGGGCGGCGTCGACAAACCGGCCGTGGTGGTCGGCGGACGCCGGATGCTCGACACCGCTCTCGACGCGGTCGACGACTGTGAGCGCATCGTCGTCGTGGGACCTCGCCGCGCCGACCTCGATTCGACGGTGCTCCAGACACAGGAGGACCCGCCGGGTGCGGGCCCGGTCGCGGGGGTGGCCGCCGGGCTGGCCGTGCTCGACGCCGACCCGGCCGACCGGGTGATCCTCCTCGCGTCGGACCTGCCGTTCGCGGAACCGGCGATGGCCGAGGCCCTCGCCGCCGCCGTGCAGAACGCAGACACCGTGTTCGCGGTCGACGAGTCGGGCCGCCTGCAGTTCCTGTTGTCCGCGTGGCGCGTCGGCGCGCTCACCGACCGGCTCCGCGCGCTCGGCTCCGCCGTGAACCAGCCTATGAAGGCCCTCGTTCCGGAATCGTTCGACACGGTGCTCTTCCGCGGCGTCACCGACTGCGACACACCGGAGGACGTCGAGCGGGCCCGGAGCACGGCCGCGGCGGTGCCGGTCACCATCGCCGAGGCCCGGACCGCGATCCTGGCCGCGGTCCCGCCACTGTCACCGCGCGCCGCGGCGCTCGGCACGTCGCTCGGCGCCACGCTGGCCGAGCCGCTGCTCGCCGCCGAAGCCCTGCCGCGCATCGCGGTGTCCGCCATGGACGGGTACGCCGTCGCGGGCGACGGTCCGTGGGTGCTGCGCGACGCCATCCGGTACGCCGGCAGCGACGAGGAACTCGAACTGGCGGAGGGCGAGGCGGCGCGGATCGCGACCGGGGCGCACCTGCCCAGCGGCGCCTCCACCGTCGTGCGGGACGAATTCGCCGAGACGACAGACACTTCCGACGGGCCGCGACTGTCCCGGCGAGCCGGCGCCCCCGTGCGCGACGACGCGCGGCGGCGCGGTGAGGACTGGCACGAGGGATACCGGCTCGCGGCGGAGGGTACCGCCGTCACGCCCGCACTCGTCTCCGCGGCCGCGAGCGCGGAGGTGACCACCGCCGGGGTCCGCGGACCGGTCCGCGCGCACGTCGTGGTGACGGGAGACGAGATCCGGCGCGACGGCCCGCTGCGGCACGGGCAGACGCGGGATGCCCTGGGACCCGTTCTTCCCCAGTTCCTCTCGTGGTGCGGCATCCACACGGTCGCCGACACGCACCTACGGGACACGTCCGACAGCTTCGACGAGCTGTTCCGGGAAGTCCGCCGGCCCGACCTGATCGTGATCGTGGGGGCCACCGGCGGCGGCGCGGCCGACCAGTTGCGTGCGGCGCTCGACCGCGCGGACGCCCGGATCGTGGTGGGGAGGGTGCGGTGCCGCCCGGGCGGTTCCCAGGTGACCGCCCTGCTGCCCGACGGCCGGGTGGTGCTCGGGCTGCCCGGCAACCCGTACGCCGCGGTCGTGACACTGCTGACCACGGTTCCGTCCATCGTGGCCGCGCTCACCGGTCGGACCCCGGCACCGATTCAGCTGGGGCGCATCGCGAATGCGTCCGAGGTCAGCGGCGACGCCACCCGCATCCTGCCCGCTGTCCCGCAGCCGGACGGCACGTGGCGCGTCGACCCCGGAATCCGGACCGCGCATCTCGCGGGCCTGATCGACCGCGAGGCGCTGGCGCTGGTCCCGGCGGGGGCCGTCGACGGTGATCTCGCCGAGCTGGTGCCGCTACCGCGCTGACCGGACGGTTCAGCGCTGGTACGACAAGGCGCGCACCGCGGCCGGGATTGCGCTGCGGTAGCGGTCCGCGACGAGATCGACGATCGCCGGATCGACGCCGAGCGGCTCCGCCACCCCGTCCGCACCGGCGTCGGCGAGGCGGGCGTGGAACAGTCCGTGGGCCAGGAGGTACGACGCGACGAACACCCGCTTCTCGCCGTCGGCCCGCAATCCGGCGACCACGTCGGGGACGCGCGGCTGCGCGGTCGCCACGTAGCCGATCCGGACCCGCGACGCCACCAGCTCCGACAGCATCGCCGCGGCGCGCCGGACGTCGCGCAGCGCCCGCGGGTCGGACGAGCCGGCCGCGGCTAGCACGACCGCGTCGCCGGGCCGCCAGCCCGCGTCGACGAGCCGCCGCAGCAGGACGTCCGCGAGAACGGGGTCCGGTCCCAGCGCCCGGGTCACGGCGACGGAGGGATGGCCGCTGTCGGCGACCTCCCGCGGAACGTCGGTGTGCACGTGGTAGCCCGACGCGAGGAATGCCGGCACCACGACGGCGGGCCCGGTGACGTCGCGGAGCACCTCGGCGGGTGACGGCCCGAGAACGTCCACGAAGGACACCCGGGTCGGTCCGACCTGCTCGGCGACGGCGTCGGCGAGCGCGGCGATCATTTCCACGCCCCGGGGACTTCGCGTGCCGTGTGCCACCAGTACCAGTGCTGTCTCGTTCATTGCTGTCCCTCCTCACGTGAATCGACGCAGTCGACGGGATCGAGCGCGAGGCGGTATCCCCGCTTGACCACCGTCTGGACTGCTTTCGGTGCGCCCAGGGACGCACGCAGTCTGGCCACCGCCGTCTCCACGGCGTGGGTGTCGCCGCCGCCGCCGGGCAGTGCGGCGAGCAGTTCGTCCCGGGGGACGACCCGGCCGGGCCGGGCGCCGAGCGTGCGCATCAGCGACATCGCGGCGGGCGGCAGCTGGCGCACCTCGCCGTCGACGACGACGCATCCGCCGCGGATGCTCAGCTCGTGTCCGGCGGTGTGGATCTTGTTCGCCCGCCGCGGCAGCTCGTCGGCGATGTGCCGGGCGAGCGCGCCCAGCCGCGAGCGGGCAGGCATGGTCGTCGGGACCTCGAGTTCGCGGAGCGGTCCGGCGGTGACCGGTCCGACGCAGGCCGCGAGGACCCGGTGCCGGAACGAGTGCAGCACCATCTCGATCATTCCGGTCTCCTTGGCGCGGGTCAGCAGCGAGGCCACCGCCGGTGCGCTGGTGAAGCTGACCGCGTCGAGACCGCCGGAGGCGATCAGTTCGATCATCCGGTCCATCGGGGCCTGGTCCTCGAGCGGCGTCCACCGGTAGACGGGGACGGCGATCACGTCGGCGCCCGCACAGCGGAGCACCTCGCAGAAGTCCGCGACTGGCTCCCACTCGGTGGTGGCGCCGTGCAACTGGACCGCGATGCGCTTGCCTTCGACGCCCTCGCCGAGCAGGTGATCGAGCACTTCGGCGGACGACTCCGACGCGGGCGACCACTCTTCCCGCAGGTCCGCCGCCCGGATCGCGCCCTTCGCCTTGGGTCCGCGGGCCAGCAGTCGGCTCGCGGCCAGGGCCCGGCCCAGCTCCTCCGCTTCACCCCAGCCGTCCGCGGCCTCCATCCAGCCGCGGAAACCGATCCCCGTGGTCGCGACGACGATCTCCGGCGGGTTGTCGATGATCTGGCGCGTGACGCGCTCGAGTTCCGTGTCGTCGGCCAACGGGATGATGCGGATGGCCGGAGCGTGCACCACGGTGGCACCCCGCCGGGTCAGCAGTGTGGCGAACTCTTCCGCACGCCGGGACGCCGTGATCCCGATCGTGAACCCGCACAGCGGCGCCGCGTCGTTCACGCGTGCGTGCTGTGGACCTGGACGACGCCGGCCCACACCCGCACGTCGTACACGGGCAGCCGCACCGACTCGTCGTCGAGGCAGCGACCGTCGACCAGCGAGAACACCTGCTTGAGCAGCGGCGACGCCACGGTGGGTTCCCCTGCACGGTCTCCCACGAGGCCGCGGGACATCACGGCCGCGCGCCCGAACGGGTCGATGTTGCCCACGGCGTGCAGGGATCCGTCCTCGAGGAGGAACAGTGCGACCTGCTCCCCGCCCCGCAGCAGCACCGCCACCCCGAGACCGGGGATCAGCCGGCTGAGCGGACACGCGGACGTCCATTCGAGACGGCCCGACTTGACGCTTTCGAACCTGGTTCCACTGGCACTGTGGACGTTCATGTCGACGACGGTCATCACAGTCCTCCTTCGGGCTGGTGTGTATCCGTGCTTGGATACATAGTTCGTGGTGGGTGTTTCCGCAGCGTTAAGCGGGGATTACTCCGGTGTAGAAGCTGCGAATTTCGGCATTCCCATCAACACCGGGACCTTCCGGACACCCGTGTCGTCGAACGCGACGGTCGGATCGGCCTCTTCGGGCGCGTTGACGAACGACACGAACCGCGACAGCTTCTCCGGATCCTCGAGCACACCCGCCCACTCGTCCTTGTAACCCAGAACGTGCTTGGCCATGGCCGCCTCGAGCTCGGCGGCGATGCCCAGGCTGTCCTCGCACACCACGGCCTTCAGGTGGTCGAGTCCGCCGTCCAGCGACTCGACCCACGGCGCGGTGCGCTGGAGCCGGTCCGCGGTGCGGATGTAGAACATCAGGTACCGGTCGATGTACCGGATCAGGGTCTCGTCGTCGAGCCCGCCCGCGAGCAGCTGGGCGTGCTTCGGGGACTGGCCGCCGTTGCCGCCGACGTACAGGTTCCAGCCGTTCTCGGTGGCGATGACGCCGACGTCCTTGCCGCGCGCCTCGGCGCATTCGCGGGCACAACCCGACACACCGAACTTGATCTTGTGCGGGGACCGCAGACCGCGGTACCGGTTCTCCAGGTCGACCGCCATACCCACGGAGTCCTGCACGCCGTACCGGCACCAGGTGGATCCGACGCAGCTCTTCACGGTGCGCAGCGACTTGCCGTACGCCTGGCCCGACTCCATGCCGGCGTCGACGAGACGCTTCCAGATCGCGGGCAGCTGCTCGACGCGGGCGCCGAACAGGTCGATCCGCTGACCGCCGGTGACCTTCGTGTACAGGCCGAAGTCGCGGGCCACCTCGCCGATGACGATGAGCTGCTCGGGCGTGCACTCGCCGCCGGGCATCCGCGGCACCACCGAGTACGTGCCGTTCTTCTGGATGTTGGCCAGGAAGTGGTCGTTCGTGTCCTGCAGTCCCGCCTGGTTGCGGTGCAGAATGTGGTCCGAGTCGGTGGACGCCAGGATCGACGCGACGACCGGCTTGCAGATGTCGCAGCCCGAGCCCGTTCCGTACTTCGAGATCAGCGCGGAGAACGTGCGTGTGTCGGTGGCCTGCACGATCTCGAACAGCTCGGCGCGGGACTGCTCGAAGTGCTCGCACAGCGCCTTCGACATCACCACTCCGGACGAGGCGAGCAGCTGCTTGATGGTCGGCAGGCAGCCGCCGCACGTCGTTCCGGCGTTGGTGCAGCTCTTGACCTGCGCGATGTCGCAGGCGCCGTCGGCGATGGCCCCGCAGATCGCACCCTTGGTGACGCCGTTGCAGGAGCACACCTCGGCGTCGTCGGGCAGGGATCCGGCGCCGGGCTTCTCCCCCGCGGGCGAGATGAGTGAGGCCGGATCGCCGGGCAGTTCGCGGCCGACGAGGGGACGCAGCGACGCGTACGCGGAGGCGTCGCCGACGAGGATGCCGCCGAGCAGCGTCTTCGCGTCGTCGGACACGACGAGCTTGGCGTAGGTGCCCTTGGCGGCGTCGCTGAGAACGACCTCCAGCGCGCCGGGGGTCTGAGCGTGGGCGTCGCCGAAGCTGGCGACGTCCACACCCATCAGCTTGAGCTTGGTGGACAGGTCGGCGCCCGGGAACTCCGCTGCCCCGCCGAGCAACCGGTCCGCGACGATCTCCGCGGTGGTGTAGCCGGGAGCGACGAGGCCGTAGCACCTGCCCTCCACCGCGGCGCACTCGCCGACCGCGTAGATGTTCTCGTCCGACGTGCGGCAACCGAGATCGGTGATGATCCCGCCCCGTTCGCCGACCTCGAGTCCCGCGTCGCGGGCCAGCTGGTCCTGCGGCCGCACACCCGCGGAGAACACCAGCAGCGCGGCCTCGATCACCGAGCCGTCGGACAGTTCGACGCTGATCCCGTCCGGGCCCTCGGTGATGCCCGCGGTGCCGACGCCCGTGTGGACGGTGAGCCCCAGATCGGTGACGAGGTTGGCGAGCAGCGCGCCGCCGCCCTCGTCGACCTGCAGCGGCATCAGCCGGGGAGCGAACTCGACCACGTGCGGGGTCATGCCCATCAACTTGAGGGCGTTCGCGGCCTCGAGTCCGAGCAGACCGCCGCCGACCACGACACCGACGGCGCCGGGACCGGCCGCGTCGGCCCGCTTGCGGATGCCGTCGAGGTCGGCGAGCGTGCGGTAGACGAAGCACTCCGGCCGGTCGTGGCCGGGGATCGGCGGCACGAACGGATACGAACCGGTGGCCATCACGAGGGCGTCGTACCCGACGACCTCACCCGAATCGGTGGTGACCTTGCGGGACTCCCGATCGATGGTCGCGGCCCTGCGGCCGATCCGGAGGTCGACGAGGGCGTCGTCCGGGTAGTCGTTACCCGCGAGCGCAAGCTCCTTGGGGTCCCACGCCCCCACGTAGGAGGACAGTCCCACCCGGTCGTACGCGGGGAGGGGCTCCTCGCAGAGCACCGTCACCGACCAGTCGTCCGACTCGTCGCGTGCCCGCAACGCCTCGACGAATCGATGTCCGACCATTCCGTGCCCGATGACCACTGCTGACTTGCGGCTCATGCCGTCGCTCCTTCTAGCTGAATTACTCGAGTTCGTGCGGTACTGCGGAAGGTCACGCCGAGACGGACACCTTTTCGTCGTCGCCGTCGGTGACGGGGAGACCACGGGTGACGGACGGGCGGCGCAGGAAGACGAACCAGGTGACGAGGATGCAGGCGAGGTAGAAGGCGAGGAACACCCAGAACGCCATGGTCGCCGACTTCGCGGTGCCGCCGTAGGACGCGCGGAGCACCAGGTTGATTCCGACGCCGCCGAGGCCGCCGATGGCGCCGGCGAAGCCGATGAGGGCTCCGGACATCGCCCGCGACCACGCCGCCTTGGCGTCGCGGCTCAGCCCTTCGAGCCCCTGCGCCTTGGCCTCGAAGATCGACGGGATCATCTTGTAGACCGAGCCGTTGCCGATGCCGGCCAGCAGGATCAGGGTGATGAAGCCGAAGACGAACGCGACCAGTACTCCGGCGGTGGCCGCGCCGGGCGTGCCGTCGTCGACGGTGCCTGCGGTCACCAGCACTGCGGCGGCGAGCGCCATGGCGACGAACGTGTACAGCGTGATCTTGCCGCCGCCGATGCGGTCGGCGAGCTTGCCGCCCATCGGGCGGGCGATGGAGCCGAGCAGCGGTCCGATGAAGGCGATCTGCGCGGCGTGCAGGGCGGCCGCGGCGGGCGTGGCGCCACCGGCGAGGAAGTTGATCTGCAGCACCTGGCCGAACGCGAAGCTGAATCCGATGAACGATCCGAACGTGCCGATGTAGAGGAAGGCGATGACCCACGAGTCGGAGAACTTCAGCGCCTTGGCCATCGCCCGGAGATCGGACTTCTGGTTGCCGAGGTTGTCCATGAACAGGGCCGCTCCGACCGCGGCGACGGCGATGAAGACCAGGTAGACGGCGCACACGATCCAGGGGTCCGTGTTGCCCACGGTGGCGATCACGAGCAGACCGACGACCTGGATCACTGGGACACCGATGTTGCCGCCGCCCGCGTTGAGACCGAGTGCCCAGCCCTTGAGCCGCTGCGGGTAGAACGCGTTGATGTTCGTCATCGACGAGGCGAAGTTGCCGCCGCCGACGCCGGCGAGTGCGGCGACGAGGATGAACGTCGTGTACGACGCCCCCGGGTTCATCATCAGGTAGAGGGTGAACAGCGTCGGGACGAACAGGACGAGGGCGCTGAAGACGGTCCAGTTGCGGCCACCGAAGCGGGCCGTCGCGACCGTGTACGGGATCCGCAGGATCGAGCCGACGAGAGTGGGGACGGCGACGAGGAAGAACTTGCCCGCCGCGTCGATCCCGAAGACGTCGGTCGGCATGAACAACACCATGACGGACCAGATCGACCAGACGGAGAAGCCGACATGCTCAGCGACTACCGACCAGATCAGGTTCCGCTTGGCGATGTCCTTGCCGCCCGCCTCCCAGGCGTCGACGTCTTCCGCGTCCCAGTGCTCGATGTAGTGCTTGTTCACCCGGGCCTCCTCGTTGTGTGGGAGACCCAAAGGTAGAAAACCGGTGTTGCGGCGGTGCTGCGGTCGGTGACCGCAACGTCAACTGATCCTCACTTTTCGACGGGGGCGATGTGAGGTTTCCTGCATGTTTCCTAGACGTGTCGAAGAGCGTCCACAGGCTCGTTTTCGACGTGCCAGCTGTCCTCGAGCATGCGCGGCTTGCACGCCTGGAACGCCGCTATGAGCAGGATCACCACGCCGAACGTCAGGAATCCGAACGACACGGTCCATCCGCCGGAGGCGTCGTGGAACACCCCGAACAGTAGCGGTCCGAGGCACGCGACGGCGTAGCCCACGCCCTGGGTGAAACCGGACAGTGTCGCCGAGCCGAGGTGGCTGCGCGTGCGGAAATTAATGAGCGTCAGCGCCATGGGGAACGTGCTCGGACCGAGCCCGAGCAGCACGATCCACAGGATCGGTGCGCTCATCGGGGCGAACAGCAGTCCGCTGAAGGCGACCAGGTAGCAGACCGCGCATCCGATCACGACCGGGAACGGGTTGCGCATGCGGGCGCACAGCGTGGGGGCGCCGAACGCGGCGACGAGACCCATGAACGAGAACAGTCCCACCATGGCGCCGCCGAACGCCTCGCTCGCGCCGGCGTCGGAGAGGATGTCGGGAATCCAGGTGAACATCGAGTACGTGATCATCGACGTCATCCCGAACATGCCGGCCATCCCCCAGCCGACGGGCGACCGCCAGGCCTTCCCGTGCGGGCTTTCGGTCTGCACATCGGACGGCGGTTCCGCCGCGACGACCACGGTGCGACGTCGTTCGCGGGTGAGCAGGAAGATCCACGGCAGCGCCGCGGCGAAGCCGAGGAGCGCCCAGATTCCGATCGAGAGGCGCCAGCCGAACGCCTCGGCGAGCGGGACGGCCACGAAGGCCGGTGCGATGGTGCCGATCTGCACCCCGACGATGTACACCGAACTCATCGCGGCCAACCGGTCGGAGAAGTACCGCTTGACGAGCGGCGGAATCACCACGTTGCCGATTCCCATGCCGGCCAGCGCGAGTGCCGAGAGCGCCAGCAACGACCAGGTGTCGCTCATCAGCGCTCTCGTGAGCATGCCGACTCCGGCCATCAGCATCGCCACGAGCGCGGTCCGTTCCAGGCCCCACCGCTTGGCGATGAGCGGCGTTCCCAGGCCGAACAGCGCGAACATCGCCGTCGGCACCATCCCGAACACTCCGACCACGGTGGGCGAGAATCCGATGTCCTCCCGGATCTGCGAGGCCAGCGGGGTGAACGAGGTCACCGCAAGCCTCAGGACGAGAGCCGACATGGCGATCGCGCAGAAGACGAGGAGGCGGCCGCGTAGAAGAGTCACGAGAGAAATCATAGGATGACAGGATGACCTTTGGAAAACCCGTGCGTCGCTCGAGTCTCATCTCACAGGTGACCGAGCAGTTGCGCGACGAGATCTGCAGCGGCCGGTGGGCGGTGGGCGCGAAGATTCCTACCGAGCCGGCGCTGTCCGAACTCACCGGAACGGGACGCAACACCGTCCGTGAGGCGGTGCAGGCCCTCGTCCACACGGGGCTGCTGGAACGGCGGCAGGGATCGGGCACGTACGTCGTCGCCACCTCCGACGTCGGCGGCACGCTCGGCAAGTACTTCGCAGGTGCGCACGAGCGCGACGTCACGGAACTGCGGCAGGCGCTCGACGTCACCGCTGCCGCCCTCGCCGCCCGGCGACGCACCCCGGACGACATCACCCGACTGCAGAGCCTGCTCGACGAGCGGTTCCGATGCTGGGCCGAGTCCGACACCGAGACCGCCGTCGAGGCCGACGTCACCCTGCACCGCGCGATCGTCGAGGCGAGCCACAACGCCGTGTACCTCGAGTTCTACGACTCGCTGCTGCCCTCGATCGCCCAGACCGTCGACCGGCACGTGCACGCGACGGGGGCGGGATTCCACGACGAGCACCGGCACCTGATCCAGGCGATCGTCGACGGCGACGAGTCCGCGGCGACCACCGCCGCCCGCGACCTGTTCGCCGAACTGCTCACCACCTAGAGCAGGAGGCGCACCACATCGGCGGTGCGGGCCAGTCCGGGGAACGCCTCCGCGGTCGACCGCGGGTGCAGCACGTGGACGGCGAGGCGGAACAGCACCGCCCGAAGCAGCATCTGCGGCCACTCGGGCAGATCTTCCCAGCGCCCGATGAGGGCCTCGTCGGCCCCGCCCCAGGAGATGGCGTCCACCACCGCCACCGCCGCCGCCCAGGACGCGGGGCGCCAGTACGGCGTGATGTCGGTGATCCCCGGCGCGAGCGCACCGGCGAACAGGACGGTGCCGAACAAGTCGCCGTGGACGAGCTGATCCGGGCACGTGACGGGCTTGCGCAACGTCGCCAGCCCGGTGATCAGCTCCAGACTCTTGCGGCCGTCCGGGGACGGGGTCTCGAGCTGTTCGGCGCCCTTCGCGCTGCGCAGTGGGATCTTCTCCCAGGCCGCCCGGTCCGCCGCCACGAACACGTCGACCTCCGCCCACGGCGCGACCGGGGGCTGCACCAGGAATCGGGGACGGTCGAGTTGCGAGGTGGCGGCGTGCAGCCGCCCCGACATCGACACCACCTCGTCGTGACGCGGTTCGGGTGTGCCCTCGATGAACGTGTCGGCGCGCCACCCGGACACCACGTACCTGCCGTCGGTGGACCGCACGGGACGGGCGAGCCGCACCCCTTCCACCTCGAGCGTCTCGCGGACCTTGGCGGACCACGCTGCGCGCGCGTGGTCGGCGACGGCTGACAGGACCACGTCTCCACAGAGCCACCCGCCGTCCCAGTCCGCACCGAGTGGGATGGGCTCGACTTCCCGGAGGCCGAACGTGGAGCACACGTGCTGAGGGGGTTGGCCGGTGCTCACGTACTCAACGCTACCGCCGGGTGGGCCGGTGACAGCGCAAGGCGCGCTGGCCTGGCGACGGCAATGCGCCGCGACCGGGCCGGCAGACGGGCAGGGATCAGTAGACGGGCAGGCTCGTGTCCACCTGCTTCGCCCACGCGATCACGCCACCCTGCAGATGGGTGGCGTCGGAGAACCCGGCCTTCTTCAGCGCGGCCAGTGCCTCCGCCGACCGGACGCCGGTCTTGCAGTGCAGCACGATCGGCTTGTTCTGCGGAAGCTCCGACAGCGCCTCCCCCGACAAAATGCGGTCCTTGGGGATCAGCACCGCACCGGGCAGGTGCACGATGTCCCATTCGACGGGCTCGCGCACGTCGATCAGTTCGATCTCCTTGCCGGAGTCGAGGAGGTCGCGCAGTTCGGTGGCCGTGATCGTCGAACCGGCCGCCGCGGCCTGCCCCTCGTCGGACACCACCCCGCAGAACGCGTCGTAGTCGATCAGCTCGGTCACCGGGGTGCGCGCCGGATCCCGGCGCAACGCGATGGTGCGGTACGTCATGTCGAGCGCGTCGTAGACCATCAGCCGTCCGAGCAGCGATTCGCCGATGCCCGTGATCAACTTGACCGCCTCGGTGGCCATGATCGAACCGATCGACGCGCAGAGCACGCCGAGCACGCCGCCCTCGGCGCACGACGGCACCATGCCCGGCGGGGGCGCCTCCGGGTAGAGGTCGCGATAGTTGAGTCCGCGCCCGTTCGGCGCGTCCTCCCAGAACACGGACGCCTGGCCTTCGAAGCGGTAGATCGAGCCCCACACGTACGGCTTGTGCGCCAGGACGGCGGCGTCGTTCACGAGGTACCGGGTCGCGAAGTTGTCGGTGCCGTCGAGGATCAGGTCGTACTGCTCGAACAGTTCGACGGCGTTGTCGGGCTCGAGGCGGAACTCGTGCAACCGGACGTCGACGTTGTCGTTGATCTCGCGGATCGAGTCGCGCGCGCTCTCGCCCTTGGGACGGCCCACGTCGGAGCGGCCGTGGATCACCTGGCGTTGCAGGTTCGACATGTCGACCTCGTCGAACTCGACGATGCCGAGCGTCCCGACCCCGGCGGCCGCCAGATACAGCAGCGCAGGTGAGCCGAGGCCGCCCGCGCCGATGACGAGGACCTTCGCGTTCTTCAGACGCTTCTGGCCGGCCATGCCGACGTCGGGAATGATCAGGTGCCTGCTGTACCGCGCCACCTCGTCGCGGGAAAGTTCGGCGTCCGGCTCCACCAGCGGCGGCAGCGCCTCGGTGGTCTTCACAGAACGGTCAAGCGACACGGCCCACTCCTGACGATTGCGCGACGGCTTCCGATATGTCGGACAGCATTGACTTCAACGCCCCGACACGGTCCATTCTTCCCCTCCCGCCCACAGTCGCGCGGGACCGGTCCAGACTCATGCCCGCGGGAAGGGCCAGGGATTGAAATGGCAGGTCAGCCCGTTCATCGGCACGACACCCTCGGGGTCGAGCTGGGCGATGTCATTGTTGGCGGTCCCGAACGTCTGCTGCATCATCACCGGCGCGAGACCGCCCTCGGTCTCGCACGGCTGATGGTCCTGGTAGCCGATGGCGTGCCCGACCTCGTGGTTGATCTGGTACTGCCGGTACGACCCGATGTCGCCCTGGAACGCGATGGCGCCGCGCACCCAGCGCGGCTCGTTGAGGACGACACGGTCGATGCCCGGGTTGTAACAGGACACCTCCAACTGGATGTCGTAGCCGCACGCCTCGCGAATGGTCATCTGCGACGTCAGCGACACCCGGAAGTCGGGATCCCCCTGATCGACGCGGCGGAACGCGAACCGCGGGTCCTTCGTCCAGCTCTTCGGATTCGACAGCGTCTGGTCGACCATCCGGCCGAACGACTCGTCGCCGCCGAATCCGGACGTGTCGACTCCGTCCTCGATCTCGACGCTGTACGTGAACTCGCGTTCGGTGCCCTGCCCGACCTTGGTCCCGTTGCCGGGAACCACGTGCCAGGTGCCGGCGCCCACCGCCGTGAACGGACCGCCCTCGGGCAACGCGCCCGAAGGTAGTTCGGCGGCGAAGTTTCCGTCGGCCTCCGGCGGGACCCCGATGACGCTGGAACCGTCGGTGTCGCGGGACAGGGTGCCGAATCCGGGGGAATCGTTTGCCGCCGTGGTCGCGCCGCCGCCGGTGTCCCTCACCGCGTCGAACACGACGAGCACGGTGACCACCAGCAGGATCGGGATCGCGTACGCCCGCCAGCCGTAGGTGGAGACGAACCGGCCGATCCGGCTCTGCTTCCGGGCCTGCCGTTCGGGGCGCGGAGTGCGGGGACGGCCGACGTCGCGGCTGGTCGGGTCCCATTGCGCGCGGAGCGGCTGATGCGACTGCGCCTGCGGTGCCGACTGCGAGGCGCGGGGACCGACGTCACGCTGGTCGATGCTGCGCGATCGTCGCTCCCCGTCCTCGGAACTCTGGGGAGCCCGGCCGCGAACACGCGGTCCTCCTCGGTCAGTCACGCAGCCCAGAATCTCACAGTCCGGCGCCGCCCCGTCCCAGTGCATCGTCCGCAGGTCATCCGGCGTGTCACGGGAATGCAGCCCGCAACGTCGCGGCTACCCGGATCACCAGCTGCCCCGAACCCCTGCGGTACCCCAGTTACCGGACAGGCAATATCCTTGACCGGGCGAGTCCTGCGAGTCCACCATGAACGGTTCACTACGCGCGGGTATCGTTCACACAGTTACACAGAATGTGACGCGGAATACTTGTGCAGATTGGAAGCGCTATGACTGAACTCGCGGATCGGACGAACTCCGATCGCGATGCCAACACCGGAAAGGGCACCGGGGCCCGTCGCAGCACGCGACTCCCCCGCGACGCCCGGCGACTGCAGCTACTCGCCGCAGCCAGCGAGGTCTTCGTCACACGCGGATACCACGCTGCCGGTATGGACGAGATCGCCGAGTGCGCCGGTGTGAGCAAGCCCGTCCTCTACCAGCACTTCCCCGGCAAGCTCGAGCTGTACGTGGCCGTGCTGCAGAGCTATGTCGACAGCCTGATCTCGGGTGTCCGGCAGGCGCTGCGCTCGACCACCGACAACAAGCAGCGTGTCCGCGCCGCGGTGCAGGCGTTCTTCGACTTCGTCGACAACGACTCGCAGGGCTTCCGGCTCGTGTTCGAGTCCGACCTCATGGGTGAACCGCAGGTACAGACCCGCGTCGAGCAGGCCACCGAGGCGTGCGTCGACGCCGTGTTCGACCTCGTCAGCCACGACTCCGGTCTCGACCCCTACCGGGCCCGCATCCTCGCCGTCGGCCTCGTCGGCGCCAGCCAGTTCACCGCGCGGTACTGGCTCGAGGCGGCGCGCCCGATCCCGAAGGAAGAAGCGGTCGACACGACGGTCACGCTCGCGTGGGGCGGTCTGTCCCGCGTGCCGCTGCATCCCGAACAGCGCTGATCACACGCGAGAAAGGGCCCGACAGTCGACTCGACTGCGGGCCCTTTCTCGTGTGTTCACGTGGTCGGAGCGAGTCCGACTGCGTTCACTTCGTCGGAGCGAATCCGACCTTGCGGATATCGGACGGGCCGATCTCCACGTAGGCGATCTTGCTGGACTGGATGAGGTACTTACGCCCCTTGTCGTCTTCCAGAGACAAGATCCCGTCGCCACCGGTGAGGGCGCCCGAGACCAATGTCTCGACCTCGTCCGGGGTCTGCTCGCTGCTGACGATGAGCTCACGCGGGCTGTCGATTACACCGATCTTGACCTCCACGGTCAACCTCCGAACTCTCCGAGAAACATCAGCTGTCCTGGCCAGGCTAATGCAGTGGCCGTCGCCGGTGCGCGTCTGTGGGCTGTGCCCTGAGCGAACACCGGCAAACCGGTGCCGTCTAGACCAAGCCCGACGGCGGTGCCGTCTAGACCAAGCCCAGCACGGCCATGCGTTCGGCGTGCATCTCCTGCATGCGGTCGAACAGTGCGACGACGCCGTTGAGGTCGCCGGATGCCGAGATGACGAGTTCGGTCAGCGCCTCCCGCTGCGCCAGGACGAACTGCGCCTGCGTGATGGCCTCGCCGAGCAGTCGCCTGCCCCACAGCATGAGGCGGTCCTTGTCGCGGTTGCTGGCCTTGATGGCCTGCTGCACCTCGTGGACGACGAACTCGGAGTGGCCGGTTTGCGAGAGCACCTCCTCGATGGTCCGCGAGACCGCGGCGGGCATCGAGTGGCCGATCTCGCGGTAGAAGTCCGCCGCGATCCCGTCACCGACGTACGCCTTCACCAGCGCCTCGAGCCACGTCGAGGGGGTGGTGGACGCGTGGTAGTTGTCGAGGGCGCGGACGAACGGATCCATGGCCTCGAAGATGTCGAAGCCGAGTGCGGTCAGCGCCTTCTCGAGCATCTCGAAGTGGCCCATCTCGGCGGCCGCCATGCTTGCGAGCGCCACTTTGCCCTGCAGGGTCCGCGCCATCTGCGCGTCTTCGGACAGCCGGTAGAACGCGGAGATCTCGCCGTATGCGAGGACCGCGAAGAGTTCACTGACACCGGGGTGATCAGCGGGAATCGTGGAATCAGTGGATGCAGGGGTGTTGGGCTCCATGGCGCCACAGCCTAGTGCGTCGGGCAGTGATGTTTGCCATGCGTAACCAGTTGTGGAGCGTTCTCCGGCTACAATGATCGTGGGCAACCGCTCGTCACCACGTTCGTCTCCGTAGAGAACGCGGTTCGAGTGATGATCTATCACGATCCGATCGGCGGTTCCCACCGATAATGTGCGCGCACCTGATCGACGGTCCCAGCCGCGCCTCGCCGAAATCTTCGATTTCTGCGCTGAGGCAGAGGCAGGATCGACTCGGAAGAGGACATCGACGAGCGTCGACTGGGAAATCGGGCCGACCAGCGGCCTGGCCCTTACCTCGTGCGTGCGTGCAGCTACGAGGAAGGCTAGACCCCTGAGCAAGATCACTGTCGACCATGAAGACGACGCCACCGAGACCACACTGTCGGCGCAACTCGACTCCACGCACGTCGCCCCCACTTTCGCCGAACTCGGAGTTCGTGACGAGATCGTCCGCGCTCTCGACGAGATCGGCATCGAGCGCACGTTCGCCATCCAGGAGCTCACGCTCCCTCTCGCCCTCGCCGGCGACGACCTGATCGGTCAGGCCCGCACGGGCATGGGCAAGACGTTCGGGTTCGGCGTCCCGCTGCTCCACCGCATCTCCACCGGCACCACCGGGACGGCCGCACTCGACGGCACTCCCCGCGCGCTGGTCATCGTCCCCACCCGCGAGCTGTGCATCCAGGTCACCAAGGACCTCGAGGGTGCCGCGAAGTACCTGAAGGGCGAGAAGAACAAGCCCCTCGAGGTCCTCGCCATCTACGGTGGCCGCCCGTACGAGACCCAGATCGCGACGCTCCAGAAGGGCGCCGACGTCGTCGTGGGCACCCCCGGCCGTCTGCTCGACCTCGCCAACCAGGGTCATCTGATCCTCGGCAAGGTGGAGGTGCTCGTTCTCGACGAGGCCGACGAGATGCTCGACCTCGGCTTCCTGCCCGACATCGAGCGCATTCTGAACATGGTGCCGGACAAGCGCCAGACGATGCTGTTCTCGGCGACCATGCCGGGACCGATCATCACGCTCGCCCGCACGTTCCTCACCCAGCCGACGCACATCCGCGCCGAGCAGGCCGACGATTCGGCGGTCCACGACCGCACGAGCCAGCACATCTACCGGGCGCACGCGCTCGACAAGGCGGAGATGGTGGCCCGCGTGCTGCAGGCCGACGGCCGCGGCGCGACGATGATCTTCACGCGCACCAAGCGGACCGCGCAGAAGGTGTCGGACGAACTCGCCGAGCGCGGTTTCGCCGTCGGTTCCGTGCACGGCGACCTCAACCAGGTGGCCCGCGAGAAGGCCCTCAAGGCGTTCCGCTCGGGCAAGATCGACGTGCTCGTCGCGACGGACGTCGCGGCCCGCGGTATCGACATCGACGACGTCACCCACGTCATCAACTACCAGTGCCCGGAGGACGAGAAGACGTACGTCCACCGGATCGGCCGCACCGGTCGCGCAGGCCGCACCGGCATCGCCGTGACGCTCGTGGACTGGGACGACATCCCCCGCTGGCAGCTCATCGACAAGGCTCTCGGCCTCGGTATCCCGGATCCGGTCGAGACGTACTCGAGCTCCCCGCACCTGTTCGAGGAACTGTCGATCCCGGCCGAGGCGACCGGCACGATCAAGCGCCCCCGGGCCGAGAAGGCTGCGCCCGCCCAGACCGAGAACATCGACACCGAGAATGGCGAGAAGGGTGAGAAGGCCGAGCGCACGGAGCGGCCGGCACGCACCCGCACCCGTCGCCGCACGCGTGGCGGCCGTCCCGCGGATTCCGTGGGCCCCAAGTCACCGGAGCCGACGGCACCCGAATCCGCGGCGCCGGGCACGGACGCCGACGGCGAGGGTTCCAAGCCCCGCCGGCGCCGGCGCCGCCGGACCACGAAGGTCGGCGCCGCCGCGACGAACGCGGAGTAACCAACCACCGTGCTCGCACCTGAGCGGCGCTCACGCGCCGATCTCGTCGTCGCTGCCGGAATCGCCGTCGCGGTCGTGGTCGCCCTCACCGTCGTGTGGTTCCGCAGCGATGCCCGCGGTACCACCTCGATCACCGCCGCAGAACCGCCGCCTGCGCTCGTCACGGCCCTGACGGTTCCCGAGACACTGAGCCCGATCTGGGACTCCGCCAGTTCCGCCACCACCGCGCCTCTCGTCGTCGGCGGTGCCGTCGTCACCGCCGAGGGCGGCGACGTCGTGGGCCGGGACCGGATGTCGGGCACCGAGCTGTGGCGGTACGAGCGTGATCTCGACCTGTGCGGTGTGACGGCGTCGTGGGAGAAGGTCGTGGCCGTCTACCGCGACGACCGCGGATGCTCCCAGGTCACCGAACTCGACGGCGGCACCGGTGAGCGTTTGGCGCAGCGGAACAGCGACGCCGATCCCGGGGTGACGCTGACGGCCGACGGAACCTATGTGGCGTCCCTCGGCAACCGCCGTCTGGAACTGTGGCGCTCCGACCTCGTGCGCACCGTCGAGTACGGGCGGGTGGACGCTCCGGTGAATCCCAAGAAGCAGCCCCGCAGCGGATGCACGCTGATCGACGCCGGTTCGAGCAGCAGCAAGCTGTCCGTGCTCGAGCGCTGCCCCGGCGAGGTGGCCGATCGGCTGACGGTCATGAACCCCTCGCCGAAGGACAATCAGGAACCCGAGGAGTACGGGTCCAGCGTCCTGGCGGGTGTCGATGCCGGCGTCGAGGGTGCGCGCATCCTCGGGGTGTCGGGTGAGACCACGGCCGTCTATCTGCCCGCGGGAAGGACGACCGGACCACGGATCGGCCTGTTCGACGGCACCGGCAACGCCGTGTCCGAATACGCGCTGGCCCTGAAGATCGGACCGGATTCCGTCACGTCGGCGAGCAGTTCGGTGGTCACCTGGTGGACCGGTTCGGATGTCGTCGCGCTCGGCGCGTCCGATCTCGTTCCCCGCTGGACCTTCCCGGGCGCTCTCGGCCCGGGCGCCGTGATGGCCGGGAACCTGCTGGTTCCGGTGGAATCCGGGATCGCCGTGCTCGATCTGTCGAACGGCGCGTTGCTGCGCACGATCCCGGTCGCGCGGGACACCACGACCGAGCCGATCACCACGACCGTGGCCGGCGACGTCGTGCTCGAACAGCGCGGCGACGGTGTCGTGGCGCTGCGCTGAGGTCGCCGCTCAGGCGGGTTCGGCGAACACCACGAGGTAGCCGTCGAGATCGCGGAGCCAGATCTCGCGATGTCCTGCATTGGGATTGACATGCACGTCCGTGACCACGTCGGCTCCCGCCTCCCGCACCCGCGCGACGGTCCCGTCGAAGTCGGTCGTCTCGAACCAGATCGCCACCCCGTTTCCCCGCGCGAGTGACGGATCGCCGATGGTGCCGTGGTGATGGCCCTCGTCGAGTCGGTGCAGTTGCAGGATCATGTGCCCGTCGACGAGGAGTTGCTCGTATTCCCGTCCACCGTGACCGCTGCGCGCGTTCAGGACCTTCCGGTACCACTCGCCTGCCCGTTCGACGTCGTCGACGGCGAGGAGCGGCTGAGCGCGCATCGTCAGAGCGTTGTTCCGAGGCGTGTCCGTCATGGGCCCGACGTTAGCGCCGGGCACTGCGGCGCACTTGGACGAATGGGCACAGCGCGTGCCCGTCAGCGGAAGGTGGCTCGGTACGCGGAAGGTGAGACGCCGACGGTGCGCGCGAGGTGTTGCCGCAAGGAGGTCGCGGTGCCGAATCCCGCGGCCCCGGCCACGTCGTCCACCGCCAGGTCGGTCTTCTCCAGCAGTTCACGGGCGCGGGTGATCCGCTGCTCGAGAATCCACTGCGTCGGCGACATCCCCGTCTCGGCGCGGAATCGCCGGGTGAACGTGCGCACGCTCATCGACTCCCCCGCGGCCAGTTCCCGCAGCGACTGCGGCTGATCGAGGCGGGCCAGCGCCCGGGCCCGCGCTCCCGATGTCGATGCACCGTCCGTTTCCGGGACGGGCGCGGTGACGAACTGCGCCTGACCGCCGCTGCGATGAGGCGGCACGACCGTTCCGCGCGCCACCTCGTTGGCCACCGATGCACCGTGGTCGACACGAATCATGTACAGGCACAGATCGATTCCGGAGGCGACGCCGGCGGCGGTGAGCACGGGGCCGTCGTGGGTGTAGAGCACGCCGGGGTCCAGGTGGACGTCCGGGTAGAGCCGCCGGAACGCGTCCGCCGACTTCCAGTGCGTCGTGGCGCGCCGGTTCTCCAGCAGACCGGCGGCCGCGAGAACGAACGAACCGGTGCAGATCGAGGCCACGCGGGTGCCCGGCCGGATGTGCGCGAAGGCGTCCGCGAGGTGGCGGGGCAGCCCGCCGTCCGCCGGCGGGTCGTAATCCTGATCGGACGCCGGGACCACGACCGTGTCGGCGGTGCCGAGCAGCGCCGGGCCGTGCTCGACCGACAGCGTCACGTCGGTGTCGGTGCGAACGGGACCGGGAGCGAGGGCGCAGGTGAGGACCTCGTACAGCGGTTCGCCGTCCCGCGATCGCGCTTCGCCGAACAGTCGGTGGACGATACCGAACTCGATCGGGAGCAGGCCGTCGCGCACGAACACGACCACGCGATGCCGTCGCCCGGCCCGGTCACCCCTCGATTCGGACATGGCCCGATTATTTCACATAGTGTCCGGCCGGCCACTGGTGCGGCGTCGTGCGCGGATCCATGATCGGAAGTGCCGAAGGCGACCGAGCGAAAGGTGGACCATGAAGATCCTGTGGGTGTCGGCACATCCCGAGCCGAAGTCCCTGAACGCGGCGCTGCGCAGCGATGCCCTCGCGGCACTGCGCGGCGCCGGTCACGAGATCCGGACCTCGGACCTGTACGCGATGCGATGGAATCCCGTGGTGACCGCGGACGACTTCGCACACGATCCGAGCGGCCGCCTCCTGGTGGGGGCACGGTCCGGGCAGGCACTGGCCGAGGGCACCCTGGCCCCCGACATCCTCGCCGAGCAACGCAAACTCGGGTGGGCCGACGCGGTGATCGTGCAGTTCCCGCTGTGGTGGTACGGCATGCCCGCGATCCTCAAGGGCTGGTTCGACCGCGTGTTCGTCGAGGGCTACGGGTACGGGATACGCCGCGAGGACGGTTCGACCCGGCGGTACGGCGAGGGGACCCTGGCCGGCAAGCGGGGAATGACCGTCGTCAGTTTCGGCGGCAGCGCCGACAGCGCGGGCCCGCGCGGAATCAACGGCCAGATGGACGAGGTCCTGTTCCCGATTCACCACGGAATCTTCTGGTACACGGGGATGTCCGTGCTGCCGCCGGCCCTGATCGACAGTGCGGACCGGTTGCCCGCCGAGCACTACCCCGGCGTCGCGGCCCGCCTGATCGATCGCGTGTCCGGCCTGTTCACCGACGCGCCGTTGCCCTTCCGCTCGCAGAACGGCGGCGACTACGACGATCGGTTCGTGCTCCGCGAGGACCGGGCACCCGGCGTCACGGGACTGCGCGCCCACTACACGGACGCGGAGTCCGGGACACGCGGATCGGACGCCGAAGTCCCCACCCACTGCGCGGTGTAACGTGTTCTAATTCACGGCATGGCAACCTACGTGATCACCGGCGCGGCCTCGGGCATCGGGGCGGCGAGCCGCCGCACCCTCGAGGCCGGCGGCCACACCGTCATCGGCGTCGACCTCGCACACACCGACGTGACAGCCGACCTGTCGACCCCCGGCGGCCGGGCCGCGGCGGCCGCCGCCGTGACCGAGACGAGCGGCGGTGTCGTGGACGGCCTCGTCTGCTGTGCCGGACTCGGGTCGCTGTCCCACGTCCCGGGCGGCAAGCTGATCGCCGTCAACTATTTCGGGGCCGTGGAACTCGTGACGGCCCTGAAGCCCGCCCTCGAACGCGCCGACGGCGCCTCGGTGGTGGTGATCTCGTCGAGCAGCACCACCACCCAGCCCGGAGTTCCCGAAAATCTGGTGAGCGCGTGCCTGCGCGGCGACGAGGCGGAGGCCGTGCGCATCGGCGACGAGGTGACCGCTATCCCCGCGTACCCGGCGTCCAAGCTCGCGCTGGCCTGGTGGATTCGACGGGAAGCGGTGCGGCCCGACTGGATCGGCAACGGAATCCGGCTCAACGCGATCGCACCGGGAATGATCGACACGCCGATGACCAGCGGGGACGACCTCGACCCCGAATTGGCGAAGGCCCTCGACTTCTATCCGGTGCCGCTCGGCAGGCGCGGCCGTCCGGACGAGATCGCCGCACTCGTCGAATTCCTGCTCGGCCCGGGGTCGACACTTTTCTGCGGAAGCGTCGTGTTCGCCGACGGCGGCACGGATGCCCAGTTACGCCAACAGGATTGGCCCGCCGCGTGGAATCCCACGCCGGAGGAACTTACTCGGCACTTCCAGGCGAAAACGTAGCGAGCTCGGATCCCGCCCAGTGCTTGGCGAGGTTCTCGGCCAGGTCCCGGTACGCCTGGGCGCCCTTGTTCTTGCGCCCCGCCAGAACCGTGGCACCCGACGCCGTCGCCTCCGCGAACCGTACGGTCCGCGGGATCGGCGGCGCGAGGACCGGCAGGTTGTAGCGGTCGGACACATCGGACAGCACGTCCCGGCTGTGGGTCGTGCGCGCGTCGTACAGCGTCGGCAGCGCGCCGAGCAGCACCAGGTCGGGGTTGGTGATCTGCTGCACCTCGGTGACCGTCCGCAGCAACTGCCCCACACCGCGGTGGGCGAGCGTCTCGCACTGCAGCGGAACCAGTACCGACTGCGCCGCCGTGAGCCCGTTGAGCGTGAGCACACCGAGCGACGGCGGACAGTCGATGATGACCGTGTCGTAGTCGTCCAGCAGCGGCGCCAGTGCGCGTTTGAGGGCGAACTCACGACCGGGACGCATGAGCAGCAACGCTTCCGCTCCCGCGAGGTCGATCGTCGCAGGCAGGAGCGCGACCCCGTCCTCGGTGTCGATCACCGCTTCGCGCGCCCCCAGGTCACCCGTCAGCACCTCGTGGACGGAGGCGTCCAGGCGGTCCGGGTTGTGTCCCAGGGAGAAGGTCAGGCACCCCTGCGGGTCGAGATCCACCACCAGAACCTTTTGACCCAGCGCGACGAGCGCTGCGCCGAGAGAGGCGACCGTGGTGGTCTTCGCGACCCCACCCTTCTGATTTGCCACTGCAAGAACCGTTGTCACGGCTCGATCCTTACCTACTTCGTCGCCGGAGGCGAGCCATACACGCAGATTGACTGACATGATGGATGGATGCCACCCAGTGATTCGCCGCGCGGCCGTCGGATCGTCCTCCTCCGGCACGGCGAAACGGAATGGGCCCGTTGGGGTAAACACACCGGCCGGACCGACGTCCACCTCACCGAACTGGGTGAATCCCAGGCGCGGCAGGTGGGCCCGGCAATGGACGCCCTCGCCCTGCGCGACCCCCTCGTCATCGTCAGCCCGCGGCAACGCGCCCAGGAGACCGCGGAGCTGGCGGGTCTGAAGATCCAGCGCACCTGGGACGCGCTCGCCGAATGGGACTACGGCATCTACGAGGGCATGACGACGCCCGAGATCCGGCAGCAGGTGCCGGACTGGACCGTGTGGACGCATCCGTGTCCGCGCGGCGAACAGGCCGAGCAGGTACACACCCGCTGCGACCTCGTCCTGTCCGTCGTGCATTCCCAACTCGTCGACCGCGACGTGATCCTGGTCGGACACGGCCACTTCTCCCGCGCGCTCATCGCCCGCTGGGCGGAGCTTCCCATCAGCGAGGGGCGCCGGTTCGCGATGTCGCCCGGCGCGTACTCCGTCCTCGGCTTCGAGCACGGGGCGCAACAGGTGGTCAGCCACAACGTGACGACGGAAGGTGCCCGATGATCAGACGCGCAGTACCCGAGGACGTCTCCGCGATCACCGCGATGATCTACGAACTGGCCGAACACCAGAAGGCCCGCGACAAGTGCACCGTCACCGACGACCAGATAGACGACGCCCTGTTCGGTCCGCAGCCGTCCACGTTCGCCCACGTCGCGACGAACGACGACGACCGGGTCGTCGGGATCGCGGTGTGGTTCCGGAACTTCTCCACCTGGGACGGAACGCACGGCATCTACCTCGAGGACCTGTTCGTCAGCCCGTCCGAACGCGGTTCCGGCCACGGCAAGGCCCTGCTCGCCACCCTCGCGAAGGAGTGCGTCGACAACGGCTACACGCGGCTGTCGTGGTCGGTGGTCAACTGGAACAAGCCGTCGATCGCGTTCTACGAGTCCCTCGACGCGCACCCGCAGGACGAGTGGACGACGTACCGGCTCACCGGGGATCCGCTCGGCCGCCTCGCGTCCGAGGTGGATTAGCGCTCCGCGCGCGAGGTGAGTCAGCGCTCCGACGGGTTGTCGACGTCGGCTTCCTCGCCGTACTCGGCCGCCATCCATTTCGACGTCGGGCTGCTGAACAGGCACCCGAGGGCTCCCACCACGACGACACCGAGCAGCACACCGAAGAACGGCTGGTGCGAATCGGTGAGCAGCGACCACGCCACCGGAAGCAGCAGCAGTTGGGCGACGATCGCGATCGCCCGCCCCCAGCGCCTGCCGAAGATCAGGGCGAGCCCGGCGGCGAGCACGGCGCCACCGAGAATGGCGAACCAGGCCGCGGTGCCGTATCCGCTGCTGACGCTCTGGTCGTGTCCGAGCAGCCCCCGGACCACCAGTACCACGGCGACACCGACCGCCACCGCGCCCTCGAGCGACACCAGGGCGCCCGCCGCGCGGACCGTGGTGGGCGTGGACTTGCTGAGAGACGGCTTCGGCACGTCGGCCAGCCTAGAACACCGCGCCGGCGGCGGCCTCGGACGGTGACACGTGCCGCCCCGGCTAGGCTTGGGCCCCGTGCGCGCGCTGCTGATCGTCAACCCCAATGCCACATCGACGACCCCGGCCGGGCGGGACCTGCTCGCGCACGCGCTGTCGAGCCGGGTCCGGTTGACGGTCGCGCACACGACGCATCGCGGCCACGCTGCCGAACTGGCACAGCAGGCCTGCGTCGACGGGATGGGCCTGATCATCGTCCACGGCGGCGACGGCACCGTGAACGAGGTGGTCAACGGGCTGCTCGGCACCCCCGACCCGAGGTCGATGAGCGCGGTGACGGTGGGGCCGATCCCCCCGATCGCCGTCGTCCCCGGCGGGTCGGCGAACGTGTTCGCCCGCTCGCTCGGCATCGCGCCCGACCCCGTGGACGCCACCAACCAGCTCATCGATCTCCTTTCCAACAGGCAGCGTCGCCGGATCGGGCTCGCCCACTGCGATCACCGCTGGTTCACGTTCAACGCGGGCGTCGGCTGGGACGCCCAGGTGTGTGAGGCGGTCGACCTGCACCGCAAGAACGGGCGCCCCGCCACACCGGCGCAATACGTCCGCGCGGCGGTGCGCGTGTTCTTCCGGTCGAAGTACGCGGAGCCGACGCTCACCGTCGAGGTTCCCGATCGCGATCCCGTCGAGGGTGTTCATTACGCCTTCGTGTCGAACGCGAGTCCCTGGACGTATCTGAACAAGCGGGAAGTCCACACCAATCCCGACACCACGTACGACACCGGCCTCGGTGTGTTCGCGATGCGGTCCACCGCGATCCTCACCACCCTGCGGGTGGCCCGCCAGCTGCTGTCCCCCGGCACCCGCCCGAAGGCGAAGAAACTCGTCCGGGTCGACGACGTGCCGTGTGTGCGGATCTCCGCGTCGGAGCCGATCGGACTGCAGATGGACGGCGACTACATCGGACTTCGCAATGTGGTGGAGTTCGTGTCGGTGCCCGACGCGCTGGATGTCGTCGCGCCGCCGCGACCCTGAGCAATTCTCGAGAATCCCTGTTTTCACCTAGCGGGAAGCACCGGCACAGGGTAAAAAGGACGGCGCGCCTCGAAGGGCAGCCTAACTACGTGAGCTCCCCCACGGTGCGGCGGTTTTCTATTGACATCCCGCCAGTTCGTGAAAGCATTCACAAGCAACAGTGCGGAAACATTCTCTACGCACACATGAACTCATGAAGACGAAACGGTGCACGACGCACCCAGTTAAGGAGCAGAAGGATGGACTGGCGCCACAAGGCAATCTGTCGCGACGAAGACCCCGAGTTGTTCTTCCCTGTGGGCAACAGCGGTCCGGCTCTCGCGCAGATTGCTGATGCCAAGGTTGTCTGCAACCGCTGCCCGGTGACCGCCGATTGCCTCTCGTGGGCACTCGAGTCGGGCCAGGACGCCGGTGTGTGGGGCGGCATGAGCGAAGACGAGCGTCGCGCACTCAAGCGCCGCAACGCTCGGACGCGTGCCCGCACCACCGTCTGATACTTCAGAAGGAGACGGGCCCGGCACCACATGGTGCCGGGCCTTTTGCTTGCCCGCCGGTCAGTACCGCGGTCCACGACGGCCCAGCGGTACGCGTAACACGGCATCCGTTCCCCCCTCCGCGCCCGGGTGCAGTCCCAGCGAACCGTTCAGTTCGGCGGCCACCAGGGTCCGGACGATCTGCAGGCCGAGCCGGTCGGACCGCTCGAGACTGAAACCGGGCGGCAATCCCCTGCCGTTGTCGTGGATCACGACGTCCAGCCAGCGCGCCGACCGCTCCGCCCTCATGGTGACCGTGCCCGCGGCGCCCGGTTCGAAGGCGTGCTCGATCGCGTTCTGCACGAGTTCGGTCAGCACCATCACCAGCGGGGTGGCCCGCTCCGCGGAGAACACCCCGAAGCTGCCTTCCCGGCGGACCTTGATCGGCGTGCTCACCGTCGCCACGTCGGACAGGATCGGCACGAGCCGGTCGACGACCTCGTCGAGGTTCACCTCTTCGTCCACCGACATCGACAGCGTGTCGTGCACCAGGGCGATCGACGTGACACGTCGCACCGATTCGCTGAGCGCCTGACGGGCCTCCTCGTTGTTGGTGCGGCGGGCCTGCAGCCGCAGCAGCGCCGCCACCGTTTGCAGATTGTTCTTCACCCGGTGGTGGATCTCGCGGATCGTTGCATCCTTGCTGAGCAGGGCGCGATCCCGCCTCTTCACCTCCGTGACGTCCCGCACGACGACGGCGGCGCCGACCCGCTTCCCGCCGGGTTTGAGTACCAGGGCCCGCAGCAGGACGGTCGCTCCCCTGGCCTCGATCTCCATCCGGCGGCCCGGCTTGTCGGCGATCGTGTCGCGGATGTACCCGGCGACCTCCTGCGACTCGAACGGATCCGTCACGAGAGATCGCGTGGTGGCGGCGAGGTTCTGGCCGATCAGGTCCGAGCTCAGGCCCATCCGGTGGTACGCCGACAGCGCGTTGGGACTCGCGTAGACGACGCTGCCGTCGGTGTCCAGGCGGATGAAGCCGTCGCCGGCGCGGGGGCTCGAGTTGGTGTCCGAGCGGGCCTCCCGGATCGGGAACGTGCCGTCGCTGATCATCTGGCACAGGTCCTCGGCGCAGTCCAGATACGCGACCTCGAGAGGACTCTGCGCCCGCTGGTGCGACAGGTTGGTGTCCCGGCTCAGGACGGCGATCACCTCGCCGTTCCACCGCACCGGGACCGCGTCGCCGCGCGGCGGCAGACCCGCGTGCCCGCCGCCGTCCTCGGGGCGCACGACGTTGCCCTCGAGCAGCGCCTGCAGTACCTGCGGGTGTTCCGACTCCGACACGACGGTCCCGACGACGTCCTCCGGGAACGCGGTCGACGCGGTGGTGGGCCTGCAGTGCGCGACGCAGATCACGGTGCCGGTCGGGTTGGTGGCCGCGGAGTCCGCTCCGACCCACAGCAGGACGTCCGCGAAGGAGAGGTCGGCGAGCAACTGCCATTCGCCGACGACGCGCTGGAGGTGGTCGACGGCCTCGCCGGGCAGGTCGGTGTGTTCGGCGAGCAGATCGCTCAGGGTCGACATCGTGGGGTGTGTCAGTCAGCTCAGGAGATGACCGCGATCAGGTCGCCCTGTTGGATCACGTCGCCGACCTTGACGTCCACGGAGGTGACCGTGCCGGGCTCTTCGGCGATGACGGGAATCTCCATCTTCATCGACTCGAGGATGACGAGGGTGTCGCCTTCCTTCACCTCGTCACCGGCGCTCACCACAACCTGATACACCGTCGAAACCATTTCGGCGCGCACGTCTTCTGCCATTGTGATCCTTCACTCCCGGGTGTCGAGAAAGCCCTGTTGCAAGGACACCCAACCACACGTGGAAGACTGTGGTGAAAAGAAGGGAGATCTACTCATGGGTAAGCGTGGTCGTAAGAAGCGCAGTCGCAAGGGCAACGCCGCAAACCACGGCAAGCGTCCCAACGCCTGACGCGCCGTAGAACGCACCAGGGGCCGGAAAGCATCGATGCTTTCCGGCCCCTGATTGCTGTTCTGACGGGTTACGACTCGGGTTCGGTATTCGTGATGAGGATCGTCCGCCGCAACTCGATGGAGAGCCTCTGACGCAGACTTTCCGGTGCGTGCTCACCGCCGCACTTGCGGTTCACGAGGCTCTTGACCTTCTCCTCGATCCCGTACGCCTCGAGGCACGACCCGCACTCGTCGAGATGCCGCTGCAGCCGCGCCCGCGAGGCCTCGTCGCATTCGCTGTCCAACATCAGCCAGACGTCCGCGATGACGGCGGAGCAGTCGAGCTGCTCGAATTCGTCCTGCTCGCTCACCGAGAAACCTCCTGCTCCGCGCTCACTACACTGTCGCCGGCCACCTCGTCGGTGCCGCGGTTGAATCCTCGTTCGCGTGCGACATCGGCGAGCAGACCCCGCAGCTGCTTGCGCCCGCGGTGCAGCCGCGACATCACGGTCCCGATCGGGGTGCCCATGATCTCGGCGATCTCCTTGTAGGGAAAGCCCTCGACATCGGCGTAGTAGACGGCCATCCGGAACTCCTCGGGCAGGGCCTGGAGGGCTTCCTTGATGTCGTCGTCGGGGAGCGCGTCCAGTGCCTCGACCTCGGCGGACCGCAGCCCGGTCGACGAATGCTCCGCCGTCGCCGCGAGCTGCCAGTCGGTGATCTCGTCGGTCGGGTACTGCGCGGGCTGCCGCTGCTTCTTGCGGTACGAGTTGATGTACGTGTTCGTGAGAATCCGGTACAGCCACGCCTTGAGGTTGGTGCCCTCGCGGAACGAACGGAACGCCGTGTAGGCCTTCACATACGTTTCCTGCACGAGGTCCTCGGCATCGGCCGGGTTCCGGGTCATCCTCAGAGCAGCACCGTACAGCTGATCCAGAAGTGGGAGCGCATCCCTTTCGAAACGCGCGATCAACTCGTCCTGTGGCTCGGCCTTCTCTGCCGTCGGACGGTCATGTTCCTGCACGCTGATCCCTTCGGTCGCCGTGGGCGTCAACGTTACCGCCAACTGCAGACGCGACGTGGGCTCGATTACCGAGGACATCACGATACGGACCACTCCCTTCGATGCACGGGTCTTCTGCAGGTACCAACACGGCTCCCGTCCGCGGTGTTCCCGCACCGCGTGGCAGAGTGTTCGTCCATGGCCGGAACTGCCACTCCCGCGACGAAGTTGCTCGTCACACAGCGTATAGACCACACCGTGCACAGCTACGCGCACGACGAGCGGGCGGAGTCGTACGGTTCGGAGGCGGTCGACGCGCTGGGCGAGACGGTCGGCGTCACCGCCCATCAGGTGTTCAAGACGCTCGTGATCAAACTCGACACGGGCAAGCTGGCGGTGGCGGTCCTGCCGGTCCCGGAGAAACTGTCACTGAAGGCGGCGGCCGCGGCGCTGGGCGCGGGCAAGGCCGTGATGGCGGACCGCACCGAGGCCGAGCGCTCCACCGGGTACGTGTTCGGCGGCATCTCCCCGCTCGGGCAGCGGAAGGCACTTCCGACCGTCGTCGACGCGTCGGCGCTCGACTGGGACAGGGTGCTGTGCAGCGCGGGAAGGCGCGGACTCGAGATCGAAATCGCGCCCGCCGATCTGGTGCGGCTCAGCGGAGCCGTCACCGCGGCGGTCACAGCAGGCTGATCTGCTCCCCCACCTGCGCATCGTCACGACCGGCCGCGTCGGGGTCGAGGAGTTCCGGTCCGTTGTTCTTCACACTGTTCACCAGCGTGGACACCCGCCGGACGGTGATGTCGGCGATGGTGTCGGGTGACACCTCGAGCAGGTCCGTCGATGCGGGGTGCTCGGGATCGAGCCACGCGGCCCAGCGGTCGCGGGGCATCACGAGCGGCATCCGGTCGTGCACGTTCTCGAGCTGGGCGGCGGAGTCGACCGTGATGATGCTGCAGCTCAGGACGGGCGGCGACTCCTCGACCGCGGGGTCGTGCCAGACTGACCACAGCCCGGCCATGTACAGGCGTGAGCCGTCCTCCGGGGACATGTAGTACGGAATCTTCTTCGCCTTGCCCGACTTTTTCCCGGCGGCCGACGGCTCGGTCTCGGTCTGCCACTCGTACCAGCCGTCCATCGGCACGAGGCAGCGCTTGTACTTGAAGGAGGTCCGGAACGCGGGTTTGTTGTCGACCGAATCCGCCCGGGCGTTGAACAGCACCGGGCCCTTGCCGAGTTCCTTCGTCCAGGACGGCACGAGACCCCACCGCATCCGCCGGATCCGACGGGCGTCGTGCCGGTCGACCACCGTGAGGACCTGCGTGGTGGGCGCCACGTTGAAGTCGGGCGGACTCTCCTCCTCGCCCGCCTCGTTGATCGCGTCGAGGTCGGCCGCGAGTGTCGCCGGATTCGCCGTGGTCGCATACCTGCCGCACATGTCCACCAGAGTGGCACGAACCACCGACACCTGCGACACGCCGCCCACCCCGCCCGGTCACCCGCCCGATAGGCGAAGATGGAGACCGTGAGCCTGAGCCTGTGGAACGCCCCCCGTGCCGAAGCGCCCGTCGTCGCGACGGTCGCCCTCCCCGGATCGAAGTCGATCACCAATCGCGCGCTGATCCTCGCCGCACTCGCGGACGGTCCGTCCACCCTCACCGGGGCACTGCGCAGCCGGGACACCGACCTCATGATCGACGCACTCCGGACGCTGGGAATCCGCATCGAGACGGCCGGCGACGACACGACGCTGCGGGTCACCCCCGGCCCCCTCCGGGGCGGTGCGGTCGACTGCGGCCTGGCAGGCACCGTCATGCGGTTCCTTCCGCCGGTCGCCGCGCTCGCCGACGGCACGGTCCAATTCGACGGCGACGAGCAGGCGCGCACCCGCCCCCTCGACACGATCCTGAACGCGCTGCGCGGTCTCGGCGCGGACATCGACGGCGACTCCCTGCCGTTCACGGTCCGCGGCGCGGGTTCGCTGCACGGGGGCCGGGTCACGATCGACGCGTCCGGTTCTTCGCAGTTCGTGTCCGGGCTGCTGCTGTCGGCGGCCGCCTTCGACGAGGGCGTCACGGTCCATCACGACGGCAAGACGGTCCCGTCGATGCCGCACATCGACATGACGGTGGAGATGCTGCGCGAGTCGGGTGTCGAGGTCTCCACCCCGGCGACGGGCGGGGAGGCCGACACGTGGCGGGTGAGCCCCGGTCCGGTGCGGGCCGTCGACCGGGTGATCGAGCCCGACCTGTCGAATGCCACCGCCTTCCTCGCCGCCGCCGCCGTCACCGGCGGTGAGGTGACCGTTCCGCTGTGGCCGGCCGAGACGACACAGCCCGGCGACGCGATCCGCGAGATCCTGCTCGCGATGGGCGCCGACGTCCGACGGGACGGGGCAAACCTCACCGTCCGCGGCCCTCAACAGCTGACCGGCATCGACATCGACCTGCACGACGTCGGCGAACTCACCCCGACCGTCGCGGCGCTCGCCGCGCTCGCGGACGGCCCGTCCCACCTGCGCGGCATCGCGCATCTGCGCGGACACGAGACCGACCGGCTGGCCGCGCTCGCACACGAGATCAATTCGCTGGGCGGAAACGTCACCGAGACCGAGGATGGCCTCACCATCGTGCCCGCCGACCTGCACGGCGGGACCTGGCGGTCCTACGCCGACCACCGGATGGCGACGGCGGGAGCCATCGTCGGCCTGCGGGTCGACGGCATCGAGATCGAGGACATCGGCACCACGGCGAAGACACTGCCCGGTTTCGAGAACCTGTGGGCCACAATGCTGTCCGCGGCCGCGGGCACCGGTCGGAAGGCGAGCTTCTGAGTCGCAGGCAGTACGACGAGTCCGACGTCCGGGTGCGCCCGGGCCGAGGAACGCGCCCGCGCACGAAAACCCGGCCGGAGCACCTCGCCGCGGAGTCCGCGATGGTCGTCGCCGTCGACCGGGGCCGGTGGGGTTGCGTTCTCGGCGGCGACCCCGAGCGTCCCCTCGTGACCATGCGCGCCCGCGAACTGGGCCGCACCCCCATCGTGGTGGGCGACGAGGTGAGCGTCGTCGGAGACCTGTCCGGCAAACCCGACACCCTCGCGCGGATCGTGCGGGTGGCCGAGCGCGCCACGGTGCTGCGGCGCACCGCCGACGACACCGACCCGTACGAGCGGATCGTGGTGGCCAACGCGCAGCAGTTGCTGATCGTCGTGGCGCTCGCCGATCCGCCGCCGCGGACGGGATTCGTCGAACGCGCGCTCGTCGCCGCATACGCGGGCGGGCTGAGCCCCGTCGTGTGCCTGACGAAGAGCGACCTCGAGCCGCCCGAGGAGTTCGCGAGCACGTTCGCCGACCTCGACGTCCCCGTGGTCGTGGCGGGCCGCGACGATCCGGTCGACGAGGTCCTGTCGATGCTGTCCGGCAGGCTCACCGCGCTGATCGGGCATTCGGGGGTCGGGAAGTCGACTCTCGTCAACCGCCTCGTCCCCGACGCCGACCGTGCCGTCGGCGTGGTCTCCGGCGTGGGCAAGGGCAGGCACACGTCCACGCAGTCGGTCGCGCTGCCGCTCCCGTCGGGCGGCTGGGTGATCGACACCCCGGGCATCCGGTCGTTCGGGCTGGCCCACATCTCCCCGGAGAACGTGGTGGCCGCGTTCTCCGATCTGGCCGCGGCCATCGAGGACTGCCCGCGAGGCTGTACCCATCTCGGCCCGCCCGCGGACCCGGAATGCGCGCTCGACCACCTCGAGGGCAAGGCCGCCAAACGCGTCGACGCGGTCCGTCACCTCCTCACGGCCATCGCGTCAAACGAGGCCTGGTGAGGGACGAACCGCGCCGTGGCGGAACTGTCTAGCGGAGTTGCCTAGCGGGAAAGCAGCGCGCGCAGACCGCGACGCTTGCGGGTGCGCTTGATCGCGGAACTCAGCCCCTGACGGCGACCGGTCACGGGATCGATTGTCGCCGTGGTGTTTCCACCGAACTTGCGCTCCGACGCCGTCTCCGGCGCGTCGTCCGCGGTCGCCTTGAGGTACTTGTTCGGCAACGACAGCTTGGCGATGGTGCGCCACGACTTCGCGTACTGCACCAGGAACGGCCCGGAGGTGTACGGCAGGTCGTACTTCTCGCACAACTCCCGCACCCGTACGGCGATCTCCGCGTAGCGGTTGCTCGGCAGGTCGGGGAACAGGTGGTGCTCGATCTGGTAGCTCAGGTTGCCGGACATGAAGTCCATCAGCTTGCCGCCGTCGATGTTCGCGCTACCGAGCATCTGCCGGAGGTACCACTGCGCGGGCGTTTCCTTGTCGATATCGGCCTTGGTGAACTTCTCGGCGCCGTCCGGAAAGTGCCCACAGAAGATGATCGCGTTGGTCCACACGTTGCGGATCATGTTCGCGGCGATGTTGGCGGTGAGCGTGCTCTTCCACGCAGGACCGGTGACCGCGGGGTGGATCACGTAGTCCTTGAGGATCTGCTTGCCGACCTTCTCGCCGACCTCGCGGAGCTTGCGCTGGGTCTCCTCGCTCGGCACGCGCCCCTTGGCGACCTTGCCGAGTTCGAGATGCTGCGCCGCGATGCCGTACTCGAAGAACAGCGCGAGCAGGGTGTTGTAGAGGAGATTGCCGGTATTGAACGGCTTCCACCGCTGGTCACGCGTGACGCGCAGCAGGCCGTATCCCACGTCGTCGTCCATACCGAGGACGTTGGTGTACTTGTGGTGGATGTAGTTGTGCGTCTGCTTCCAATGAGCGGACGGTCCCGTCACGTCCCACTCCCACGAGGTGGAGTGGATCTCGGGATCGTTCATCCAGTCCCACTGGCCGTGCATGACGTTGTGGCCGAGTTCCATGTTCTCGATGATCTTCGAGAGGGAGAGCAGGGCCGTGCCCGCCAGCCAGGCGGGACGCCGCTTGCTCGCGAACAGCATTGCGCGGCCACTGATCTCGAGTCCACGCTGCAGTCTGATGGTGTTCCGCACGTAGCGCGCGTCGCGCTCCCCGCGAGATTCTTCGATATCGCGGCGGATCGCATCCAACTCGCGCCCGAGCGCCTCGACATCGGCTTCGGTGAGATGTGCGTATTCCTTGACATCTGCAATCGCCATGGGGGACCTCCTCCTGGCTGGGTCGACAGTTCACACCGGATAGGCGCTGACATGACCTACCGTACCGTAAGTTACGGCACCGTAGGTTACTTGATTGTAGGTGTGAGTGAAATCACCGACGACGGCGCGGGATCTTGGCCTCCGCGTGGGCGCGCAGCGCCGACAGCAGACCCCGGCGCTGTCCCGTGACGGGATCGGTGCGCAGCGTCTCGACCATCGCGGCACCCGCGTCACGGGCATCGCGGAACTTCTGCTCCGAGGACGTCTCGGGGGCGTCGTCCGCCGTCGCAAGCAGGAAGCGGTCGGGAAGGGCGAGTTTGTGGATCGTGCGCAGTGCCAGCAGGTACTGCTTGGCGAGCGACCCCGTGGTGTACGGGAGGTCGTACTTCTCGCACAGCGCCCGCACCTTCACGGCGATCTCCGGGTACCGGTTGCTCGGCAGATCGGGGAACAGATGATGCTCGATCTGGTAGCTGAGATTTCCGCTCATGAAACCCATGATCTTGCCGGAGTCGAAGTTGGCGCTGCCGAGCATCTGCCGGAGGTACCACTCGTGCCGGGTCTCGTTCTCGTATTCGTCGACGGTGAACTTTTCGGCGCCGTCCGGGAAGTGCCCGCAGAAGATCACCACGTACGCCCACAGGTTCCGCACGAGGTTGGCGGTCGTGTTCGCCGTCAGCGTCGACTTCCACGCCGGCCCCGCGAGCACCGGGAACAGGAGGAAGTCCTTGCCGACCTGACGGAAGATCTTGCGGGCAAAATCCTTGTTGGCCTGCGAGTTGAGCTGCCCCTTCTCGGCGCCCTCCAACTCGGCCGCGAACGTGAGGTCGTGGAGCGCGATCCCCCACTCGAACGTGGCGGCCAGGACGATGTTGGCGAACGGCTGCAGCAGATTGATCGGCCGCCACTCCTCGTCGCGGGTCATCCGGAGGATGCCGAAACCGACGTCGGAATCCATTCCCACGATGTTGGTGAACGTGTGGTGGGAGTAGTTGTGGGCCCGCTTCCAATGCTCCGAGGGGCCCGTCTGATCCCACTCCCACGACATCGAGTGGATCTCCGGATCGTTCATCCAGTCCCACTGGCCGTGCATCACGTTGTGGCCGAGTTCCATGTTCTCGATGATTTTCGAGAGGGAAAGCATCGCGGTGCCCGCGAGCCAGGCCGGCCGGTATCGGCTGCCGAACAGCGCGAGCCGGCCACCGAGTTCCAGCAGTCGTTGCGCCCTGATGGCCCGGCGGATGTATCGGGCGTCGCGGACGCCGCGCGAATCCTCCACGTCGAGCCGGATCGCATCCAACTCACGTCCGAGCGATTCGATGTCCGCTTCGGTCAGATGCGCGAACTCTTTGATGTCGGTGATCGCCACCGTGCTCCTCCGTCTGGTGAGAGTCCGAGAATAGCGGAGTCAGGTGAACAACACGCTCAACGCTCACGCGTCGAGCGTGCAGTCCCCTGCCGCCGCCGAGATACAAGTCTGGACTCGGTCACCTTCGGCGTGCTGCTTGCCGGACCTCAGGTCGATGGCGTGCCCGGCGAGAATCGGAACGACACAGGTCTGGCAGATCCCCATCCGGCAGCCGAACGGCATCAGTGCACCGACCTTCTCACCGGCCTCGAGGAGAGTGGTGGCACCGTCGATCGTGACGGTCTTGTCGGCCTTGGCGAACGTCACCGTCCCACCCTCGCCGGACGTGTCCGCGCGGGAGACGGCGAAACGCTCGAGGTGCAGCTTGTCCTCGATGTTCTCGTCGCGCCACAGCGTCTCGATCTCGTCGAGCATCGGCAGCGGCCCACAGGCCCACGTCTGCCGTTCGCGCCAGTCCGGGCACACCTCGTCGAGCGAGGACAACGCGAACTTGCCCTGGCTGCGGGTGAGCTGGATCTTGCACCGGAAGTCGTCGTGCTCGTCGTGGAGCTGGGTGAGTTCGTCGGCGAACATCACGTCGGCGTCGGTCGGGGCGGAGTGGACGTGGAAGACGTCGGGAAGCTGGCCGCGCCGGTTCATCGTGCGGAGCATCGCCATGACCGGCGTGATGCCGCTGCCCGCGGTGAGGAACAGGATGCGCTGCGGCGGCGGGTCGGGCAGCGCGAAGTTGCCCGTGGGCGTCGCGAGCCGGACGATCGTTCCCGACGGCACACCGTTGACGAGGTGACTGGACAGGAATCCCTCGGGCATCGCCTTGACGGCGATGGAGATGAGCTTGTCGTCCCAGTTCGGGGGCGAGGTGAGGGAGTACGAACGCCAGTGCCAGCGTCCGTCGATGTGCAGGCCGATGCCGATGTACTGGCCGGGCTCGTAGTCGAAATCGAATCCCCAGCCCGGCTTGATGACGATCGTGGCGGAGTCCGCCGTCTCCGCGCGCACCTCCACGATCTGTCCGCGCAGTTCGCGGGCCGACCACAGCGGGTTGGCCAGGTGCAGGTAGTCGTCGGGGAGCAACGGCGTCGTCAGACGTGCCGCCGCACCGCGCAACCAATTGAGCTTGGACCGCTTGGCGGGCACGACCGCTGCTGCGGGCGCCTCGATCCAATCCTTCAGACCCATCCGACCTCCACCTTTTCCGTCACCACCTACGCTACCGTAGGTTTTTAAGTTACGGTACCGTAGGTTACCCCAAGGTAAGAGGACGTACCGGTCAGAGCAGTTCGAGCAGGAACGGAAGCTCCTGGGTGGCGTACCACGCCAGTACGTGATCCTCGGCGTCACCGAGAACGAACTCGGCGTCCGGATCCCCGAGATCCGCTTCGTCGATCGCGGACACGGCCCGCTCGATGTCGGGCTCCGCCTCCGCGAGGTCCACGTGCACCGACGCGACCCGGCCGATCGTCACCGGACCGGGCAACCGGACCACGGCGTCGTCGAGATCCGGACGGGGTGTCACGTCGTCGATGTCCGCGGCAACCACGGCACGGCGGAAGCGGACCCCGTCTGTCCCGCTCTCCCCCACCCGGCCCGCGATCAGACGCAGCGAAGCCCGGGCGGCCTCGGCCATCGCGACCTCGGCCAGTTCGTCGTCGTCGCCCGACGAGTACGCCTCGCGGAGCGTGGCGGTGACGGCGAAGGCGGTACGGCTCATCGGATCGAACTCCTGGTCGGCGACGAGCCGCTGGAGGATCTCGATCGTCGCGGGAACGTACACCCTCGTCATGCGTCACCCGTCATTCGCACCGCGGACTTCTCACCGGCTGGCATCCAACAACTCCTCGAGAGATTCGTACAGCAGCGCCGCCACCACGTCCACGTCGGCCATGGCGTCACGGTCTGCATTCAAACCGTAGTAGACGTTGCCGTCGTAGGACGTGAGGCCGATGCTCAAAGTCTGGTTTTTCAGCAGGGGCGACACCGGATACATCTCCAGCATCCGCGCTCCACCCACGTACAGCGGCATCTGCGGACCCGGCGCATTGGTGATCATCAGGTTGAACATGCGCTGCGAGAAGCTGCTCGCGACACGGGCACTCATCGCGTGCAGCGTGGCGGGCGCGAACCCCGACAACCGCACCAGGGTCTCCGCGGTGACCCGCTGACTCTGCTTCGCGTGTGCCTCCATGGCGTGCGCCACGTGCGACAGCCGCACCACCGCGTTCGGTTCCCCGACCGGCAGGTCGATGAGGAAGGACGACACCATGCTCCGCGGGTCCGCCCACTCGCCGCGGCGGGACGCCTCGTCGTCGGCCTCGGGGTCCGTCGCGTACACGGACATCGGGACCATGGCCCGGACCGTGGTCGACTCGGCCACCGGTTCGCCGCGGGACAGCAGCCAGTACCGCATCGCACCCGACACTACGGCGAGGATGACGTCGTTGACCTCGCACCCGTACTGTGCGCGGATCTTCCGGTAGTCGCCCAATTCGGTCTTGACCACCGCGAAGCGCCGGTTGCGGGAGATCGTCGCATTCAGTGGACTCGACGGCGCCACCTGTGTCGCGGTGCGGACCACGGCGGCGAGCTTGCCGACGGTCCGCACGGTCTCACCGAGCGCAGACGCCATGTCACCCAACGTCATCCGCAGCGCCGCCAGACCCTCCCCCGGCCTCGACACCATCTCCGCCAGCGCCCCCGCGATGAGAGTGGACTCACTGGGGGCGGGGCTCGGCATCCACAGTTCCTCCGCCATCGGCCGCCGGGTCTTCGCCGGGTCCAGGATCACCTGACCGATCTCGAGCGCCGTCTCGCCGTCGACCAGCGAGGAATGCGACTTCGTGAAGATGGCGAAGCGGTTGTTCGACAACCCCTCCACCAGGTACATCTCCCACAGGGGACGCGTGTTGTCGAGGGGCCGGGACGTGAGCCGTGCGACCAGGTCGTGCAACTGGGCGTCCGATCCGGGCTTCGGCAGCGCCGACCGCCGGACGTGGTACTCGATATCGAAGTCCTGATCGTCCACCCACACCGGACGCGACAGTCCCAGGGCCACCTCCCGCACCTTCTGCCGGTAGCGGGGCACCAGGCTCAACCGCTCCTCGACGAGGCTCAGTAATTCCTCGTAGGACAACCCGTTTCGCGGCTTCCGGAAGATCGCCAGCGATCCCACGTGCATCGGCGTACTGCTCGCCTCGAGAAAGTAGAACGATGCATCCTGCGTAGTCAGTCTCGTCACCATGTCGGCGCCTGTTCCCCTTGCATCCCGTCTCGATCCACCTCGAGAAGTATCGCTATCTCGTCCGCCGTGGCCGCGCCGTCGACGTGGTGGATACCCACCATCCCGACGGCCACCGCGCCCCGCACGTTGACCGGCAGGTCGTCGACGAAGATACAGTCGCCCGGATCCAGACCGAGCGATTCGGCCGTCAGCCGATAGATCCGCGGATCAGGTTTGGCGACACCGACATCCCCGGACAGCACGACCTGATCCACCAGCCGGCCGTCGCCGAGTTCCCGCAACCACTGCGCGCCGGGACCGCCGGGATCGTTGCTGAGGATCGCGGTCCGCACACCACGGGTCCGGGCACCGGCGAGGACGGACGACAGGCCGTCCATGTCCGAACCGGGACCCGCGAGAACGCCGCCGAAGTCCAATATCAATCCCCGCACGTCCCCACCCTATGGGCCGCTCCGCGGTTCGGCGACACGAGTCCGCTCCGCGGTTCAGCGACACGAGTCCGGGATCCGTGCGATCATGACCGCTACGACGGCCGTCTCATGCCGAAACCGGGGGGTAAGAAATGAGTGAGTCCTACACGTTCCTGTCACGGGTGCCACGCTTCGAGCCGGCGGTCGGCGACGACGCCGCGCCGATCCTGCCGGGGCATTCGGAGCCGCCGGGTGCGCTGCATACTCGCGGGCACGCCAGGCACCGGTCGTCGCCCCACTCGGGTGCGTCGCCGCGCGGCGCCGCGACGCACCCGGGAACTCTGCCGATTCCGTCGCCGGACGTTCAGCGGTTCACGGAGCAGGCGTTCCGGCTCGTCCTCGAAGTGCTGGATCGGCGACGCAACGTCCGGCAACTGCGGCCGATGGTGACGCCGTCACTCGTCGACGTGGTGCGCACGTTCGCGCTCGCGGAATCACCTGCCCGGCGACTCGGTGTCGCGACACTCGTCCGCGTGCATCTGCGCGCGGTGGAGCCCTGTGTGTTCGAGGCCTTCGGCACCTACGGCCGGGGACCACGGGTCTTCGTGATCGCAGCCCGTGTCGAACAACAGTCCGACACGGGCTGGACCGTCACCTCGCTGGTGATCGGCTGATCGGCTCGCCTGTGGTCAGCGCTTGCGCTTGGTGCGCGGGGCCTTCTTGCCCTTCGACTGCGACCGCGCGGCCTCCCGCCGCTGACGACGGGTTCCGGCGTCGGCGGCGTCGTCCGATTCGGCCGCTCCGCGGCGGCTGAGGTGGGCATTGCCGTCCTCGGCAGGCCCGGAGTACGTGAGCCCGCGGGGCTCCCCGTCGTCCAGTCCCTTCGCGCGGAGGGCGGACGGTGCCGCCGTGCCCTGCGCCTGCTGCGCGGCCTCCTGGGTGGGTAGCGGTCGAGGCGCCGCCGGAGCGGGTGCGGCCGACGCCGTCGCCGCAGCGGAAGCCGCAGTGACGCTGACACCCGGGGCCTGCGCCGCCTGCGGGGCGGCCGCCTCGACCTGAAGGTTGAACAGGAATCCGACCGACTCCTCCTTCAGGCCCTCGAGCATCCCGCCGAACATGTCGAAACCTTCGCGCTGGTACTCGACGAGCGGATCACGCTGAGCCATCGCCCGCAGGCCGATGCCCTCCTTGAGGTAGTCCATCTCGTAAAGATGCTCACGCCACTTCCGGTCGAGGACGCTCAGCAGGACCCGGCGCTCGAGTTCGCGCATCGATCCCTCACCGGCGACGCCGTCGATCTCGGCCTCACGCCGTGTGTAGGCGTCGTGCGCATCCTTCAGCAGGGTCTCGCGCAACTCGTCGGCGGTGATGTCCTTCGTCTCGTCGTCGCCGTCGCCGACCAGTTCCTTGTAGTCGACGCCGATCGGGTACAGCGTCTTGAGGGCCGTCCACAGTTGCTCGAGATCCCAGTCCTCGACGTAACCCTCCGCGGTGGCGCCGTCGACGTAGGCGGTGACCACGTCGGTGATCATCTTCTCGACCTGGCCCTCCATGTCCTTGCCTTCGAGGATCTGACGGCGCTCGTTGTAGATGACCGTGCGCTGCTGGTTCATCACCTCGTCGTACTTGAGGACGTTCTTGCGGATCTCGAAGTTCTGCTGCTCGACCTGCGTCTGAGCGCTCTTGATGGCCTTCGAGACCATCTTCGCCTCGATGGGAACGTCGTCGGGCAGGTTGAGCCGGGTCATGATCGACTCGAGCGCCGCACCGTTGAACCGTCGCATCAACTCGTCGCCGAGGGACAGGTAGAACCGCGATTCACCGGGATCGCCCTGACGGCCGGACCGGCCGCGCAACTGGTTGTCGATTCGCCGGGACTCGTGCCGCTCGGTGCCGAGGACGTACAGCCCGCCGGCCTCGCGCACCTTGTCGGCGTCGGCCTTCACCTCGGCCTTGACCTGGTCGAGGACGTCGTCCCAGGCCGCCTCGTAGTCGTCGGGGGTGTGGACGGGGTCGAGGCCCTGCTTGCGAAGCGCGATGTCCGCGATGATGTCGGGGTTGCCGCCGAGCACGACGTCGGTACCACGACCGGCCATGTTGGTTGCTACGGTGACCGCTCCCGACCGGCCGGCCTCGGCGATGATCTGGGCTTCCTGCTCGTGGAACTTCGCGTTCAGCACGTTGTGCGCCACGCCGCGCTTGGTGAACTGCTTCGACAGGTACTCGGACCGCTCGACGCTGGTCGTACCGATGAGGACCGGCTGGCCCTTCTCGTGCCGCTCCACCACGTCGTCGACGACGGCGTCGAACTTGGCTTCCTCGGTCTTGTAGATCAGGTCGCCGTTGTCGACGCGGACCATCGGCCGGTTGGTGGGGATCGGGATGACGCCGAGGTTGTAGATCTGGTGCAGCTCGGCGGCCTCGGTCTCGGCCGTACCCGTCATGCCCGACAGCTTGTCGTACAGGCGGAAGTAGTTCTGCAGCGTGATCGTGGCGAGGGTCTGGTTCTCGGCCTTGATCTCGACCTTCTCCTTGGCCTCGATCGCCTGGTGCATGCCCTCGTTGTACCGGCGGCCGACGAGGACGCGGCCGGTGAACTCGTCGACGATGATCACCTCGCCGTCACGGACGATGTAGTCCTTGTCCTTCGTGTACAGCTCTTTGGCCTTGATGGCGTTGTTCAGGTAGCTCACGAGCGGCGAGTTGGCGGCCTCGTACAGGTTGTCGATGCCGAGCTGGTCCTCGACGAGTTCGACGCCGGCCTCGTGGACCCCGATGGTGCGCTTGCGGATGTCGACCTCGTAGTGCACGTCACGCTTGAGCAGCGGCGCGATGCGGGCGAACTCCGCGTACCACTTGCTCGACGCGTCGGCCGGACCGGAGATGATGAGGGGGGTCCTGGCCTCGTCGATGAGGATGGAGTCGACCTCGTCGACGACGGCGAAGCTGTGACCGCGCTGGACGAGATCGTCCAGGGAGTGCGTCATGTTGTCGCGCAGGTAGTCGAACCCGAACTCGTTGTTGGTGCCGTATGTGATGTCCGCCGCATAGGCCGCGCGACGCTCGGCGGGCGACATGCCGGACAGGATCACGCTGGTGTCGAGTCCGAGAAAGCGGTGGACGCGGCCCATCCACTCGGAGTCGCGCTTGGCGAGGTAGTCGTTGACCGTGACGACGTGCACGCCGTCCCCGGCGATCGCGTTGAGGTACGCGGGCAGCACGCAGGTCAGGGTCTTGCCCTCACCGGTCTTCATCTCGGCGATGTTGCCGAAGTGGAGGGCGGCGCCGCCCATGATCTGCACGTGGAAGTGCCGCTGGTCGATGACCCGCCAGGACGCCTCGCGGGCGACGGCGAACGCCTCGGGCAGCAGTTCGTCGAGCGTCTCGCCGTCACGGTAGCGGGCGCGGAACTCCTCGGTCTTCGCGCGGAGTTGCTCGTCGGTCAGGTCTTCGACCTCGGGCGACAGCGAGGAAACGTGGTCGGCGATGTGCTTGAGCCGCTTGACCATGCGACCTTCACCAACACGGAGCAGCTTCGATAGCGACAGCGACGGCACAGTCTTGTTCGTCCTCAATCTTCGGCAGTGGATGGGTGACACACAAAATCCGGCCGGAGGTCCGAGAACCCCGGCCGGATTCCATGGTAGGCGCTTCCGCGATCGGACGAGTAGACCGACCGCTCGGATCGTCAGACGGAACGGGAGTACGTCACGCCAGACGGATCAATCCGTAGTCGAACGCGTGCCGCCGGTAGACGACGGACGCCTTGTCCGTCTCCTTGTCGTGGAACAGGAAGAAATCGTGTCCTACCAGCTCCATCTCGTACAAAGCGTCGTCGATGGTCATCGGCGTGGCCGTGTGTTCCTTGGTTCGCACGACGTGACCCGGTGTGTGCTCGTCCGACACCTGACCGTCCAGGGAGATGTCGGGACTGATGCCGAGACTGTCGTCCTCGGCGAGTGCGGCGGTGGCTTCCGCCACCGACACCGGGGTCTTTTCCCCGTAATGGACCTTCTTCCGGTCCTTGGTGCGACGGAGCCTGCTCTCGAGCTTGGCGGTCACCGACTCGAATGCTGCATAGAAACTGTCGGCGGATGCCTCGGCTCGGGCTACCGGCCCCTTGCCTCGGGCAGTGATCTCGACGCGCTGGCAGCTCTTTCTCTGGCGTCGATTGGGTTCGTGTTGAAGTTCGACATCGAACAGGAAAATGGAGGGATCGAAGCGCTCGAGGCGCGACAGCTTCTCGGAGACGTACACGCGGAAGTGGTCGGGTACCTCGACGTTGCGTCCCTTGACGACGATCTCGGCGGTGGGGGTATCCGTCTTCTCTTGTGCTTCCGTGGTGCGGTCGTCGACGAAAACCGAGGCTTGCGAAGGGGTCGTCACTCGTACCTCCCGATTACGGCCCCGCCCCTTGATGGGCGGCGGCGAGTTTGAGCAATGCCGGAAGGGGGTCCGCCCGGCACCAGGTTCGAAGTTCCACCTCCTACCTGTGTTTTCGGGTGTGTCCGCGACGCTAGTACGTAACGCGCGCGAGTGCCACTGTTCGGCAGAATTTCATCCAACACCCGCCACGACGACCACCGCGCTGATCCGGATACCCACTCGCGACAGCACCCGGACAGACTCGGTCGCGGTCGCGCCGGTGGTCGACACGTCGTCCAGTAGTACCACCGAAACCCGTTGCAGCGAGGATGATTCCGGCTCGAGATATCGCGCGAATGCAGCGCCGCTGCGCGTCAACCGGACGCCACCCTCTAGGTTTACTCGACGTTGATCTGCGTTCAGTCCGACCGAATCACGCACGGCGCGCCGCATCACGAGCGCAGGGCACACGCGCCGGTCCCCCACCGCGGCGACGGCGATCCGCGTGACGGGGTCACCGCCCCGTGCGCGGGCCGCCCGCGGACGCGTCGGAGCCGGCACGAGAACCACCGGAGCGACGTCCGGCGGGTCGAGTTCACCCCACTGTTGCAGACGGCTCAGCGCGCCCGCGACGGCGGATCCGAGCGGCGCGGCGAGATCGCGCCGCCCCCGCTCCTTCGCGGCGATGACAGCCCGGCGGCGGGCACCGGTGTACGGCCCGAGCGCCCACACCCCGACGCCGGGATCCACACGCGGCCGGAGCAGCACGGGATCGTCGGCCACCTCCGCGGCGCAGCGGGCGCACCACTGGGTGCCCGGCACCCCGCACCCGCCGCACTCGGCGGGCAGGATCAGATCGAGCAGGGTCCGGAGACCGGGCAGGGCGCGCATGCGGGCAGTATCCGGGCCCGCACCGACAGTCTCAGCCCGGCAGGACCGGGATCGCCTTCACACCCGTCAACCCGGGAACCTCCCGCCAGTACCGGTCGCCGGCCGGATCGTTGTTGTTCAACTGGAACACCGCCCGGGAGTCGGCGACGAACTCCGTGGTCGTCGACGCGTCCACGGCCACCACCGGCGCGGTCAGGTTGCGGCTCGGCAGCGCGTCCATCCGCGACCCGTCGACTGCCACCTGCACCACCGGGATGTCCGACGCCGCACGCGCGACGACGATCGTGTCGCTCGTGCTCCAGTCCAGGGACAGCGCCGGGCTGCCCAGTCCGATCGCGACCGCACGGGGATTCGTCAACGCGTACTGACCACCCGGCATCTGGGTGACGATGGCGAGATAGACCTTGCCGTCGACGATCAGTGCCGCCCGCACCCCGTCGCGGGACAGGCGCAACTCGGTGATCGTGGCGCCCAGTGCGGTGACGGCGCCTGCGTCGACGTTGACCACCGACGTCCGGCCGGTGCCGGGCTCGCGCAACACCCGAATGACCGTGTTGCCGTTGACCGCTGCCCAGATCGCCGAGTTGTCGGGCGCCCACGTGGGGCGAGTGATCGCGCCACCCTCGAGCACCGATGCGGCACCGTCCTCGTACGCCCCGACCATCAGCGAACTCGCGGGTTCCGGCGCGGGACGCCCGGTGTCGGCGACCGCGGCGACCAATTTTCCGTCCTGCGACAGCGCGAGCGACCGCATGTTGCGGGCCGATCCGAAGTACCCGGGCACCGGGGTGACCCCGGTCTCGGTGACGCTCACCATCGACCCTTCACGCAGCGCGTGCAGGCCCACGGTGGCGCTGGATGTCGCGAACGGGTTCATGGACGCGACGTCGGCGGTGGTCCACCCGTTCGGGAACCGTTCGTCGAACGGCTCGCCGTCGGCGAGCAGCACGTAGGGGCCCGAGATCTCCGCATTGGCCAGCGTCCAGATCACCTGCGCCGCGAACAGCTGCTTCTGCTGCGCATCCATCGGCGGCACGCCGGCGAAGTCGATCCGGATCCCACCGAGCCCCACCCCGACCTGCGCGGTGCGGCCGTCGGCCTTCGTGATCGGGCCGCGCACCGAGACCCCGTTACCGAGTTCGTTGCGCACGGCCGGGGCCAGTGCCGCCTTGGGCCCGTCGATCAGCAGACCGATCAGCTGCGACGCCATCTGGTCCTGGGCGCCCGACACCCAGCGCGGGTCCGGCACGACCGTCGTCCCGGACGGGTCGAGGAAGTACAGCGACTTGCGCTGGTAGGTGTTCAGGAACTGCGCCCGGTCGAGAATCACGCCCGCGGGGAGCTCGGAGATCCGCCATTCACCGCCCTGCAACTCGAGACTGATCTTCGTCTCGAAACTGCCCTCTTCCGCCACGTACAGCCCACCGGGTTCGAGCTGCCCCACCTTGTTGGCGCGGATCGTGTACGTCGCCTGGTCGGCCGACCGGGTCTCCGGGAGGACGTCGACCTTGTCGACGATGGTTGCGCTGGCCGCGTCGTCCCACCTGCCGGTCACACCGGGGGTGAGGAACTGGCGGGCCGCGAGATGCCGATCGGTCGGATCGGTGCTGGCCTTGAAGAAGTCGCGCAGCAGCAGGTCGGGTTCGCGTCCCGGTGCCGGGGCCGCGACACTCGACCCGGGCGAGTCACGGTTGATCGTGCCGATCGCCTGCGGGGTGGACGAATCCGGGAGACTCGCGCACCCGCTGACGGTCACGAGCACCGCGAGGACGATCGCACCGCACACCGACCGCGACAGCAGGGCATATCGCCGGCCGGGCGTCACAGGTCCGACTCCGGCACGTGCGCCCCGTCCCGGTCACCGACGTGCGCACGCTCACGCTTCTGGGGAACCGTGTGGGACTCGTCGACCGCCGCCTCCATGCTCTCGTTGCGCACCGGCAACGTGTCGTCGCCCGGAACCGGCTGTCCTTGAACGTATTTCGCCGTTCCCGGTTTCAGAGGCAGCGGGCTCGACACGACTTTGCGTCCCCGCACCCGGGGCAGCGTCAACCGGAAGCAGGCGCCCTGGCCGGGTTCACCCCACGCCTCGAGCCTGCCGTCGTGGAGATTCGCGTCCTCCACGCTGATCGCGAGTCCGAGTCCGGTACCGCCCGACCGTCGCACGCGCGACGGATCGGACCGCCAGAACCTGTTGAACACCAGCTTCTCCTCGCCCGGCCGCAGGCCCACGCCCTGGTCGCGCACGATGAACGCCGCAGCGCTGTCGTCGGCGCGCACGCGCAGCAGCACCGGTTTGCCTTCTCCGTGGTCGATCGCGTTCGCCAGCAGGTTCCGCAGGATTCGCTCCACACGACGCGGGTCCACCTCGGCCATCACCGCCTGATCGGGCAGGTCCACGATCAGTTCGGTCCCGCTCTCGCGCGCAAGATGACGGACGGTCGAGATCGCCGCGCGCGCACACATCCGGACGTCGAGTTGCTCGGCGGCCAGTTCCGCGACGCCGGCGTCGTGCCTGCTGATCTCGAGGAGGTCGGCCAGCAGCCCCTCGAACCGGTCGAGTTCCGCCACCAGCAACTCCGAGGACCGCCGCAGCACGGGGTCGAGGTCGTCGCTGCCGTCGTGGATGAGGTCGGCCGCCATACGCACCGTCGTCAACGGTGTCCTCAGTTCGTGGCTCACGTCGGAGGTGAATCGCTTCTGGAGGTTTCCGAACTCCTCGAGCTGGGTGATCTGCTTGGACAGACTCTCCGCCATCTCGTTGAACGACATCGCCAGCCGGGCCATGTCGTCCTCACCGCGCACGGGCATGCGTTCCTTCAGCCGGCCGTCCGCGAAACGCACCGCGATCCGTGACGCCGACCGGATCGGCAGGACCACCTGCCTCGCGACGAGCAGCGCGATGGCCGCGAGCAGCACGGCGAGCACGGCGCCACCCACCAGCAGTGTGCCGCGGACCAGCGACAGGCTGCGGTCCTCACTGGCCAGTGGGAACACCAGGTACAGCTCGAGTGTGGAGATCGCCGACGCGGTCGGGCTCCCGACGATCAGTGCCGGCCCCGAATAGCCTTCCGGATCGTTCACGGTGGCGAATTGATATGCCACCTGACCTGCCTGGACGAACGCCCGCAGCGATTCCGGGATCTGGTCCGCCGGACCACTCGACGTCGGCGCACGGGGGCCGTCACCGGGCACGATCAGCACCGGGTCGAACGTGCCCGCCGAGCCCGACGCCTGCCCGGCGTCGGGTTCGCGGTTCGTCAGGGCGGCCCTGGCGCCGTCGAGCTGTGTGGTGGGCGAACTACTGTCGTCCGCGCCTGCCAGCTGCCCCTCCACCGTGCTCCGGGCACGGTCCATCTCCTCGGTGGCCGCATTGATCTTGGTCTCGAGCAGACGGTCGGTGATCTGACTCGTCAGCACGACGCCGAGCACGACGATGACGATGAGCGACAACGTCAACGTCGAGACGACGACTCGCAGCTGCAGCGAACGACGCCACGTGTGCGCGAGGGTATTGCTCAGTGAGTGACCCCACCGAAGGATCGGCGAAACGCGTCGGTTGACACGACGCCGCCATCGGGAAACACCTGTCACGGCGGTCCGGCCTTGTAGCCGACCCCCCTGACCGTCAAAACCACTTCGGGATTCTCGGGATCAGTCTCGACCTTGGCACGCAGACGCTGCACGTGCACGTTGACCAGTCGGGTGTCGGCCGCATGTCGGTAACCCCACACCTGCTCGAGCAGCACCTCACGGGTGAACACCTGTCGCGGCTTGCGCGCCAGAGCCACCAGGAGGTCGAACTCGAGGGGGGTGAGGGAGATCAGTTCTTCGCCCCTACTCACCTTGTGGGCGGGAACGTCGATGACGATGTCGGCGATGCTGAGCAACTCGGCCGGCTCGTCCTCGGTCCGGCGAAGCCGAGCCCGGACCCGAGCCACCAGCTCCTTGGGCTTGAACGGCTTCATGATGTAGTCGTCCGCGCCGGATTCCAATCCGAGGACCACGTCGACGGTGTCCGTCTTCGCGGTCAGCATCACGATGGGAACACCGGAATCGGCCCGCAGAACACGACACACGTCGATGCCGTTCATGCCGGGCAGCATCAGGTCGAGCAGCACCAGGTCGGGGCGTGTCTCCCGGACCGCGGTGAGCGCCTGGGTCCCGTCCCCCACCACATACGGATCGAATCCTTCGCCGCGGAGCACGATCGTGAGCATCTCCGCGAGCGCAGTGTCGTCGTCGACAACCAGAATCCTTGGCTTCATGTCCCTATCGTTGCATCTTCGGAGGCCGTAACAGCCCGTTCGCCGTTACGGCGTGCCGTGTTCTTTCCCGTCACGCCGTGCCGTGTCGTCACTCAAGAGTGCCAGGTTTTCGGCGAGCGTGACCGGATCGGTGTCCGGGGTGAGCACCCACCACGGCGAAATCCAGTCCTTCACGGCCAGCTCGCGGTACACCTCGCCGGTGCGTTCCTGCAGGCCGCGGTCGCGTTCGTAGGCGTCGAGGGACCGGCCGGCATCCGCCGATTCGCGGCCACGGGCGCGTTCCGCGGCGAGCGCCACGGGAACGTCCAGATACAGCTGCAGGTCGGGTCGGGGCAGCCCCAGCCGCCCGAATTCGAGGTTCTCCACCCAGCCCACGAACTCCCCGTCCGCCGCCTGGTGCAACCGGGCCGCGCCGTACGCCGCGTTGGACGCCACGTAACGGTCGAGGATCACCAGGTCGTGGCCGGCGAGCAGTGCGGACAGCTCGCCGACGGCGCCGGACCGGTCCAGGGCGAACATCACGGCCATCGCGTGCACGGACTCGGCGAGGTCCCCGTGCGCGCCCTTGAGCGCCTCGGACGCCAGATCTGCGTGCACGGACCTGCCGTACCGCGGAAAGTCGAGGGTGCCGACCGTCAGACCCCGCTCGGCGAGGCGAGCCACGACGGATCCGACCAGTGTTCGCTTGCCCGCGCCGTCCAGGCCTTCCAGCGCAATCAGTGTTCCCACGGGGAGAAAGGCTATCCCCCGGCCCGCATGCGACGGACCGGGGGACGCCGCGGCCTCTAGTACCGGTAGTGCTCGGGCTTGAACGGGCCCTCGACGTCGACGCCGATGTACTCCGCCTGCTCCTTGGTGAGTTTGGTGAGCGTGCCACCGAGGGCCTCGACGTGGATCTTCGCGACCTTCTCGTCGAGGTGCTTCGGGAGGCGGTACACCTCGTTGTCGTACTCCTCCGGCTTCGTCCACAGCTCGATCTGGGCGATCACCTGGTTGGAGAAGCTGTTGCTCATCACGAACGAGGGGTGGCCGGTCGCGTTGCCGAGGTTCAGCAGGCGACCTTCGGACAGCACGATGATCGAGTGGCCGTCCTTGAACCGGAACTCGTCCACCTGCGGCTTGATGTTGATGCGGGTGATCTCACCGGACCGCTCGAGGCCGGCCATGTCGATCTCGTTGTCGAAGTGACCGATGTTGCCCAGGATGGCCTGGTGCTTCATCTGCTTCATGTGATCGAACGTGATGATGTCCTTGTTGCCCGTGGACGTGATGATGATGTCGGCCCAGCCGATGGCCTGCTCGACCGTCTTCACCTCGAAGCCGTCCATCAGTGCCTGGAGGGCGTTGATGGGGTCGACCTCGGTGACCGCGACGCGGGCGCCCTGTCCGCGCAGCGCCTCGGCGCAGCCCTTGCCGACGTCGCCGTAACCGCACACGAGTGCGGCCTTGCCGCCGATCAGCACGTCGGTGCCGCGGTTGATGCCGTCGAGCAGCGAGTGGCGGGTGCCGTACTTGTTGTCGAACTTGCTCTTGGTGACCGAGTCGTTGACGTTGATCGCCGGGAAGACGAGTTCACCGGCAGCAGCGACCTGGTAGAGACGCAGGACACCGGTCGTCGTCTCTTCGGTGACGCCCTGGACCGACTCCGCGACCTTCGTCCACTTGGTCTTGTCCGCTTCGAGGGACTGACGCAGCAGGGCGAGGAACACCTTGTACTCGTCGGAGTCCTGATCGTCGTCGGTGGGCGGCACGACGCCCGCCTTCTCGAACTGCGCGCCCTTGAGGACGAGCATCGTGGCGTCGCCGCCGTCGTCGAGGATCATGTTCGCCGGCTTGTCGGCGTCCGGCCAGGTGAGCATCTTCTCGGCGGCCCACCAGTACTCCTCGAGCGTCTCGCCCTTCCACGCGAACACCGGGGTGCCCTGCGGCTCCTCCGGCGTGCCGTGCGGGCCGACGACGATCGCGGCGGCGGCGTGATCCTGCGTCGAGAAGATGTTGCACGAGGCCCAGCGGACCTCGGCGCCCAGCGCGGTGAGCGTCTCGATGAGCACGGCCGTCTGGATGGTCATGTGGAGCGAACCGGAGATGCGAGCACCCTTGAGCGGCAGCACCTCTGCGTACTCGCGGCGGAGCGCCATCAGTCCCGGCATCTCGTGCTCGGCGAGCCGGATCTCCTTGCGGCCGAACTCGGCGAGCGAAAGGTCCGCCACCTTGAAATCGATCCCGTTGCGGCTCTCGGCCACGGGCGTGGTTGAAACTGAGGTCGTCATCTGCCTCTCCTGTTTGACTGCTGTTTCGGTCAAGGCTATCGGTACTGCGGCCCGGGGGTCACACTCACGTGACGCTGCGCGGCCGGGCGATCACTGCCGATCGGCTCCGCCGACCGCCTCGTCCACGAAAGGCCCCAGAAGAGCGCCCAGATCCTCGGCGACGTTGGCCTCGGATTCGGGTGGCATCGAGATGTAACTCATAGCGAGACGCACGATGGCGCGGCTGAGGATCCCCGCGTCCGACGGGTTCGCCCGCACCCAGCCCCGCTGGAACACCTCGGAGAGCCGCGTCGACGCCCGCTCGATGATCGGCGCGCTCTCGGTCGTGATCAGCCGCAGCAGGTCGGGCTTGGTCTCGCCGCGCAGAAGTGACTGCACCAGAGGGTCGGACAGGCTGGCCGCGAAGAACGCGGTGAAACCGGCGAGCAGCGCGGCGCGGCCCTGCCCGACATTCGTCACCAGCGCCTCGTCGACCGCGTCGACCAGTTCGTCGGCGAGCCGGAGGGCGTACGCCTCCGCCAGGCCCTGCCGGGACTTGAACTCGTTGTAGAGCGTCTGCCTGCTCACCCCGGCGCCGGCCGCGACATCCGACATCGTGATGTCGGACCAGTCCTTCTCGAAGAGGAGATCCCGCATCGCGTCCAGCACCGACTGACGCAGCAGCAGCCGCGCAGCCTCCTGATAGGGCACCCGGACACGCGACGAAGTCATGGCGACGACCTTAGTGCCCCGCTTTCGCCGCACCGTAATCCGGGCGGCTCCGGTCGTCCGGGACGTCGTCCCAACGAATTCCGGCGCCGCGCCACCGCGAGGCACCGAAACCCCCTGCGCCCCAGCCGGACACCCTCCGGCGTGTCAGACCTCGCCGCGGCTGCGCCGCACCGTGTCAGACCTCCCCGCGGCTGCGCCGCTCCATCATGGAGTGACGGCGACTGTAGGCGAAGTAGATGATCACACCGATCACCATCCACACGACGAACCGGATCCACGTCTCGACGGACAGGTTGACCATCAGCCACAGGCAGGCGAGAACCGCGAGGATGGGCACCACCGGCACGAACGGGACCCGGAACCCGCGGGGCAGGTCCGGGCGGGTACGGCGCAGCACGATCACGCCGATCGACACGAGAGAGAACGCGAACAGCGTTCCGATGTTCACCATTTCCTCGAGGGTGCCGATCGGGAAGACGCCCGCCAGCACGGCGACGACGACACCGACCAGCACGGTGATCCGGACGGGGGTGCCGTGCTTGCCGGTCGGCGCCAGCCGCCTCGGCATCAGCCCGTCCCGGGACATGGCGAACAGCACACGGGTCTGCCCGAGCATCAGCACCATCACCACGGTGGTCAGTCCGGCGAGTGCACCGAACGAGATCAGGTTCTTCGCCCACGTGATCCCGTGGATGCCGAAGGCGGTGGCCAGATTGGAACTGTCCCCGGCCAATTCGTGGTAGTCGACCATGCCGGTGAGCACGAGCGTCACCGCCACGTACAGGATCGTCACGATCAGCAGCGATCCCAGGATTCCGCGGGGCAGTGCCTTCTGCGGATCCTTCGTCTCCTCGGCGGTCGTGGCGACGATGTCGAACCCGATGAACGCGAAGAACACCAGGCTGGCCGCCGCGAGCAGTCCGTACCAGCCGAACGTGCTGCCGCCCGCGCCCGTGACGTAGGAGAACAGAGACTGGTGGATGCCCTCGCCCGTGCTGCCCGCCTCGGACGGCGGAATGTACGGCGAGTAGTTGTCGGGGTCGATGTAGAACGCGCCGACGACCACGACGACCAGCACCACGGCCACCTTGATCGAGGTGATCACGAGTGAGACGCGCGACGACAGCTTGGTGCCCGTCGCCAGCACGACGGTGATGATCGCGACGATGAGGACCGCGCCCCAGTCGAATTTGACGGAGCCGATCTGCGCGATCGGCGAATGGTTGCCGATCACCTCACCGAGATACAGCGACCAGCCTTTCGCCACGACCGACGCGGCGAGCGCGAATTCGAGGATGAGGTCCCAGCCGATGATCCACGCGACCAGTTCACCGAACGTCGCGTAGGAGAACGTGTACGCGCTGCCCGCGACCGGAACGGTCGAGGCGAACTCCGCGTAGCAGAGCGCGGCGAGCCCGCACGCGATGGCGGCGATGACGAACGCCGCCGACACCGACGGACCCGCGACGTTGCCCGCGGTGCGCGCAGTGAGTGTGAAGATGCCGGCGCCGATGACGACGGCGACACCGAAGACGGTCAGGTCCCACGCCGTCAGATCCTTGCGGAGTTTGGTCTCCGGTTCGTCGGTGTCGCGGATCGACTGCTCGATCGACTTGGTGCGGAACAATCCGGTCGGCCTGCCGCCGAGATCCGGTTCTCCGCTGCCTTTGTCCTGGATGGCCACATCAGCCTCCTCAATCGAAAGTTGCCGTTCAGCCTATGCCTTCGGTTGCCCGGAACAGGTCGGGTTCGATGTAGATGCGGCGAGCCGCCGGGACGGCGCCCCGCACCCTCGCCTCGGCCTCGTCGATGGCCTCGGCGATCGCGCCGATGTCGGAACCGGGGGCCATCGCCACTTTCGCCGCCACGAGGATTTCCTCGGGTCCGAGGTACTGGGTCTTGCAGTGGATGACGCGCTCGATCTTCTCGCCGTCGGCGAGGGCGGCGAGAATTTTCGCCTCCTCGTCGGCGGTGGCGCCTTCACCGATGAGCAGGCTCTGCATCTCGACGATGAGGATGATCGCGATGACGCCGAGGAGGGCGCCGATGCAGAGGGTGCCGACCCCGTCCCACACCGGATCGCCGGTGAGCATCGTCAGTCCGACACCGCCGAGCGCGAGGACGAGACCGACCAGTGCGCCGGTGTCCTCGAGCAGCACGACGGGGAGTTCGGGGCTGCGCGACGTGCGGATGAATCCCCACCAGCTCGCCTGCCCCTTGAGTGGACGCGACTCCCGCACAGCGGTGAGGAAGCTGAACCCCTCGAGCGCGATGGCGATCACCAGGATCACCACCGCCACCAGTGGCGACGACAGTTCCTCGGGATGCTGGATCTTGTGGATGCCCTCGTAGATCGCGAACAGCGAACCGAGGCTGAACAACACGAGTGCGACGACGAACGAGTAGAAGTAGCGGCTGCGCCCGTAACCGAACTGGTGCAGATCGTCCGCGGCGCGTTCGGCCTTCTTCTGGCCGAGCAGGAGCAGGCCCTGATTGGAGGTATCGGCCACCGAGTGCACGGATTCCGCCAGCATGGACGACGAGCCGGTGATCAGGAAGCCGGCGAACTTGGCTACCGCGATACCGGCATTGGCGCCGAGCGCGGCGAGAATCGCCTTCTTTCCCCCATGAGCCGACAACTGACTTCTCCTCTCGGTCGCACACGGCCCTCACGACGGGCCGCGGAGCCCTTCTCGGATCGCAGGGCGGCTCACAGGCTACGCGATCGGGGAGCCGACCCTCGCACTGAACAACTGGGCGCACTCGGTGCCCGCAGTCACCACCACTTCGGGGTCCTCGGCCGCGATCCAGACGGCGTTTCCCTGGGAGAGTTCGAGGCCGTCGGTTCCGCACCGCACCGACACCGAACCCGAGGTGCACAGCAGAATGTGCGGCCCCTCCGAGTCGAGCCGGTGCTCCGTCGGGCCGTCCGGTGACAGGTCGATCCGCGCGAGGACGAATTCCGGCGCAGGCGTCGAGTACACGAATTCGCCCCCGCCCGGTCGCTCCTGCGCCTCCAGGATCGGAATGTCGACCGTGTCGAAGTCGAGGACCCGCAGCAACTCCGGAACGTCCACATGCTTCGGCGTGAGTCCCCCGCGCAGCACGTTGTCGGAGTTGGCCATGATCTCGACCGCCATCCCATGTAGGTAGGCGTGGAGGTTGCCGGCGTCGAGGTACAGGCCCTGCCCCGGTTCGAGGGTGACCCGGTTCAGCAGGAGTGCGGCAAGCACACCCGCATCCCCCGGGTACACCTCGCTCAGTTCGAGGGCGGTGCGGACCTCCGCCGCGAATTCACCGTCCTTGGTGTTCGACAGGTAGTCGACGCATCCGTCGAGCACCCTCGGCATCAGCGCACCGAGCACGGGCTGCGGCAACGTGATCCACGTCGTGAACAGTGCGCGGAGTCCGTCCGAGTCGGGTTGGCCGGCGATCAGGCCGGCGTACGGCTGCAGTTCCGGAACGGCGATCGCCTCGAGCAGTTTGACCGTGCGCTGAGGGTCCCGGAAACCGGCGAGCGCGTGGAACCTGCTGAGAGCCACGACGAGTTCGGGTTTGTGGCTGGCGTCCTTGTAGTTGCGCACGGAGGACTCGAGGGGGATTCCCATCTCGTTCTCCCGGGCGAATCCCTCCCACGCCTGCTCGGCGCTCGGGTGCGCCTGCAACGACAGCGGTTCCTCCGACGCGAGCAACTTCAGGAGGAACGGGAGGCGGTCGCCGAACGCCTCGACACTGCGCTTCCCGAGCTGGCGTTCGGGCTCCGAGTGCACCAGGTCGAGAAGGGACCGGGGCCCCTCGTCGGTGATGACGCGGGCCGGGTCACCGGGGTGCGCGCCCAGCCACAGCTCCGCCTCCGGGTGTGCCGTGGGAACCGGAAGTCCGCGCAGCTGTGCGATGGCGGTACGCGATCCCCACGCGTAGGACCGGAGCGCACCTTCGAGTCGGTGCACTAGATACCGCCGATCAGCTGTAGATACGCGGCAGTCATGTCGAGCCTGCCGACCAGGACCGCTGCCTGTTCCAATTCGGGGCGCTGCGCGGGGACCTGTCCCTCGTCGGACGACGCGACGACGAGGTCGACGTCGCCGAGGACCGCGATCCGGCGTTCGACGAGCATCCGATCGGCATCGGCCGACAGCACGAAGGTGCGTACCGGGCTCGCCGGCGGCGGACCGTCCAGTTCGGGGTCGTGGAAGATCGAGTCGTGCGCGGAGAGCGCCTGGTCGACGCGGAACGTGCCCGCCGCGCTCAGCACGTCCGGAAGCTCCGACGCCGTCGCCACGCGGCCGGCGTGCAACAGCGCCTCGGCGCCGTGCCGGGCCAACTCCACCGTGCTCTCGGTATCTCCCGTCAGCACGATGCGGCGTCCCTGCATGCGGGAGGCCAGTGATTTCGCGGGGTTGTGGAACACCTCGCTGTCCGGCCGGTCGCGGAGCGCCTCACCGTCGACCGCGTCGGCGAGTTGCTCGAGGTCGGGAACCTCGTCGCCCCAGCGTTCCGAACCGACCACCCGCAGGACGGCCAGCAGAACCGCGAAGTACCGCAGCAGACCGTGCCGGGTCAGTGCCCGGACGCGCGGCGCGAACATGACGACGCGTCCGGCCCCTGCCGCCTGCAAGGGTCCTTCGTCCGGTGCCGCGACCACCACTTCGGCGCCGCGGCGCACCGCCGCGTCGATTGCCTGCACGAGCCGGGGGTCGCCCGCGTCGTCGCCGGCCACCACGACCACGTCGAGCGGGCCCACCCAGACGGGGGTCCGGGTGGCGCGCACCAGCGGGAATCCGATCCGTTCGGCGAGGACCGCCGTCAGGATCCCGGCCCCGCGGCCGGCCCGCCCCGCGCCGGTCACCACCACCACGCTGCGCGGACGCAGCCCCTGCAGTCGTTCGAGAGCCCCCTCCTCGACCGCGGACCGGGTGGCCCGGATCTGGGCACCCCCCATTGCGGCGGAACGCAGTACGCCCTCGGTGTCCGCGGAAACCAGTGCGTCCCCGTCGTCCAGATCGAGCAGGGGCGTCGGCGCTGTCATGACACCGCACCCCCTTTCCTCATCAGTGCAAGCCACATTCGCAGCACGAGCAGAACCTTGTCATTCCAACTATGGCAGTCAGGCTCGGACGATGCCCAATATCTCGGTAACGAGTGCATCTACGTCTGCCGTCGTGGGCGCTTCGACGTTGAGTCGCAGCAGCGGTTCGGTGTTGGAGGCGCGCAGGTTGAACCACGCGTCGCCCTGCAATTCGACCGTGACCCCGTCTAGCCGGTCGACGCCCGCGGTGCGATCGGCGAACGCCGCCACCACCGCGTCGGTCCGCTCGGCGGCGTCCGCGACCGTCGAATTGATCTCCCCCGACGCCGCGTACCGCTCGTACTTGGCCATCAGTTCGGACAGCGGACGGTCCTGCTCCCCCAGCGCGGCGAGGACGTGCAGCCCGGCGAGCATGCCGGAGTCGGCGCCCCAGAAATCGCGGAAGTAGTAGTGCGCGGAGTGCTCGCCACCGAAGATCGCACCCGTCTCGGCCATCTGCTGCTTGATGAACGAATGCCCGACCCGGGTGCGCACCGGGTGTCCACCCAGTTCGGTGACCAGTTCCGGCACGGCGCGGGATGTGATGAGGTTGTGGATGACGGTGGCGCCCGGCTCCTTGGCCAGCTCACGCTCGGCGACGAGGGCCGTCACCGCGGACGGCGACACCGGGTTGCCGAGCTCGTCGACCACGAAGCAGCGGTCGGCGTCGCCGTCGAAGGCCAGACCGATGTCGGCGCCGGTCTCCCGGACGTACCGCTGCAGGTCCACCAGGTTCGCCGGGTCGAGCGGATTCGCCTCGTGGTTCGGGAACGTGCCGTCGAGCTCGAAGTACAGCGGCTGCAGCTTCACCGGCATCGGCTCGAACACCGCGGGGACGGTGTGCCCGCCCATGCCGTTGCCCGCGTCCACGGCCACCGTCAGCGGCCGGAGGTCGGACAGGTTCACCAGGCCGCGGACGAAACTCGCGTACTGATCGAGCACGTCCTCCTCGGACACCTCGCCCGCGGCGCCGTCGTACGCGGGAACCCCGTCGACGACCTCCGCGGCGATCGCGGCGAGGCCCGTCTCCTGCCCCACCGGCTTGGCGCCCGCGCGGCAGAGCTTGATGCCGTTGTACTTCGCCGGATTGTGGCTCGCGGTGAACATCGCACCCGGGCAGTCGAACAGCCCCGAAGCGAAATACAGCTGATCGGTGGACGCGAGTCCGATGAGCACGACGTCCAGGCCCTGTGCGGTGACGCCGTCGGCGAACGCGCGGGCGAGTTCCGGGGACGACGCACGCATGTCGTAACCGATCACGACCTTCGTGGCGCTCTCCTCGCGGACGAGTCGTGCGAATGCGCCACCCACGTCCTGCACGAACGCGGCGTCGATGAGTTCACCGACGACACCCCGCACGTCGTAAGCCTTGATCACGGCATGTACGGACTCGGCTGATCGCGCCACTTCTGTTTTCTCCTTTACGAGCACCAGTGCTGGCGCAAGCCTAATGCCTGCCCGTCGCGGGCACGGCACTCCGCGGGCCGCAGGCCCGGGACGAGCTGGGACGTCAGTTGGCAGGGTCGGGAAGAACCCGCAGGTGGCCACGCCGCCCGGTACGAGCCGGGCCGGGCGAGGTGCCGGTTTCGGCGCGCTCCTCGGTGGAGACGGCTCGCTCGGACCGTCCACGATCGCCGAGACCCGCCTCGCGCACGGCCTCCGCCAGCGCCGTCAGATCGTCCTCGTCCGGGGTGCTCGACGAAAAGCCACCCTCGTACCGAACCAGTTCCCAGCCCTTGGGTGCGGTGATCCTCGACGCGTGAGTTTCGCACAGATCCCACGAGTGCGGTTCGTCGACAGTCGCGAGCGGGCCGACGACGGCGGTGGAGTCCGAGTAGACGTACGTGAGCGTCGCGACAGCGGGGTTCTTGCACCCGGGGCGGCAGCATCGACGCAGAGATCTCACAGCTAGAAAGCCTAGCCCCACGAAGGCCCCACACCTACTCGGACACACCGACAGTGTCCGGCTGTCGTAATGTCCACTCCATGTCCAGTGCACGACGCAGGCGTCCCGTCACCACCCGATCCGTCGACCGACGGGGACGTGGGATCCGCGGGTCCGTGTTCCCCCCGGACGCGCCGGCGCGACGCAGCCGCGCTGAGAAATTCGATCTGGTGGTTCTGGAGGCGTTCGCACCGATCGACTCACGGTGGCGTGAACGCCTCACGAAGTTGGACATCGCCGTCGACGAAGTCCCGAAGATTCATGCGCTCGACCCGGATTCGGTGAACTGGCCCGCGGAGGTCGTGGCGGACGGACCCGTGCCGCTGTCCCGGTTGATCCCGGCAGGCATCGACCGGCACGGATCCACGACGCGGGCGCGAGTCGTCCTGTTCCGGCGACCGCTGGAACAGCGCGCCAAGGATCCGGACGATCTCACCGACCTGGTGCACGACGTGCTCGTACAGCAGGTGAGTACGTACCTCGGAGTCGAACCCGAGGTCATCGACCCGGATCTGCCGGGCGATGAGGACTGACTAGACGATCCCCCGCTTCAGGCGCCGGCGCTCACGCTCCGACAGGCCACCCCAGATACCGAACCGCTCGTCGTTGGCCAGTGCGTAGTCGAGGCATTCGTCCCGCACCTCGCAGCCGAGGCAGATGCGCTTCGCTTCTCTGGTGGATCCTCCCTTTTCGGGGAAGAAGGCCTCAGGGTCGGTCTGCGCGCACAGCGCGCGTTCCTGCCACTGATCCTCGATGGTGTCGAACAATTCGTCGAAACCGGTCACCAGACTCAACGCCGGGCGGGGGCCCGCCGTCTCGACTTCCTGCGCGACGAGTTCCGGCACAGGAATTTCTTTCACACTGCTTTCTTGCACAGTGCTTTGTTCAACGCTGCTTCGTTCAACGCTGATTTGTTGCACACCGTCTTCTTGCACACAGACTTCTTGAACACAGACGCCGTCCGCTGCGCCTGCTTCGGAATTGGTCTGCGGTTCGTCGCTTACTGTGCTCCAGCGAGTCTCCGACTCGAGCTGCTCATTGGGCATCGTTCCGCCTCCTCACCTGTGATAGCGCAGAAAATTTCGATTGATCATGTACCCCGAACCGAACACCCCTGCCACCCCGTTCGAACAACCGTTCGAATTGATCCCCGCTGCAAGTGATTCCACGTCCGCAACGTTGGAATGACATATTTGTGATTAGACACGCCCAGCGTGTCGCGGTCAAGCTAACCGCAGAAAGTCGATTACTATTTCGCGCTCTCGAATCGCCTTGGGGAAGCAGCCCACCGGACGCCGACGGGCACCGCCTAGGCTTACACCGTGAACGTGACTGTATTGGTTGGCGGGGTCGGTGGGGCCCGGTTCCTGCAAGGGGTGCGGCGGCTTCTCGGTGCCGATGCACCGGACGGTGCGGGTTCGGGTTCGGATTCTGCGCATCGGATCACGGCGGTGGTCAATGTCGGTGACGATGTGTGGATGCACGGGTTGCGGATCTGCCCGGACCTGGANACCTGCATGTACACCCTCGGCGACGGCATCGACACCGCCCGGGGNTGGGGGCATGCCGGTGAAACCTGGAACGCGAAGGAGGAACTCGCCGCGTACGGGGCGAAGCCGGANTGGTTCGGGCTCGGCGACCGGGACATCGCGACNCANCTGATCCGCACNCAGATGCTGCGGACGGGGTATCCGTTGTCGGCGGTCACCGAGGCGNTGTGCAACCGCTGGCAGCCGGGTGTGACGTTGCTGCCGGTCACCGACGATCGTAGTGAAACTCACGTGGTGATCACCGACCCGGAGGACGGGGAGCAGCGGGCGATCCACTTCCAGGAGTGGTGGGTTCGGCACCGCGCGCAGGTCCCGACGCACAGTTTCGCGCACATCGGCGCCGAGCAGGCGTCNCCGGCGCCGGGGGTGCTCGAGGCGATCGAGGGCGCCGACNTCGTGCTGNTGGCGCCGTCGAATCCGGTGGTCAGCGTCGGCGCGATCCTGGCGGTGCCGGGGATCCGGGGGGCNTTGCGCACNACCACCGCGAAGGTCGTCGGGATCTCCCCGATCATCGGCGGGAAACCGTTGCGCGGCATGGCCGACGAATGTTTGGACGTGATCGGGGTGGACACCTCCGCGGAGGCGATCGGGCGTTGGTACGGGGCACGCAGCGGGACGGGGATCCTCGACGGGTGGCTGGTCCACGACACCGACATCGCCGACGTCCCCGGGGTGGCGGTGCGGGCGGTGCCGCTGCTGATGACCGACACCGGCACGACCGCAGACATGGTCCGCGCCGCACTCGACCTGATGGGGGCCCCGCTATGACAGAGTCGGCGCAACAGACCGATCACGCGCCCGGCGGCGCGATCGAAATCCGCCCCGTCGCGGGTCTGCCCGAGTTCCGGCCCGGCGACGACCTGGCCGCCGCGATTGTCGCCGCCGCACCGTGGCTCGAGGACGACGACGTTCTCGTGGTCACCAGCAAGGTGGTGTCCAAGGTGGAGGGCCGAATTGTAACCTCTCCCAACGATCCCGATGCCCGCGAAGACGCTCGGCGCCGACTCGCCGACCAGGAAGCCGTCCGGGTCGTAGCTCGCAGGGGCCATATCGTCATCACCGAAAATCGGCTCGGCATCGTCCAGGCCGCGTCCGGGATCGACGGATCGAACGTCGACGGCGCCGAACTTGCTCTGCTGCCGGAGGACCCGGATCGCAGCGCCCGAACCCTCCGCGACGCCGTAAAGGTCGCGCTGGGGGTCACGGTCGGGGTCGTCGTCACCGACACGATGGGGCGGGCGTGGCGCAACGGGCAGATCGACGCCGCGATCGGTGCGGCCGGGTTGCCGGTGCTGCACGGGTACGCCGGNGCCCGGGACTCNCAGGGCAACGAACTGGTGGTNACNGAGGTCGCGGTCGCCGACGAGATCGCCGCCGCCGGGGATCTGGTGAAGGGCAAACTCGGTGGGGTGCCGGTCGCGGTGGTCCGCGGTCTGGGCCTGNNCGACGACGGGTCACGGGCNCGGGACCTGATCCGGGCCGGGGAGGAGGACCTGTTCTGGCTCGGNACCGCCGAATCGGTGGAGCGGGGGCGGGCGGAGGCGGTGCTGCTGCGCCGCTCGATCCGGGACTTCGCCGACGATCCGGTCGATCCGGTCGCGGTGCGGGCGTCGATCGCCGAGGCGTTGACCGCCCCGGCGCCGCATCACACCCGGCCGGTGCGGTTCGTGTGGGTCCGCACCCGGGCGGTGCGCGAGGAATTGTTGTCGGCGATGCGGGAGCGGTGGCGGGCCGACCTGACCGCCGACGGCATGAACGCCGAGGCGGTGGCGGCGCGGGTGGCGCGGGGGAACATCCTGTTCGACGCGCCGGAGGTGATCGTCCCGTTCTGTGTGCCCGACGGNGCGCACGCCTACCCNGATCCGCGGCGGCGGGCGGCGGAGGCGACGATGTTCACCGTCGCGGTCGGTGCGGCGGTGCAGGGGCTGNTGGTGTCGTTGGCGACCAAGGGAATCGGCAGTTGCTGGATCGGTTCGACGATCTTCGCCGCCGACACCGTGCGCGGGGTCCTCGGNCTGCCCGACGACTGGCANCCGCTCGGCGCGATCGCCGTCGGCTANCCCCTCGAACCACTCGAACCCCGCCGGCCCGTCGACCCCGGCGACGCCCTCATCGAGAAATGACCCGCACGCCATGCGGCGCCCGAACCAGGCACGAGCCTCGTGCGCCGCGCACGCACACGCTGATCGATTGCGACGACACGCTGACGTGGGTCGTCGATACCGAAAGGGAATGAGTAGAGAATGACCATTGTGTCCGAACCCACCGCATCGCAGAAGGTCGAGCTGACCGACGAGGAGATTTTCGCCGGCCATGTCGGGGGAAAGCTGTCCGTGGAGTTGACGACCCCGCTGGACAATCAACGCGACCTGTCCATCGCCTACACCCCGGGTGTCGCGCAGGTGTCCCGCGCGATCGCCGCCGACGAGACCCTCGCCGACCGCTACACCTGGACCAGTCGCCTGGTGGTCGTCGTCTCCGACGGCTCCGCGGTCCTCGGCCTCGGTGACATCGGCCCCCGCGCCTCCCTTCCCGTGATGGAAGGCAAGTCCGCCCTGTTCAAGAACTTCGCCGGCCTGAACTCGATCCCGCTGGTCCTCGACACCAAGGACCCCGACGAGATCGTCGAAACCCTGATCCGGCTGCGCCCGAGCTTCGGAGCCGTCAACCTCGAAGACATCTCCGCACCCCGTTGCTTCGAGATCGAACGACGGGTCATCGAGGCCCTGGACTGCCCGGTCATGCACGACGACCAGCACGGCACCGCCATCGTCGTCCTCGCCGCCCTCAAGGGAGCGGTCAAGGTCCAGGACCGCGACCTCCACGACCTGCGGGTCGTCATCTCCGGTGCCGGCGCCGCCGGTGTCGCCTGCGCGAACATCCTGCTCGCCGCGGGCATCGCGGACGTGACGGTGCTGGATTCGAAGGGCGTCGTGTCCGAGGATCGTCAGGATTTGAACGCGGCAAAGGTGGACCTGGCCGGACGCACCAACCCGGCCGCCCGCCGCGGCGGTGTCGTCGAAGCCCTCGACGGTGCGGATGTGTTCCTCGGGGTGTCCGCGGGCACCGTCCCGGAGGAGCTGATCGCGACGATGGCGGAGAACTCCATCGTGTTCGCGCTGTCGAACCCGGACCCGGAGATCCACCCCGACATCGCCCGCAAGCACGCGGCGATCGTCGCCACCGGCCGCAGCGATTTCCCGAACCAGATCAACAATGTGCTCGCCTTCCCCGGTGTGTTCAAGGGCGCGCTCGACGCCGGCGCCCGCCGCATCACCGAAGGCATGAAGCTCGCCGCCGCCGAGGCGATCCTCTCGGTCGTCGGTGACGAGCTGGCTGTGGACAAGATCGTTCCCAGCCCGCTCGATCCTCGCGTCGCCCCCGCTGTCGCGGAGGCAGTCGCAGCCGCAGCGCGGGCGGACCATGTCACCACATGGCACTGACGACTGTCTCCGTATGTCACGATCGACCGACAGCGGATCCGGCCCGCTGGCGCGAATCAGCCAGCTGCACTTCGGTGGGCGACTATTTCTTCTTCGCTCCGGAGAGCGAAACAGACCACGCCCGCTACCTCCGAGAAGACATCGCCCGCGGCATCTGCGGAGGCTGCGCCGCCCGCCACCACTGTCGCCGGTACTCGCTCGAGACCGCACAGCCGTACGGCGTGTGGGGAGGCTTGACCGAATGGGAACGCAAAGAGATCCTCGAGCGATCCAGCGCATCGTGACGATGGCGACCGGGCCGGGTGACGCGCGTGAACGCCGAATCAGGTGCGTCACCCACCGGCGCGCGGGCTCGGACTCAGACGCCCGCCGCCGAGACGAGCTCCCGAATCTCGAGAGCTTTGTCCAGCATCTGACGTGTGTCCCGCCACCAGTCCTGCAGGTGCAGGTCGAGGATCAACTCGTCTGCGCCCGCACTTGCCACGGAAGCGATGTCGTCGAGGATCTGCGTGGTTGTGCCCGAAAAGCCGATCCGATCGTCGCCGAGCGGAGTCTCGGAAAACGCGACGTTCCCCACGACGATCATTTCCATCTCGGATGGGTCCCGCCCCGCGGCGGCCGCGGACTGGCGGATCACGTCCCACCCCGTGCGAAGCTTGTCAGCACCGGCGGCGCCAGGCGTCGGGAAGAGCGGCATCCAGCCGTCGGAACGTCGGGCAATCCGTTCCAGCACACGTATATTGGGACCTCCTGCCGAGCTGACATCGACATCGCCGGCCAAGATGACGGGGATCGGCGACGCCGGCTTCGGCAGGACGTAGGCGTTGTCGATGAGCGTGTGGGGCCCGCGGTAGTTCACTGGATCCGGACCCCAGGCTGCGTCGAAGACGTCGAGGGTCTCGTCGAGGAGCCGGCCGCGGTCGGACTTGGCCATGCCGACCGCCTCGAACTCGTCTACTGCCCAGCCAATTCCCAACCCCGCGACCCCACGCCCGCCACTGATCTGGTCGAGCGTCGCGAATCTCTTCGCAAGTTGGAGAGGCTGATGAAGGCCGGCAACTATCACGCTGGTGCCCAATCGGACTCGCTCCGTTACCACTGCTGCGGCAGTGAGGACGATCAGCGGGTCAGCCGCTTGCCGATACGCGGACGGCCACGGCGCGCCCGGAGTGAAGGAATCGCGGGGCGCCACCGGAAACAACAGTCTCTCCCAGGCCCAGACACTGTCGAACCCGGCACGTTCGGCAGCTCTGGCTACTTCCGTGACGTCGTGACGCAAATCAGTGCCGATCCGCTGGGGCAGTCGAAGTCCAAGTCTCATGAGTCAAGAGTGAACGATCGTCGTCCTGGTACAAGGAGTGAATTTATCCTGGTATTCGCGCCACCTGGATCGTCGCCGTCCCAGGTTCGGCTTCCATGAAGAATGTGAACGCACGTCCCGAAGTCCGTGCCCGTCGCGGCGAGTTCGGCGCTTTCCTGAAGAGTCGGCGCGCCCGCATCACGCCGGAGCAGGTCGGGCTGCCGACCGGGGGGCGCCGCCGGACGCCGGGACTGCGACGCGAGGAGATTGCCCAACTGGCCGGCGTCGGAGTCACTTGGTACACGTGGCTCGAACAGGGTCGAGACATCAAGGCATCCGAACAAGTACTTGCGGCGATATCGCGGACGCTACGGCTGGATCTGCACGAGCACGCGCACCTGTTGACGCTGGCGGGCGTGACAGAACCGTCGAGCGCGACGGAGTGCAAGGCCGTCACGCCTTCGATGAAGGCAGTGATGGCCAAGCTCGACCCCTATCCGGTGATAGTGAGCAATGCGCGCTACGACATCCTTGCCTATAACCGGAGCTACTGCTGGCTGATGGGCGACCTGGACGCAATTCCGTTCTGGGAGCGAAATCTTCTCGTCCAAAGCCTGCTCAACCCTGAGTGGCGGGCGCGCACCGTCGGCTGGGAGGAGCACGTTCCCCGTATGGTGGCAGGCTTCCGCGCCGCGTGGGCGGAGCACCTCGGCGAGCCGCCGTGGAAAATCTTGGTGACGCGACTGACTGCCGAGTCGCCCACGTTCGAGCAGCTGTGGAAGCGATGCGACGTGACCCGCGAGCCCGTCACTGATCGGCGCTTCGAGCACCCCACTGCCGGGCCGCTGACGTTCCACGTGGCCCACCTGAACGTCGGCGTTCGTTCGGAGATCACGATGTCCACCTTCACACCAGCCGACGAGAACACGGCGTCGAAGCTGCCGACCGCGGCCTGCCGGCGATGATTTTGGTGTCGCGGCGGTGTCAGTATTCGTATGAGAACACTCGCGATCACCCAGAACATCACCCTCGACGGCTCGATCGAGATGCTCGGCGACTGGTTCGACCCGGCGGACCAGGATCCGCAGTTACTGGAGGCGACCAACCGGCAGTCCGAGCGCGCGGACGCCATGTTGCTGGGCCGGCAGACGTTCGAGGACTTCCGCAGCTACTGGCCACACCAGACCGACGACCGGACCGGCATCACCGATGAGCTGAATCAGATTCAAAAGTACGTCGTCTCGTCGACCATGTCCGACCCCGAGTGGAGGAACTCGACCGTGCTCACGGGCGACTGGATCGCCCAGGTGGGGGCCTTGAAGGGGCGGGAGGGCCGCGACATCATCGTCACGGGCAGCATCACGCTGACCCATGCCCTGATCAAGTCCGGCCTGGTCGACGAGTACCGGCTCTTTGTATACCCCATCGTCCAGGGTCGGGGACGACGGCTGTTCCCCGACGGGTACGAGACGCCGAGGCTACAGCTGGTCGAGGTCCGCGGCTTCCAGAACGGCGTCTCCCTGCTGCACTACACCGTCTGAGGACTCCACCGAGGCCAACCGGTGAACGACGGGTTGCCGATGAGTGACCCAGCCGGAACCTTCCCAACGTCAGGTCGAGGACCGATAGGCGTCGGCTCGGTGGGATATCGCAGTGACCTCGACAGTGCGGTCCGCGTCGTTGATCAGATACAGCACCCTGTACGTACCCCGCCGGGCGCTATAAGCCGGCGAAAGTGGTGGATCCAGCGGTTTGCCCACCCGCCTCGGATTCTCCAAGAGCGGACCCGTCACGAATTCGTACACCGCAGTTGCAACCTTCTCCGGCAATGATGTCGCCAGCGCCCGCGCAGCTGACCGCGCCACCACCAACCGATACCGATCGTTTGGCTCGCTCACTCCTCGGACGACCGAGCATCGCGCATCAGCCGCGCCAACTCCTGCGCATCGACCACATCCCCGCCCTCGACCTCGACCGTGCCGGCGAGATGCGCCGCCAGCAGATCCGTATCCGACAGCACCGCGATCGTCTCCCGCAACGCGTCGTAGTCGTCGGCACCCAGCAGAACCGCGGCGCGGTGTCCGTTGCGGGTGATCTCGAATCGCTCATGGGTGCGTTCGGCCTCATCGACCAGCCGTGACAGCTGCGCCCGGGCGTCGGCAACAGGAAGAGTCGTCATGTACATAATTCTAGCCTAGATATGGGAACATTCACGGGGTTGGTGTGGGCGGCGGCGCTCCCGGCCGTTGCGTCTCGGCTCCAGCCGCCACCGCTACCGCTCCGCGTCAGCAGGAGCTGTGGTGGTGGTGGTGATCGTCGGTGTGGGTCTCTTCGTCCGCGTCGGTAGCTCTGGTGGTGGTGGCAGCAACCAGGTGGTGGTCGGCTCGGTCGTCCGTGTCACGGGGAGCACCTCGAACGTCGTCTGCACCACCATCGACGGGATCGGCCCGCACCGCAGACCGGCCACCTGGAAACCGCGGACGCCGCGGTTCGGCACCGACGTGCGGAAGTCCGCGACGCTGCCGACCTGACGGGTCTCGCCCAGGACGCGATCGCCGAACTCCACCGACCACGGTCCGCCGCACGTCGGAAGATTCGTCGCGTGGTACTGGATGCGGTCGCCCGGCTGCCCACTCGGCGGAGTGACGAAGAGGACCGGCCCCGCGGGATCGAGCATGCGCGCCGCCTCCCTGTCGGGTTCGCTCGACGCACCGCCGCCGGTGTGGACCGCGAGCAGCACCGCAATCGTCCCGACGAATGTCGTCGCCGCCAACCAGGGTGTCTGTCGCACCGGTCTCACCTCGCACCTCAATTATGCGGCTTCGCCGCCCACTGCAGGCCTGTCTCGTCGTCGTACAACGTGGTCGACGGGTACCAGTCGGGATGCGGGGCGGCCCGTCCGGTGACGCGTCGGTACTGCGCCGACCACCGGTCGGCAACACCGAAGGTGAAGGCGTAGGGGACGGCGGCGAGGAAGCACTCACGGACCGCGGCGGACCCGATCGTCGTCGACCGGCCCGACAGCACGCGTTCGAACCCGGCGGCACCCGCCCACACGTGTCGTCCCGTCGGCGTGTGTCGAAGACCCGTTCCCGCCGCGAATACGCCGAGGGCGCCGATGACGAACGCGACGAACGGAGCACCGAGGATCGTGGGACCGAGTACGCCGAGGAATCCGAGCGCGGCGAGAACGGTGCACAGGCAGGCCGTCGCCCGCCCGATCCACGTCCTGACCGAGGGCACGAGCAGATCATCCCGCGCCGCCCACGACCGGCATGCGTCGGACATCGCACGCATGCCCTCCCTGACCGCGTACCCGGATGTCGGCGAGCCGTCGGCAACGAATACCCCACCCGGCGAACGGATTCCGAGGTGCTCGGCGAACACCCGTGAAATGGGGTCGATCCGCCTCCACCGTTGCGGGGTACCGATCCCCTCGATCTGCCACAGGCCGTCGTCGACCAAGGTCAGCCGGACCACCGACTGCTCGGCCAGGTGCAGCAGTGTCGCCGTCGGCGCGCCGTCGCCGATCCACTTCCGCACGACGAATTCGGTCTGCGCAGGCCCGAGGCCGGACACGGGTCCGTACCGCACCGGCGGCTCTGGGAGCTTCTCGCGGGCACTTCGCGACCACAGCCGACCCGCGCCCCATGCGACGACCGACAGCCCCACGACGACGGCGGCGAGCCCGAACGAGTCGCCGACGATCGCCGCGAGCCCACGCGCATTCGACGTCGGCCCCCACACCAGGGGAAACAGCAGTCCTGTGCACGCCGAGACGCCGAGGAGTACGGCAACGGCAACGGCAACGCGCATCCTCGCCGCATCCGACGCGCGACCCCGCGCCACGCTGCGGATCTCCTCACCGGAATCGGGCTGGTACTCATCGCCGTTGTCGTACATTCGCCTACCTCGTCGCCGGGAATATTCGCTGATACCGCAATCCTCGGCACCCGCACCCCCGGCAACCAGACGACACAGGGACCACCAGCCCCACCTCGAGGTGCACGATCCCTCACCCCATCGGGGACGACGCTCCCCCGCACGGTGTGTTGTCGTGGCACCCGGAGGATCCGAGCAGGCCGTGGTTCTGTTGGGCGACGATGTGGCGATAGTCTTGGAAGACGTCTCTTCGAGAGGTGGAGGATGTTTCCCAGGTCCCCCGAGGGGAACACGGGCGGGTAGTCGGCTGATGACCGACGACGACCCGCTTCGAACACATCGTGATGTGGTCAGCACGGTGTTGGATCAGCTGCGCGCGGTCGGATTCGATGACGCCCAGGAAATCGGGCGCGGAGGCTTCGGCTTGGTGTATCGCTGCATGCAGTCCGCTCTGGACCGCACGGTAGCGGTAAAGGTCCTCACCGGCAGCCTCGACGAGGAGAGCCGTGCCCGGTTCCTCCGGGAGCAGCGGGCGATGGGCCGGCTGACCGGGCACCCGAACGTCGTGAGTGTCCTCGAGGTCGGCGTCACCGACAGCGGCCTCCCCTTCCTGGTGATGCCGTACTACCCGCAGGATTCCCTCGACGCCAGAATCCGAAAGCACGGGCCGCTCGCGGTGGAGGAGTCTCTCCGGCTGGGAGTGAAGATGGCCGGCGCGCTCGCCACGGCGCACCGGTCCGGCATCGTGCACCGCGACGTCAAGCCCGGCAACATTCTCCTCACCGACTACGGCGAGCCGATTCTGACCGATTTCGGGATCGCACACATCGCGGGCGGTTTCCAGACCGCGACGGGCACTGTCACCGGGTCGCCGGCGTTCACCGCACCGGAGGTCCTCGGCGGTGACGTGCCGAGTCCGGCCTCGGACGTATACGGGCTCGGGGCGACGCTGTTCGTTGCGCTGACCGGGCACGCGGCGTTCGAGCGCCGCAGCGGTGAGCAGGTGGTGGCGCAGTTCCTGCGGATCACCACGCAGCCGGTGCCGGACCTGCGGGAGTCCGGGATCGACGCCGACGTGTCCGCGGTAGTGGACCTGGCGATGTCCCGGGATCCGGCGGAGCGGCCCACCGCCGCGGCACTGGGCGAAGACCTGCGGGAGATTCAATCCCGCCGGGGTTCCCCTGTCGACGAGATGGCACTACGCCCCGAACGGGGCGCAGTGGAACCGGTGCCGCTGACCGCCGGGGGCACCGGCGTCGGCCGGTCCCTGCCCACCGGGCACCCGTCACCGGCAGGGCCCGGGAATCTGCCCGTCGAGTTGACCAGCTTCGTCGGCCGCCGAACAGAACTCACCGAAGCCAAGCGGCTGCTCTCGGCGTCGCGGCTGGTGACGTTGACCGGAATCGGTGGTGTGGGCAAGACCCGGCTGGCGCTGCGGGTCGCGGCCAACACCCGGCGAGCGTTCGCCGACGGGGTGTGCCTGGTCGAACTCGGCGAGCTACGCGACGGGTCGCTCCTTGTCGAGGTGGTGGCGACCGGCCTGGGGTTGCGGCACCGCTCGCCGAGAGCGCTACAGACCGTGATGGAGTTCCTGGCCGCACAGGAATTGCTGCTGATACTCGACAACTGCGAGCAGGTGGTGGACGCGGCAGCGGAGCTGGCGGAGACGCTGCTGCACGCCTGCCCCGGCCTGCGGATACTCGCCACCAGTCGCGAAGCCCTGGGCATCGGCGGGGAAGCGGTCATGCGGGTACCCCCACTGACGGTTCCGAATCCCGGCCGGGAGCCTCCGCCGGCCGGCCTGCCCCACTACGACGCGGTGACATTGTTCGCGCAGCGGGCCACCGCCGCGGTGACCGGCTTCGAGGTCACCGCGGACAACGCTGCCACCGTCACCCGCATCTGCGCCCGGCTGGACGGGTTGCCATTGGCGATCGAATTGGCTGCGGCCCGCCTGCGCGCGATGTCGCCCGAGCAGATCCTGCAGCGGCTGACGGACCGGTACGCACTGCTGACCCGCGGCAGCCGGGGCGCGCCGACCCGGCAACAGACGCTGCGGTGGAGCATCGACTGGAGCTACGAGCTGTGCACCGCGGAAGAACAGCAGCTCTGGGCTCGGCTGTCGGTGTTTGCGGGCAACTTCGAACTCGATGCCGCTGAAGAGGTGTCCATGGACGACGTGGACCCGGACCGTCGGCTCGATATCGTCGCGTCCCTGGTGGACAAGTCGATCCTCCTGCGCGAGGAATCAGGGAACGCGGTGCGATTCCGGATGCTCGACACGTTGCGTGACTACGGTCGGGACAAGCTCGAACAGGCCGGCGATTACCCGGGCCTGCGTCTACGGCACCGGAACTGGTACCGGAAGCTGGCTCTCGACGCGGAGGCCGGATGGATCAGTCCCCAGCAAGTCAGCTGGCTTGTCCGCCTCGATCGGGAACTACCCAACCTGCGCGAAGCGATGGAGTTCAGTCTGTCCGAACCGGGTACTGCCTCGGCCGAGGCGGGGCTGCAGATTGCCACCGCGCTGTTCCCGTTCTGGCTCTCCCGCGGACTGCTCAGCGAAGGTCGCCGCTGGCTCGACCGTGCCCTGGCGCAACGGGAGGAGCAATCCCCCGCTCTGCAGGTCAAGGCGCTGTACGCGGCCAGTGTCCTGGCCAGCAGACACGAAGACCTGCCCCGAGCCGCCGCGCTGACTGACGACGGGCGCGCGCTCGCCGAAGGTCGGGGAAGCGCGCTCGATCGCGCCCTCATACAGCACTCCGACGCGGCTCACGCCATGCACAGCGGGGATCCGGAGCATGCCGTCACAGCCCACACGCAGGCCCTCGAGGTGTTGCGCGGTGGGGATGACCTCTTCGCGCAGATCGCCACCCTGCACGGGCTCGGACTGGCCCACGAAATACTCGGACACCCCGCGCAGGCCATCGCCTGCCTCGACGAGGCGATCCGAATCGCCGAAGTGCACGGCGAATCGGTCATGCGAGGCCGCTCGACCTACACCTTGGGGCTGGTGATGTGGCGTGAGGGTGACCGCGAACGCGCGGTAGCGCTTCTGCGGGACGGACTCGAGCTGGCACGTCGCGTCGACGATCCCATCGGTGCCACCTGGTGCCTGGAGATACTCGCCTGGATCGCGTCCAGTGAGAACCGCTTTCACCGCGCCGCCGTCCTGATGGCGGCCGCCGCGGTACTGCGACGGCGGGTGGGTACCTCCGTCGATCAGATTCCCAACTTGACTGCCTCCCATCAGGAATGCGAACGCATCACGCACCGCGCACTCGGCCCGCGGGCGTTCACGGCAGCCTCCCGCGAGGGCGAGGCGCTGGGTTTCACCGCCGCCGTCTCCTACGCACTGGACGAACACTCACCGGCTGCGCGGCCGCCCGTCGACACCACAACGGCACTGACCAAACGCGAACAACAGGTCGCCGACCTGGTCGCGCAAGGCCTGACCAACAAGGCGATCGCCGCCCGCCTCGTGATCTCCCAACGCACCGCGCAGGGCCACGTCGAACACGTCCTCGTCAAACTCGGCTTCAACTCCCGAGCGCAGATCGCCGCCTGGGTTGTCGAGCAGGCACAGGACAAAACGAACTGAGCACCCTCGCCGCGATTCCCATGTCGCCTGGTGCACCGATGCTCATGGAATAGTTCACGTTCGGTGGCGCAACACGGGTCGGGGCGAGGTGTGTGCACGACCCGTGTTGCGCCGGTTGTGTTCTGTGACAGCTATTTCAGGCGTGGTGGGTGAATCCGGCCTGGCCGGGTCGGCGGTTGGGCGAGAACCCGGTCTTGGCGAGGGTCTCGTCGACGTTGTCGTATCGTTCGTCGAGCTTGTAGATTTCGCGGGCCTCCTTGCCGGTAGCGACCTCGCGGCCCAGTTCGCCGGCAATACGGACCAGCTGTTCGATCTGCTGGACCGAGGTGATCTTCTCGCCCTTGCGACCCCACAGAGTGTCTTCGTTACCACACCGGGTGTGCATGCCCATCGCGATGGCCATCGCGTTGATCGGCAACACCGAACGCATGAAGGATTCGAAGGTCACGACCGCACCCTCGGGAGCCCGGCGGATGAATTCCATTGCATTGCAGGGGTTCGGTCCATCGCCGCCACCACCGATCCCCACCCAGGTCAGGTTCAGCGGACCGGTGTACGCGCCGCTCCTGAGCAGACGCTCGAGCTTCTCGAGGTGCTGAATTCCGGGAACCTGGAAGTGTGGCTGGATTCCGGCGGCCTGCAACCGCCTCAGGTGCTCCTCGACCCAGCTGGGTCCGGCGGGAACCACCATCTCGCGGTTCTCCTCCCATACCTCGGGACGCTCGAAGGACGTGCCCGCGATGGTGTCCGGAGTCATCAGGTCGGTGATGTTCATCTGCTTCGTCGACACGGCGACGGCGACTTGGTCGGGCTTCGGATCGAGCTCGGCGATCATGTGCCGGGCATCCTCGGCCGACCACTGCGCACCCTCGTCTTCCGGCTCGAACGAGACCGACCCGCCGACCTGCAGGATCATGTCCGGCACGGCCTCGCGCAAACGGCCGAGGAGTTCGTTGAACGTCGAGAGCCGTGTCGATCTCTTGCCGTCGAGTTCGCGGACGTGGATATGGAGGACCGACGCGCCGGCCTCGTAGCAGTCGACGGCGGCCTGAACGTGCTCCTCCATCGTCAACGGCAGGTCTTCGCGGAAGTCGTCCAGTTCCCACTTGGGACCGTACGGCGCCGCGGTGATGACCAGTTTGTCCTGGNTTTCGGGGAAGAGNGCNTCGTCGNGGAAATGCATNGTGNNCTCCNTTTCNAAANNNGNNCTNANGNNTNNNGGAANTNTCAGAAGGGGCGGTCGCCGACGATNCCGGCGCGTTCCATCTTGCGGACGGCGGGCCAGTAGTCCTGGACGGCGTAGTGCTGTGTGGACCGGTTGTCCCAGATCGCAACACTGTTCGGGGTCCACCGCCACCGCACCTGGTATTCGGGGATCGAGGCCTGGCTGATCAGGTAGTTGAGCAGGTTGCTGCTGCCGGGCGCGTAGTCGATGCCGTACCGGATGTTGTCCGGGGTGTGGTAATTGACGAAGTGGGTCGCGAAAGAATTGACGAACAGGATCTTTTCGCCGGTGTCCGGGTGCGTGCGCACCACGGGGTGCTCGGCGTCGGGGAAACGATCGTGCAGGGCGTGCCGCTGCTCCAGTGTCTGGGCCGCGCCGAACGAGGCCTCGATGCTGTGCCGGGCGCGCAGTCCGTCGATCTGCTCCTTCACCCCGTCGGGGAGTTTCTCGTAGGCCAGCGCCATGTTCACCCAGATGGTGTCGCCACCGACCGGCGGCGTCTCGACGGCCCGGAGAACGCATCCCATGGGCGGGTTCTCCCGCCAGGTGGCGTCGCAGTGGAAGGCGTTCTCGTAGTGCTCGGCCGGGCTGTCGAGGTCCTTGTAGATCCGCACCAGCCCGGGATGCTCGGGGTCGCTGCCCGCGACGGGGTGATCCTCGAGCGGCCCGAAACGCTCGGCGAGCGCCACGTGCTCGGCCCGGCTCATGTCCTGGTCGCGGAAGAACAGAACCTTGTACTCGAGCAGCAGTTCCCGGAGTTCGGCGAACAGGGCGTCGTCGCGAGAGACGTCGCCGAGGTTCACGCCGAACAACTCGGCGCCGAGCGAGCAGGTCATCGGCGTCAGCCGGAACGAACCGGAGGGGGAGAGGATCGCGTTCTGCTCGGGCGAGTACGTCAGTTGCGCGGTGTCGTTCATGTTGGTGTCTCCGTCGTGGTGAGGGGTGGCGCGGCTCAGAGCCGGAACACCGAGGAGCCGATGCTGGTGCCGGATTCGAGGTCGCGGTGCGCCTGGACGGCGTCCTCGAGTCCGTAGCTCTGGTTGATCTCGATGCGGATCCGGCCTGCCTCGACGTGGCCGAACAGTTCACCGGCGAGTTCGGCGCGTTCCGCCGGGTCGGCGATGTAGTCGGCGAGCGCGGGCCGGGTGACGAACAGCGAGCCCTTGACGGCCAACTGCATCGCGTTGATCGGCGGAATCGGCCCGGACGCCGTGCCGAAGCACACGAGCAGTCCCCGCCGGGAGAGGCAGTCGAGGGAAGTCTCGAACGTGGACTGGCCGATGCTGTCGTAGACGACGGGAACGCCGGCGCCGCCGGTGATCTCGCGGACCCGTTCGGCGACGTTCTCACGGGTGTAGACGATGACGTGCTCGCAGCCGTGGGCGCGGGCGATCGCGGCCTTCTCGTCGGTGGAGACCGTGCCGATCACGTTGACGCCCAGCAGCTTCGCCCACTGGGTGAAGATGAGTCCGACGCCACCGGCGGCGGCGTGGAGCAGCACGGTGTCGCCGGCCTTCAGCGGGGCGATGCGGCGCAGCAGGTAGGCCGACGTGAGCCCGCGCATCGTCATCGCGGCGGCCGTGTCGAAGCCGATCGCGGACGGCAGCGCAATGAGCGGGGCGGCGGGCATCACGCGTTCGGTGCTGTAGGCGCCGAGCGGGCTGCCCGTGTAGGTGACGCGGTCGCCGACCTGCACGTGGGTCACTCCGGTGCCGACGGCCTCGATCACACCGGCGCCCTCGACGCCCATGCCGGCGGGCAACTCGGCCGGGTAGAGGCCGGTGCGGAAGTAGGTGTCGGCGAAGTTCAGGCCGACCGCCTCGTGGCGGATCCGCACTCCGTGCGGGCCGGGTTCTCCGACCTCGACGGACTCCCACTGCATGACCTCGGGTGCGCCGTGCTCGTAGAACCGAACAGCCTGTGCCACAGTAATTCTCCTCTTGTGCGTGATGATCGGCGCGGTACCGCTGCAGAACTGCTCGCGGTCGGGCGGTCGGGGTGATCCGGAGCCGCTGCGTCGTCTCTTTGTGATGCACCTAACAGTAGGGCCGCATGCGGTCGTATGCTTATCCTGACGGGACAGGAGGCCTATCATTTCGGGACACGGCCAGGAGTCGGGACAGGGCAGGGAGGGGTCGTGAAACCTCTCGCGCGCTACGCGTCGCTGAACGGGTACGTGGAACTGTGCCGGTCGCTCGGACTCGAGCCGGCACCGCTGCTGCGCGCCGCCGGCCTCGACCCGTCCGGGCTCGGCCTGCAGGACCGCTGGATCCCTGCCGCGGCGATCGCGCGGCTGCTCGAGCAGTCGGCCGACGGATCCGGATACGCGGATTTCGGGGTTCGCCTCGCCGAACGCAGGCAGTTCTCCAACCTCGGACCGCTCAGCCTCGTCGTCCGCGAGGAACCCGACGTCCGCAGCGCCCTGCGCGTCCTCACCCGCTACGAGCACACCTACAACGAAGCGTTGCGGACCCGGATGTCGGAGCGTGGCGGGCTGGTGACCCTGCGAATCGAACTCGACGTGGGAGAGGCCACCGACGTCCGGCAGTCGGTGGAACTGGCGGTCGGGGTGCTGCACCGGCTGTTGCGGGGCTTCCTCGGCGGCGGCTGGAAACCGCTCGCCGTCTGCTTCCCGCACCCGGCCCCGGCCGACGCCGCGACGCACCGCCGGCTGTTCGGGCCCGCGATGAACTTCGACCACGAGTTCGCGGGCATCGTCCTCGAGGCCGGCGACCTGAACGCGCCGAACAAGATGTCCGATCCGCTGCTCCGCCCCTACACCCAGCAACTACTGGAGTCGTGGGAGCCGTCGGACGACGTGACGATCGTGAGCCGGGTCCGCGAGTTGATCGAACTTCTGCTGCCCACCGGCCGCTGCTCCGTCGAGCAGGTGGCCCGCAGCCTGGGCGTCGACCGCAGAACCGTGCACCGGCGTCTCGCCGAGAGCGGGGAGTCGTTCTCCACCGTCCTCGACGCCACCCGCACCGAACTCGCCGAACGGATGGTCGCGAACCCGCGGCTGAACCTCACCGAGATCGCGGACATGCTGGCGTTCTCGGCGCCGAGCAACTTCTCTCGGTGGTTCCGCGGCCGGTTCGGCGTCAGCCCCAGCCAGTGGCGGGCCGAGCGGGCGGACGTCAAACCTTAGGTGTTATGCGTGCGCGCCGCCGTCGATGCGGATCTCGGTTCCGGTGATGAAGGCGCCATCCTCGGATACGAGCATGGCGATGATGCCCGCGACCGCGGACGGATCACCCATCCCGGCCACGCCCGAGTCGCTGTCGGTGGGCAGCACGGGAGATAGTTTGGCGAACAGCGTCCAATCGGCGTCCGATGGAACATACCCGGGTGTCGCATCGGTGATTCCGGACTTGATGCCGCCGGGGGCGACGCACACAGCGCGCAGGCCTTCGCGCCCGTACTCCAGTGCGAGGGAGTGGGTGAAGGACTGGATGCCGCCCTTACTGGCGGCGTAGGCCGCCACGTACGGAACTGCGAACGAGGCGGACGTCGAGCTGAAGTTCACGATCGTGCTGCGCGGGTTGTCCAGCAGTGCGTGGAGTGCTTCGCGGACAACCAAGAACGTTCCGGTGAGGTTGACCCCGATGATCTGGTTCCACAGATCCACGCTGGTGTGGTGGGTGTGCGAGGCGCGGAGAATGCCGGCCGCGTTGACCAGTGCATCCAATCCGCCGAGGGTGTCGACCGCGGACCGGACGCCGTCGACCACCGACGGCTCGTCGCCGATGTTCATTTCCAGTGTGGTCAGCCGTTTGTCGGATCCCGACTCCCGGGCCAGGGCTTGGGTCTTCTCGAGCCCTTCCGGGCAGAGATCGGCGGCCACTACCGAGGCGCCTTCGTCCAGCAGGCGCAACGCGGTGGCCTGTCCAAGTCCCGATGCAGCGCCGGTCACCAGGACTCTGCTGTCTTCCAGTCGATTCATTTCGTCGCTTCCTGTTGAAGTCACCGGATGGGTGGGGAGCCGTCGGCTCGGTGTGGGCCAAACCGAACCACAACCGAACCCGGGCAGGCTGGTCCGTTTCCCGCCCAGAGGGAGACGGCTGGGAGTCGGTGTCGGCGGGCATGGTGTGCCGGTCAGCGGGAGGGGAGCTCATTGTGGGCCGTCCGTGCCCTTAGCGTCGCTGGTGAGGATTGATCTCCAGCGAAAGGCATCCATTTTGAACGCCGCGAAAACACCGACCGCAGTCAATCTGCCCACGAACGTAGATGTTGTCGTCGTGGGTGCAGGCTTCGCCGGACTGTATGCGTTGCACAAGCTTCGGAGCGAAGGCCTGACGGTGCAGGTGTTCGAGGCCGGCGACGGTGTGGGCGGGGTGTGGTACTGGAACCGTTATCCGGGTGCGCGCTGCGATGTCGAGAGTGTCGACTATTCCTATTCCTTCGACGAGGACCTGCAGCTCGAGTGGGACTGGAGCGAGAAGTACGCCACCCAGCCGGAGATCCTGCGCTACGTGAATCATGTCGCGGACCGGTTCGATTTGCGACGCGATATCAAATTCGGCACCCGGGTCACCGATGTCGTCCTCGACGAAGCCACGATGCGTTGGGAAATCCGGACCGACGCAGGCGATGTGCTGTCCTCTCGGTTCTGCGTACTCGCGGTCGGTCCGCTGTCGAATGCGAACGTCCCGGCGATCGAGGGTTTGGACAGCTTTGCGGGCGGGCTCTACCACACCGCGCACTGGCCTCACGAGGGCGTCGACTTCACGGACATGTGCGTCGGCGTGATCGGAACGGGGTCCTCTGGAATCCAAACGATTCCCCGCATCGCCGAGCAGGCGGCGCAGCTGCACGTGTTCCAGCGCACCCCCAACTACAGTGTGCCGGCCGGTAACGTTCCACTCGGCGACGAGGATCGTGCGGAACAGAAGGCGAATTACGCGGAGCGTCGGCGGCTGTCGATGGCCGGGGGCGGTGGCTCGCCTCATCAATCGCACCCGAAGTCGGCGCTCGAGGTGTCCGAGGAAGAACTGCGGGCCGCGTACGAGAAGCGTTGGCAGCTCGGTGGCGTGCTGTTCAGCAAGACGTTCCCGGATCAGTTGCTCACCATCGAGGCCAACGACACTGCACGCCTGTTCTGGGAGGACAAGGTCCGGGTGGTGATCGACGACCCCGAAGTGGCGGACCTCCTGATCCCGAAGGATCATCCGATCGGAACGAAGCGGATCTGCACCGACGACAACTACTTCCAAACCTTCAACCGCGAAAACGTGAAGCTGGTGGATCTTCGGGCGGCGCCGATCGAGCGGATCGACGCGGCGGGCGTGCACACTGCTGACCAACACTACGCGCTCGACGCCCTCGTGCTCGCCACCGGATTCGACGCGATGACCGGGTCTGTGGAGAAGATGAACATCGTCGGTCGCGGAGGCCGAACGTTGAACCAGGAGTGGGCCGAAGGTCCCAAGACCTACCTGGGGCTGGGCATCGCGGGCTTTCCGAATCTGTTCAACCTGACCGGACCCGGCAGCCCGTCGGTACTTGCGAATATGGTGCTGCATTCGGAGCTACACGTGAACTGGGTGGCCGACGCCATCGGATACCTCGACGAACACGGCGCCGTGGCGCTCGAGGCGCGTCGAGATGCGGTTGCCGACTGGGTCGAGGAGTGCGCTCAGCGCGCGGCGGCCACCCTGATGCTGCACGCGAATTCGTGGCACGTGGGCGCGAACATACCCGGAAAGCCGCGGGTCTTCATGCCCTTCGTCGGTGGCTTCGGGGTATACGGCCAGATCATCGCCGAGGTCGCGGCGGCGGGTTACAAGGGGTTCGACGTCATCGAAGGGTGAGGCGGCGGTCGGATGTGAGCCGTCAACCCAAGGCGAGAACATCCGATGGATCGCTGACGGCGTGTCCATCGAATGTTCTCGCCGTGCCTCAGGCCGTGACGGGGGAGTGGGTGGGGAGAGCGCCAGGGTGGTACTTGCTGTACACCTCGAGCCAGCGCTCGATCATGGCGCCCATGCGGACCGGGTTGTAGATGTCCTCCTCGAAGGACCATTGCCGGTTTCCGCCGTAGGTGAGCCGTGAGTAGCACGGCTCCTCATGGATGGAACCGTCACCGGGATCGGTCATTCGGCAGCGCCATTCCAGCACGACCAGGGCGCGTTCCTCGTCGATCATGTACCACGGGCACGGGTAGTACTGCACCTGCCCGCCGGGGAAGCCGTCACGAACCTTCCTGTAGTACTGGAAGATCGCCTCCCGGCCGCGGAGTTCCTCTTCTCCGTCGTAGCCGAACCCGAGATCGCGGAAGACGGCGTCGTCGGTGTACCAGTTGGCCCAGGCTTCGATATCGCCGGAAACCCATGTCGTCGTGGAATCCTCGACGAAATCGAGCACGGCCTGCTCGATTTCGTCCTTGCTCCACCTTAGCGTGTCGGTCTCTGATGGCGGCTGCGGTTGTGACTGCGCAGCGGCGGTCTCGACGGGGCGGGAAGTTGTCATTGTGCAAGCTCCGTTTCGCGGGTGCGGAGACGCGGCTGGGTATCATCGGCACCCAGCGCGTGTGGGAACCATTCAGTCCGATCAACTGAGTGGGAATACCGACACTAGAATTGGCGTCACACCAGGTCAACGGTATGTTCCCTGTCATTGGGAGGAAGCGGTCTTCGCACCGAGCCGACTCCCGGACCGACCACGAACAGCGATATCCTGAGGGCACATCATCGAGAGGTGTCCGGATGGTGGAGGAAGATCCGCTCGAGACGCAGCGTGGCGTGTCCCACACCGTCATGGCGGAGTTGGGTGCGGCTGGTTTCGAGGACGCCCACGAAATCGGACGGGGCGGGTTCGGCGTTGTCTATCGCTGTGCGCAGAGTGCACTGGATCGCACCGTCGCGGTCAAAGTCCTCACCGCGGACCTGGACGAGGAGAACCAGGCACGCTTCTTCCGCGAGCAGCGGGTGATGGGCCGTCTGACCGGGCACCCGAACATCGTGGGCGTCCTGCATGTCGGTACCACCGACAGCGGTCACCCCTACATCGTGATGCAGTACCACGCCCAGGATTCGTTGGACGCGCGAATCCGACGCATCGGACCGGTTGGTTTGGGCGAAGCCCTTCGACTCGGCGTCAAGATGGCCGGGGCGCTGGAGACCGCGCACCGGCTCGGCATTCTCCATCGAGACGTGAAGCCGGCGAACATCCTGCTCACCGACTACGGCGAACCGGCGCTCGCCGACTTCGGCATCGCCCACGTCGCGGGTGGATTCAAGACGGCCACCGGCACTGTCACCGGGTCGCCCGCGTTCACCGCCCCCGAGGTACTGAGAGGCGAGCCTGCGAGCCCCGCCTCGGACGTCTACAGTCTCGCCGCGACGTTGTTCTGCGCCGTCACCGCTCACGCCGCGTTCGAACGCCACGACGGCGAGCAGGTGATGGCGCAATTCCTGCGGATCACCACCAGGCCGATCCCGGACCTCCGTGATTACGGCATCCCCGAGGACGTGTGCGCAGCGGTCGAACGGGCCATGTCCGTCGATCCGCACGAACGCCCCGCCACCGCCGCGGAGTTCGGAAACGAACTGCGACAGGCTCAGCACCGCAACGGATTCCCCGTCGAAGAGATGGCCCTGCACCCCGAAACGGAAGCCACACGGCACAAAAAGGGTCCGGTGAGCGCGCCCTCGCCCATCTCCGGTCCGGCATCCGGCAGGCCTCTACCCCGGGCAGGCCACGGAACGCCGGGCTCGAAGGGGACTCTGCCGTTGGAGTTGACCAGTTTCGTCGGTCGCCGCAGCGAACTGACCGCGACGAAGCGCCTGCTTACCGAGTCCCGTCTCGTGACGTTGACCGGGGTCGGGGGTGTCGGGAAGACCCGTCTGGGACTGCGGGTGGCCGCGGACGTGCGTCGCGGGTTCGCCGACGGCGTGTGGCTGGTCGAGTTGGGGAACCTGCGGGACGGCGCGTTGCTGGAGGATGTGGTGGCCGCGGTCTTGGGGGTACGGGATCAGTCGGCACGAACGGTGCAGGATTTACTGGTCGACTTCCTCGCCACCCGGCGGTTGCTGCTCGTCCTCGACAACTGCGAACAGGTGGTGGACGCGGCCGCCCTCCTCGCCGAGACGCTGCTACGTGCGTGCCCCGACCTGCGGATCCTCGCCACGAGCCGCGAACCTCTCGGTATCGGAGGGGAAGCGGTGCTGCGGGTTACCCCACTGGCAGTGCCCGACCCGGACCGCCGGCCGTCACTCGCCGGGCTGCCCCGGTACGACGCGGTGACGTTGTTCGCGCAACGCGCCGCCGCCTCGGTGCCGGGATTCGAGCTGAACGAGGGCAACCAGGCTGCGGTCACCGGGATCTGTCATCGGCTGGACGGTCTCCCACTGCCGATCGAGTTGGCGGCGGCGCGGTTGCGAGCGATGTCCGCCGAGCAGATTCTGCAACGACTGACCGACCGGTACACGCTGCTGACCCTCGGTAACCGTGCTGCGCCGTCCCGGCAACAGACCTTGCGGTTGTGCGTCGACTGGAGCCACGATCTCTGTACACCCCTCGAACAACAAGTGTGGGCAAGGTTGTCGGTGTTCGCGGGAAGTTTCGAACTGGATGCAGCAGAAGGCATCTGCGGCGAGGACCTGGGTCCGGGCAAGCTGCTCGATGCGGTGGCCTCACTGGTCGACAAGTCGATCCTGATCCGGGAGGAGCAGGGCACGGTGGTGCGGCTCCGCGTGCTCGAGACCCTGCGCGACTACGGCCGCGAGAGGAGCAGGCAGACCGGCGAGCACCGGTCACTGCGGAGACGGCACAGGGACTGGTATCAGCAATTGGTGTTGGATGCGGAGGCCCAGTGGATCAGTTCACGGCAATTGGAGTGGATCGCACGCCTCGCGAGGGAGCAACCGAATCTGCGTGAGGCGATGGAGTACTGCCTGTCCGAGTCGGACGACGCCGAGACCGAGGCCGGTCTGCGGATCGCCGCAGCCTTGTTCCCGTTCTGGCTCTCCCGCGGCGTGCTCAGTGAGGGACGCCGCTGGCTCGACGGCTTTCTGGCCCGTCGGCCCGGGCAACCGACCGCGGTACGAGTCGAAGCCCTGTTCGCCGACAGCGTCCTCGCCGAGGTGCAAGGTGACCTCCCGGCCGGCACCGCCCTGGTCGAGCAGGCGCGCGCTCTGGCCGAGCAGATCGACGACCCGCTGACCGGCGCGCTGATCGCCCACGCCGCCGGTGCCCTGTCCCTCTTCAGCGGCGACCTACGACATGCGTGCTCACATCTCGAGGGTGCCCTCGAGGAGTTCCGGATCCGTGGCGACCTCCTTCGGCAGGTCGGGGTCCTGGAAACGCTGGGGTTGGCTTACGGGTTGCATGAGGAAACGCCTCGCGCCATCACTTGCTATGAAGAGGTGCTCGCGCTAACGGAAGCCCATGGAGAGTCGGTGTACCGGTCGTACTCGCTGTGGTCCCTGGGAGTTGCAGTGTTTCGGCAGGGTGATCTCGGTCGGGCGACCGCGCTGCTCGAACAGAGTCTTCGGCTGACCCGACTGGTGGACAACCCTGTCAATGCCGCCACGTGCCTCGAGGTGCTGGCATGGATCGCTGGGAACGAGCACAACGCACACCGCGCCGCAGTCCTGATGGGATCTGCCGCCGACCTGGGGCGTGCAGTGGGCAGTGCCGCGGTCGGGTTTCCCAACCTGCTCGTCCACCACGAGAATTGCGAGAGGGTGGCACGCGGTGCGCTCGGTGAGCGAGCATTCGAGGCCGCCTACATGAAGGGCACGGCCCTGGGGTTCGACAACGCGATTGCGTTCGCACTCGGTGAAGCACCCCCGAACGCGGCGGGGCCCGATGCCGGTCCCGCGACAATCCTGACCAAGCGCGAACGGCAGGTCTCGGACCTCGTCGCCGAGGGCCTGACCAACAGGGCTATCGCCGCCAAACTCGTGATCTCGCAGCGCACCGCTCAAGGTCACGTGGAGAATATTCTCACCAAGCTCGGGTTCACGTCGCGGGCACAGATCGCCGCGTGGGTCGTGGAGCAGACACACGGACGGCACACCTGAACCGGTCGTAGGAACGCGGCGGCCGTGCCGGAAGTGTCAGACGCCCTCTTGTGTGGGATGCCAGGCCGCCACCGCCCAGATCACGACCGCGTCGAGCGCGATGAGGGTGATCGCCCACATCGGGTAGTACGGCAGCCACAGGAAGTTGACGACGATCGACAGCCCGCAGATCACGAACGCCGCGCCCCGGGCCCACGTCGCCCCGGCGAGCAGCGCGACACCCGCCGCGGCGACCAGCGCCCCGAGCACGATGTGGGTCCACCCCCACGAGGTGACGTCGAATTCGTACGTGTAACCGGCCTCGACGACGAACACCTCGTCCTTGGACACGGCAGACAGACCCTGCAGAATCTCGAGCACACCGACGGTGACGAGGAGAACCGCTGCGCCCAGTTGCGGTGAGGTGCGGGCCGGACCCGCTGCGGGCGTCATGAGCGGGTGCTCGCGTAGTTCTGAAGGAACCGGGCTTCGACCAGCGACATCGCCGCGATTTCCGAGGGGTCGACACTTTCGTTGGGGGCATGGATCAGCGCCCGGGGTTCCTCGACGCCCATCAAGATGATCTCGGCCTCGGGGTACGTGTCGGCGAGAACGTTGCACAACGGAATGGAGCCGCCCTGACCCAGCATCACCATGGGCCGGCCGTAGGCCTCCTCCATGGCCGCACCGAGGGCCCGGTAGGCAGGTCCGTCGGTGCGGGTCCGGTACGGCGCCCCCGAGGCCTCGACCGCGACGTCGACGGCCACCCCCCACGGCGCTGCGGAGTGCAGATGGTCGATCAGTGCTCGCTGTGCCTGCGCAAGTTCGAGTCCGGGTGGTATCCGCAGATTCAGGCGGGCGCGTGCCCGCGGTGCGATCGCGGCCGCCGATCCGACCACCGGTGGGCAGTCGATGCCGAGGACGGTCAGCGCCGGACGCGCCCACAGCATGTCGGAGACGGTGCCGTCGCCGAGAAACGTTTCGGTGTCGAGCATGCCGGCGTCGGTGCGGAACTGTTCCGGTGGGTAGAGTTCTCCGGTCCAGGTCTGGGTGTTGTCCAGACCTTTGACGGTGGTGTTGCCCTTGGCGTCTCGCAGCGTTGCCAGCATCGCGATCAACGCGGCCAGGGCATCCGGGGCGGCGCCGCCGAACATGCCGGAGTGCAGATCGGACGTCAGTGCTTCGACGGTGACGACGACGGTGACCATCCCGCGCAGGCTGATGGTCGCGGCCGGCACGCCTACATCGGCGTTACCGGTGTCGCACACGAGAATCGCGTCGGCGCGCAGGAGATCGGCGTGTTCGCGGACGAAGTTCTCCAGACCGCCGGTGCCCTGTTCCTCCGATCCCTCGACGACGAGTTTGAGGTGCACGGGGAGTTCGGCGCCGAGGGCTCGCAGCGCCGTCAGGTGGACGAGGATGTTGCCTTTGCAGTCGGCGGTGCCGCGTCCGTACCAGCGTCCGTTCCGCTCGGTGAGCTGGAATGGTGGTGTTTCCCAGGCGGTGTCGTCGAGCGGGGGTTGGACGTCGTAGTGGGCGTAGAGCAGCACGGTGGGGGCGTGCGGATTCGGGGAGGGTCGTGACCCGACCACGGCGAGGCTTTCGTCCGACGTCTCTGCCAGACTGGCGTCGGTGAAGCCGTGCTGCGCGAATTTCGCCCGCACCCATTCCGCCGCACGGTGGCATTCCTCGGGAGGGTACCGGCGGGGGTCGGCCACCGACTGCATGGCGACGAGTTGGGTCAGTTCTTCTCGCGCCTGCGGCATCAGGTCGCTGATGCGTTCTCTCAGGTTCATCGCTCACTCACCTGCCACGTCGCTGGTCGCGAGGTCGCCGACGAACTGCTGGAATTCGGCGAGGTTCTCGGGGCAGTAGATCTGGATGATCAACAGTTCTCCCTGGACCACCCGCTCGTCCACGATGACTGGCCGGGTGCCCGGTCCGCCGGACCCGTTGGCCATCTGAGACAGCAGCGTGGCCCTGGCGAGGGGTGCGTTCGGGTTGGCGCAGATCGCGCCGCCGTCGTCCCCGAGCACCCCGACGATCTGGTCGTGCGAGGGTGTGCGGGCGCCGGCCTGGTCGAGGGCCGCGATGAGCTGATCTGCCTTGTCGTCGGCTTCCCGGTTCGACGAGACGTAGGGGAAGAGGAGCAGGGCGATGATCGTGAGGACCACGATGATGAAGGTGACGAGACCGTAGATGATCATGCGGTCGCGCCGGCTCGAGGATTCCTTCGCGGTGGTCATGACTCGCTCTCCTCGGGTTGCTTCCACGAGGGCTTCCGGGCCCGGTAGAACAGGTAGGGCACGAGGAGGCCGAGGCCGAGTGCGCCCGCGCCGACGATGAGGACGTATACGCCGGCGTTGCCGGAGCTGAATTGCGACGGCGGGATGAAGCCGATGAGGAGCGCGGCGAGTGAGGCGGCGAACCCGACCCCGCATAATCCGGCCAGCATCGGTGCCCGGTATCCGCGCGGGTGGTCGGGGGCCTTGCGGCGCAGCTGAACCGCGGCGACGAACATCAGCAGGTACATGATCAGGTACACCTGCGTGGTGATCACCGAGAAGATCCAGTACGCGCTCGATACGTCGGGGATGAACGCGTAGAGCAGGGCGATCACGGTGGTGACCAGGCCCTGGGTGACCAGAATGTTCTGCTGCACGCCGTGCTTGTTGACCCGCTGCAGGAACGGCGGCAGATAGCCTTCCTGCCGGGAGATGAGCACCAAGCCCTTCGACGGGCCGGCGAGCCAGGTCAACATGCCACCGAGCGACGCCGTCACCAGCATGATTCCGATCACCGGTGTGAGCCATTGCCAGCCGAATTCCGCGAAAACCGCGTCGAATGCCTGCATCACCCCGGCGGTGAGGGACAGCTGTTCGGCCGGGACCACCCAGCTGATCGCCAACGCGGGCAGGATGAAGATCGCCAGGACCAGGCCCATGGCCAGGAACATCGCCTTCGGGAATTCCTTGGCGGGATTCCGCAGGGACGACACGTGCACCGCATTCATCTCCATGCCGGAGTAGGAGAGGAAGTTGTTGACGATCAACACGAGGCTGGCCAGACCTGCCCACGCAGGCAGCAGGTGGTCGGCGGTCATCGGCGCGGCGGAGGCATTACCCTGGCCGAGAAAGACCGTTCCCAGAATCACCAGCAGTACACCGGGAACCAGGGTGCCGATGATCAGGCCGGCGCTGGAAAGACCTGCCACACCCTTCGTTCCCCGCGAGGAGATGTAGACCCCGGACCAGTAGGTCACCATGATGACTATCGCGGTCCACACCCCGTTGTTCGCGAGGGCCGGGTTGATGACGTAGGCGAGCGTGCTTGCGACGTATCCGAGCAGACTCGGATAGTAGAAGATCGTCATGGCGAACTGGCACCATACCGCCAGGAATCCCATCGGCTTGGAGATTCCGAGGGAGACCCAGTTGTAGACGCCGCCTTCCCATCCCGATGCCAGCTCGGCCGACACCAGCGATGTCGGTAGCAGGAACACCAGCGCGGGGATGAGATACAGGAACACGCACGCCAGGCCGTACACGGCCATCGTCGGCGACGGGCGAAGGCTCGCCACCGAACTGGTGGTCATCAACGCCAGGGCCAGCCAGGAAATCCAGTTCCCCGCCGGGCCGCGGGTGCGGGCCTCGGCCTGGGCAGGCGGCTGGTCGGCGGGTATGTCCGGTGCGCTCATGACATCCACCTGTCGCTGCTGCGTGTCATCCCACTGCCCTCCTAGTCGACGACCCGCAGGTCGTGGCTGGTGTTGTTCAGGCGGCGTCCGCCGTCTTCGGTGACGGTGACGATGTCTTCGATGCGGATTCCGAACCTGCCTGCGAGGTAGATGCCCGGTTCTATCGAGAAGCACATGCCGGGGACGAGAAGCTGTTCCTCGCCCTCGACGATGTACGGCGGTTCGTGGGTGGTGACCCCGATTCCGTGTCCGGTGCGATGAATGAACTGCTCGCCGTAGCCGGCGTCGCTGATCACCGACCGCGCCACCCGGTCGATCTGCTGACAGCTGATCCCGGGTCGGACGGCTTCGACTGCCGCTTGCTGTGCCTGCCGGACGATGTCGTGCACCTGCCGCACTTCGGGTGTCGGCTCGCCCACCGCGACCGTGCGGGACGTGTCCGAGCCGTAGCCGAACATCAGGCCACCGAAGTCCAGGACGACGGTGTCACCGCGTTCGATCGTCCGGTCACCGGCCTCGTGGTGCGGATTGGCGCCGTTGGGCCCGGACCCGACGACGGTGAAATCGACCTGCTCGTGCCCGAATCGGCGCAACAATCCGGCAAGTTCTGCTGCGACCTCGTTTTCTCGCCGGTCGGCGAAACGTGTCTGCACGATCTGCTCGTAGACCGCATCGGCGGCGGCGCCGGCCGCGGTCAGCCGAGCCAGTTCGGCGGCGTCCTTGACGGCACGCAACATAGGCATCCCGTCGGTCAGCGCCACATACGACGAGCGCGGCAGCTGTCGTTGCAGGCCCAGCAGGTGCATCGCCCAGGCGGAGTCGGAGACGCCGTATCTACCCGTGGGGTCGAGCAGTGCGCCGGCCACCTGGTACGGATCCGTGCCGTCGGACCACTCGACGAGCGACACCGCGGCCGTACCGTCGGCGCCTTCGGCATCGGGTCGTTCGAGCGCAGGCACTACCATGGTCGGCTGCCGGTCCGGTCGCAGCACCAGCATCGTGAGTCGTTCGGTGATCGCGGTCGGCCGGTACGCCGTCAGCCACACCAGATCCGGTCCCGGGGTGACGAGGATGCCGTCCAGGCCCGCGGCGACGGCGTCGTGAACGACCCGCATCATCCGGGCGGCGTAGTCGTCGCCGGTGAACGGCGTGGGCGTCGGATGCACGATCGATGTCATCGAGCCCTCCGGTGAATGAGGAGATCTTCGACAGCCACCCGAAATTCAAGGCAAAGAAACCGAATTCGCATTACGAACTCGCCACGTCCACGACCACATGACGACGGTTGCTCAGGGCACTCCGCTCGATCGGCACCGCATCGCCACGGTCCACCTCCTACGGGGCGCGTAAAGACCCGCCAAATCGAATTGTGCGCCTGCCCGGACCGAGACCGCAGCAAAATTCTGATGAAATGCGATTTCCGATTCGGTAACGAGGGCGATATCGGCGCGGTTCTGTTGGAAAATGGACTGATAGGACCGATCTCGGCCCATCGCAGATGTGGCGGTTGCACCATGAAAGACATGGACGACATGGCCCGTGAACCCGTCGGCGGACGTGACGCCGGCCAGGGTGGCCCCGCGGGCCCCCAGGCCATGACGGTGCGCGGCGCCGCGTTCCTCGGTGTCGGCTCGATGGTCGGAGCCGGCATCTTCGCCCTCCTCGGGGAAGCCGGGGCCGTGGCCGGCTCCGCGGTGTGGCTCTCGTTCCTGCTGGCCGGAGTGGTGGCCACCTTGCAGGGTTACGCCATCGCGAAGTTGGGGGCGCGCTACCCGTCCTCGGGCGGCATCGTGACATTCCTGCTGCAGGGGTACGGCCGCGGGCACATCACCGCGATCACCTCATGGCTGCTCTACTTCGCGGCGCTCATCGTCACCGCCATGGTCGCCGTCTCGTTCGGGAGTTACGGCGCCGCATTGTTCTTCGAAGATTCCGGCGTGTGGAGCCGAATACTCACGTCCGCCGTGGTCGTTCTCGTGGCGGCGATCAACATCGCAGGCACCAAGTTCATCGACCGCGTCCAGACCGCGATCGTGGTGATCCTCCTCGCGGTGTTCGCCGTCTTCGTCGTCGTCACTCTCGCTCAACTCGACCCGAGCCTGCTGGCACCGTCCACCTACCCGCCGACGGTGGATATCGTCGGCAGCGTGGCGCTGACCTTCTTCGCCTACCTGGGCTTCACCGTCATCAGTTTCACCGGCGGCGACCTTCCCGACCCGAGCCGCAACCTGCCTCGCGCGATGTATCTGGCCTTGGGTGTCACGATCCTCCTGTACGTGCTGATCTCCCTCGGAGTCTTCGGAACCCTGACCGTGCAGGAGGTCATCGACAACGGCGATACGGCCCTCGCCGTGGCGGCCCAACCTGCTCTCGGTGACGCCGGTTTCGCGATCATGGCCCTCGCGGCGCTGCTGGCCACCTCCTCCTCGGTCAACGCCAACGTCTACGCAGCGGCCGGCTCCACCGCCAAACTCGCCGAATCCGGAACCTTTCCACCGGTGTTCGGTAGTCGAGCATGGGTCGGAGGCACACGCGGGTTGACCATCTCGGTCGCGCTGATCCTGCTGCTGGCGAATTTGGTGGATCTCACCGCCATCGCCTCCCTCGGCAGCGCCGTGGCGCTCGCAATCTTTCTCGTGACTTCGATCGCGGCGTACCGGCTCCGTCACGAAACGGATTCCCGCGCAGGCATCCTCGTCGCCGGAATCGTGTTGACCGTCGTCGTTCTCGTCGTCTTCGCCGTGCAGACGCTGCTGACCGCCCCGGAGACGTTCGTGGCGATGATCGGGATCGTGGTGCTCGCGGTAGCGCTTGAGATGTTCTGGAGCGCAGTGCGCGCTCGCCGGGCGTCCCGCACGCAGTGAGGAGTGTGGGACGCAGACTCAGCGGCCGGGTGGGACGGGCAGAAACGGCCGGATCTCGTCGTCGCCGGGGCGGATGACCGCGGCATGGGACTCGGGCACCTCCTGCCAGAGGCCCTCGAGGTCGCGCAGCGGTTCGGAGGCCACGAACCGGGTTTCGTCGCCCAACCGGTGCAGCACCTCGACCTCCGGGTGCAGGGCGCGAACCTTGTCCATCGCGGTGGAGAAGAACAGCGACCGCGACTGCTGTTCGGTCGAGTACCGGAACACCCAGAGGGAGACGCCGTCGGTGGTCGCGATCGTCGCCTGCACCGGGTTCTCGACCCCGTGCCGGGCGCCGACGTCCTCCACGAACCCGACGGCGCGGGCGACGGCGCTGAACGGGTCGTCGGTGAGACCGAACGTCAGTGCCAGGAAGAACAGCGTCTCGGAATCGGTCGATCCGTCGATCTGCGGGTAGAGGCTCGGGTCGACGGCCAAGGTCAGATCGCGCTTCATCTCGGCGAATCCGCGCAGTGCACCGTTGTGCATCCACAGCCAGTTGCCGTGCCGGAAGGGGTGACAGTTGCTGCGCTGCACCGGGGTTCCCGTCGCGGCCCGCACATGCGCGAACAGCAGCGGCGTCCGGATCTGGCGGGAGATCTCCTGCAGGTTGCGTTCGTTCCACGCGGGTTCGACGCACTTGAACAGGGCCGGGGTGGGGCCGTCCCCGTACCAGCCGATGCCGAACCCGTCACCGTTCGTGGTGGTCGCACCCATGCGGGAGTGCAAGCTCTGGTCGATCAGGGAATGGACCGGCCTGAACAGGAGGTCCTCGACGAGGACCGGATCGCCGGAGTATGCCATCCACCTGCACATCTTCTCATTCAAGCAGGTCGAGTCGGCTGATGTAGTGGCTTCCGTCATCGACCGGATTGTCGGGTGGGAGGTAACCCTCGCCGACGCGTCGGAAGCCGGCCTTCTCCAGCGCCCGCCACGACGCTCGGTTGGGGACGACCACGGGGACGACGATCGCGGTGGCGTCCGGCAGATCGGCGCGGCACTTGGCCACGAACGCCCGGATCATCGCGGTTCCCAGACCCTGGCCGATCCGCCCGGGGTCGCCGACGAAGTAGTCGATGGAGATGCTGCCCGCGGGGATCTCGACGAGGGCGGTGAGGAGTGCGAGGTCCTCGGGATAGTCGGCGATCCGGTACCGCTGGATGAAGCCGAACGGCACGCCGCCTCGCAGCACGAGGAAGTCCTCGCAGGGTTCGGTTCCGTCGATACTGCCGCCGAAATCGCGCTCGATGTCCGCGTCCGCGGTCTCGTGGTTCCAGAACCGCGCGACGTGCGGTTCGCGGAGCCATCGTTGCAGCTGAGGGAAGAATTCGCGGGTGGTGTGGACGAACTCGAAGGTGACTGCGTCGGCGCTCACGGTACGGAAACTAGCACCACCCGAGTCGATGCAACTTCGGTATCGATAGCGAGAATTTTTGACTTGGACATGAATCGACCGTCCCTCTAGCGTGATTCCTATGACTCAGGTCACGCTTGCGCATCGGGGCGTGATCCGGGTCCCCCAACTTCGTCACCCACCCGATTCAGAGAGAGGAGTCACCGGTGACCCTCCCCCTCGCCGTCTCGCCGGCAGTCGACAGCGCGGTCTCCAAGATCTTCCGCCGTGTCGTGCCGCTGTTCATCGTGATGTTGATCTGCAACCAGCTCAACCGATCGAATATCGGCTACGCGCAGACCCACCTCGAAGCGGATGTGGGCATCGGCGCCGCGGCGTACGGGTTCGGAGCGGGTGTCTTCTTCATCGCGTACGCGATCTTCGAACTGCCGTCGAACGTGCTCATGGAGAAGTTCGGCGCCAAGGTGTGGCTCACCCGGATCATGATCTCGTGGGGCCTCGTGTCCGCGGCCATGGCGTTCGTCAACGGCCCCGAGATGTTCTACGCCCTGCGGTTCCTGCTCGGTGTCGCCGAGGCCGGCTTCTTCCCGGCCATCATCTTCTACTTCACCCGCTGGCTGCCGAACAACCACCGCAGCCGGGCCACCGCCCTGTTCATCGCCGGTTCGTCGATCGCGGCCGCCATCTCCGGCCCGATGTCCGGACCGCTGCTGTCCCTCGACGGACTCGGTGGGCACCACGGCTGGCAGTGGATGTTCGCCCTCGAGGGCCTGCTGTCCGTGGTCGTCGGGTGCGTCGCATACCGCCTGCTCGACTCGAAGATCGACGACGCGAAGTGGCTCACCGGCGCGGAGAAGCACGACCTGCAGGCCGTCATCGCCGAGGAGGACGTGCTGCGCAGCGAGGCGTCCGCGAAGCGTGGCGAGTCGGGTTCGCGCTGGAAGCTGCTCCTGCAGCCGCGCATCCTGGTGTGCTGCGGCATCTTCTTCGCGATCACCATGGCGATCTACGCCAACACGTTCTGGCTGCCGTCGATCATCCGCCGCATCCCGGGCACCACCGACGTCACCGTCGGGCTGCTGTCCTCGCTCCCGTGGATCTGCGCGGTCTTCGCGATGTACTTCTCCAACCGCTCCGCCGACCGCACCGGACGGCACAAGCCCTACCTCGTCGCCGCGCTGCTCATCGGCGGTATCGGCACGATGGCCGCCGCGTTCGTCACCCCTTGGCTGGCACTGCCGCTGCTGTGCCTGGCGACGATGGGCTTCAAGAGCGCGAGCCCGCTGTTCTGGTCCATTCCGCAGCGCACGCTCCACCCGATGGTGCTGGCACCGGCGATCGCGATCATCAACTCGCTCGGCAACCTGGGTGGCTTCGTGGCCCCGTTCGGCTTCGGTGTCATCAAGGAGCAGACCGGCACGGTGACGATGGGCCTGATCGTGCTGTCGCTCTTCGCCCTGGCCGCCGCCGCGGCGGTGACGTACTTCCGGCGCGACAAGGACGACATCGACGAAGTCGCGGACGTCGCCGAGTTGGCGTCCGAGGACACCACCCTGGCCACCAGATGACCCGTCACCGGACCATACGAAACGCAGACGAGAATTCGAGGATCGCATCATGACAGCAACGGTGAACCGGACCGACGTGACCGGACAGATGATCATCGCGGGCAACCCCGTGCAGGGTTCCGGCACGACCATCCACGGCATCGACCCCGCCACCGGCCACCAGCTCGAGCCCGGCTTCGCGCACGGTGACGACCGGGACGTCGACGCCGCCTGCGCCGCCGCCGCCGAGGCGTTCGCGCCGTACCGCGCCACGACGTCGGAGGAGCGCGCCCGGTTCCTCGAGACGATCGCCGACAACATCGAGGCGCTCGGCGAGACGCTGATCGCCCGGGTGTGCGCCGAATCCGGACTTCCCCAGGGCCGCGTCACCGGCGAGGTGGGACGCACCTCCGGACAGCTGCGGCTGTTCGCCGGCGTCCTGCGCGACGGCGGCTGGAACGGTGCCCGCATCGATCCCGCGCTGCCCGACCGCACCCCGTTGCCGCGTGCCGACATCCGCCAGCGGAAGGTCCCGCTCGGACCGGTCGCGGTGTTCGGTGCCAGCAACTTCCCCCTCGCGTTCTCCGTCGCCGGCGGCGACACCGCGTCGGCACTGGCGGCGGGCTGCCCTGTCGTCGTGAAGGCCCACGACGCGCACCCCGGCACGTCCGAACTCGTCGGCCGCGCCATCGCCGATGCCGTCGCGAGCACCGGCATGCCTGCGGGAACGTTCTCCCTGCTGTTCGGCTCGGGCCGCGGGCTCGGCACCGCGCTGGTGACGGATCCGCGCATCAAGGCCGTCGGCTTCACCGGATCTCGTTCCGGCGGAACCGCTCTGGTGGCAGCCGCCGCGAGCCGCCCGGAACCGATCCCGGTGTACGCGGAGATGAGTTCGATCAACCCGGTGTTCCTCCTCGAGAACGCGCTCACCACCCGCGGCGCCGAACTCGGTCGCGCCTTCGTCGGGTCGCTGACCCTCGGATCCGGACAGTTCTGCACCAACCCCGGTCTCGTCATCGCGGTCGACGGTCCCGGACTCACCTCGTTCGTCGAGTCCGCGCGCGCCGCGGTCGCCGAGAGCACGCCCACCCCGATGCTCACCCCGAACATCGCCGGCTGCTACGCCGACGGCGTCACCGCGCTCAGCGGAGCCGCGACCGTGGAGGCCCGCGGCACCGAAACCGACGCACCCAACACCGGCCGGGCAGCGCTGTTCAGCGCGGACGCCGACACGTTCCTGGGCTCGGAGGTGTTGCAGCAGGAGGTGTTCGGCTCGTCCAGCCTGATCGTCCGCTGCCGCGACGCCGAGCAGGTGCGCGCCGTCGCGGCGAAGCTGGAAGGCCAGCTGACCGCGACCGTCCACGTCGACGACGCCGATCTCGACGAGGCGGGCCGCCTGCTGCCCGTCCTCGAGCTCAAGGCCGGGCGAATCCTGTTCAACGGCTGGCCCACCGGGGTCGAGGTCGGCCACGCGATGGTGCACGGTGGTCCGCACCCCGCGACGTCCGACTCGCGCACCACGTCCGTGGGTTCGCTTGCCATCGAACGCTTCCTGCGACCCGTTGCCTATCAGGATGTTCCGAGCTCGCTGCTCCCCGCCGCCATCGCCGACGGCAACCCCGACCAGTTGTGGCGTCGCATCGACGGCCGACTCACTCAAGCCTGATTTTTCCCTCGTGAAGGAGTTCCCCATGCTCGACGGCGTCCTGTTCTTCCCCGTCACCCCGTTCACAGCATCCGGCGACGTCGACTACGACCGGCTCGCCGAGCACGTCGCCAAGGGTGTCGACGCCGGCCCCGGTGGCGTCTTCATCGCCTGCGGCACAGGCGAATTCCATGCCCTCGGGCTGGAGGAGTTCGGCAGGATCGTCGCCAAGGCGACGGAGGTCGTCGCCGGACGGGTCCCCGTCTTCGCCGGCGCAGGCGGCTCCGTGCAGCAGGCCAAGGAGTTCGCCGCCAGCGCGAAGGTCAACGGCGCCGACGGCATCCTGCTGCTCCCGCCGTACCTGGTGACGATGCCGCAGGCCGGGCTGGTGGAATACACCCGCGCGGTCGCCGACACCACCGACCTGCCGCTCGTCGTGTACAACCGCGGCAACGCCCGCTTCGACGAAGCGGCCGCCGTGGAGGTCGCGCAGTTCCCGACCGTCATCGGTTTCAAGGACGGCACCGGCGATCTCGACAAGGTGGGCCGCATCGTCCGTGCGGTGAAGGACGCGCTCGCCCCGTCCGGTAAGCCGTTCCTGTTCTTCAACGGCATGCCGACCGCCGAGGTCACGCAGCAGGCGTACCGCGCGATCGGTGTCACGCTGTACTCGTCCGCCACGTTCGCCTTCGCACCGGAACTCGCGCTCGGCTTCTACGACGCCCTCGAATCCGGCAACCAGGAACTCACCGACGCACTGCTCCGCGACTTCTTCCACCCCCTGGTGCGCCTGCGCGACCAGGTGCCCGGATACGCCGTGTCGCTGATCAAGTCGGGTGTCGCGATGGAGGGTATCGACGCCGGGCCCGTGCGGCCGCCGCTCGTCGCGACGAGCGAGGTGCACGTGCGTGAGCTCACTCGGATCACCGCAGCCGGCCGGGCCGTTCTCGCCGATGCTCTCGCCGTGCAAGCGGCGGTCTGATGACTGCCGCACCGATCCGGATCACCGGCGCGCGGATCACGCCCGTCGCGTTCGTCGATCCGCCGCTCCTCAACACCGTCGGCGTGCACCAGCCCTACGCGCTGCGCGCGATCATCCAACTCGACACGGACGGTGGTCTCGTCGGACTCGGTGAAACCTACGCCGACACGGCCCACCTGCTCCGGCTCGAGGCGGCCGCCGAGGCGATCGTCGGGCTGGACGTGTTCGCGCTCAACGCGATCCGTGCGGCGATCGACGAAAGGATCGCCACGCTGACCGTCACGGGCGGCGACGGTGTCGCCGGCATGATCACCACGGCCAGCACCACCGACCGCGTGTTCTCCCCGTTCGAGGTGGCGTGCCTCGATGTGCAGGGCAAGGCGCTCGGCAGGCCGGTGTCAGATCTTCTCGGCGGCAAGGTGCGCGACGCCGTCCCGTTCAGTGCCTATCTGTTCTACAAGTGGGCCGGGCATCCCGGCGCCGAGCACGACGAATGGGGCGAGGCCGTCGACCCCGACGGTCTGGTTCGCCAGGCGCAGAAGATGATCGGCGAGTACGGCTTCGAGGCCGTCAAGGTCAAGGGCGGCGTGTTCTCCCCGGACGAGGAGATCGCCGGCATCAAGGCGCTGCGGGCCGCGTTCCCCGACCTGCCGCTGCGCCTCGACCCCAACGCCGCGTGGACCGTCGACACGTCGATCCGGGTGGCGTCGGAACTCGACGGCATCGTCGAATACCTCGAGGACCCCACACCCGGTCTCGACGGCATGGCCGAGGTCGCGCGTGAGGCGAAGATGCCGCTGGCCACGAACATGTGCGTCGTCGCGTTCGATCAGCTCAAGCCTGCGGTGCTGAAGGATTCGGTGCAGGTCGTGTTGTCGGACCACCACTACTGGGGTGGCCTGCAGCGGTCGCGGCTGCTCGCCGGGATCTGCGACAACTTCGGCCTGGGCCTGTCGATGCACTCGAACTCGCATCTCGGCATCAGCCTGGCCGCGATGGTGCACCTCGCAGGCGCCACCCCGAACCTCACGTACGCGTGTGACACGCACTGGCCGTGGAAGACCGAGGACGTCGTCAAGCCCGGTGTGCTGAAGTTCGTCGACGGCGCGGTCGCGGTGCCGACGACGCCGGGTCTCGGTGTCGAGATCGACGAGGACGCCCTCGCCGCGCTGCACCAGCAGTACCTCGACTGCGGCGTGCGCGACCGCGACGACACGGGGTACATGAAGTCGGTGGATCCCACGTTCGAGAACACCTGCCCGCGCTGGTAGCCGGGGCACCGGAAGGCGCCGACCGCCCACGCGGTCGGCGCCTTCCGCGTGGGCTACATTGAGTTCCACCTCGAGGCAAAGGAGTGGATCGAATGTTCTCCCTCGCACGGCTGTCGTGTTTCATCGCCGTCGCGGAGGAACTGCATTTCGGTCGCGCCGCGGAGCGCCTGCACATGACGCAGCCGCCGCTGAGCCGTCAGATCCAGCAACTCGAAAGCGAACTCGGGGTGCAGTTGATCGACCGCACCAGCCGATCCGTCACGCTCACCGCCGCCGGTGCGGCGTTCCTGCCCGACGCCCGGCGCATTCTGAGTCTCTCGGAGAGTGCCGCCCTGACGGTCCGCCGGGTGCCCGCCGGTGATCTCGGCACCGTCGTGGTCGGGTTCACCGGCGCGTCCGCGCACGCGGTGCTGCCGAGGTTGCTCGAGGCCGCACGCGACCGGCTTCCGGACGTGAAAATCGTTCTGCGGGAGATGGTCACGTCGGTGCAGATCGAATCGCTGATCAGTGGTGAACTGGACCTCGGGCTGATCCGCCCCATCCTCACCCGGCCCGGCATCGACACCCGGCCCATCCACCACGAACGCCTCGTCGCCGCGCTGCCCGCGGGTCACCCCCTCGCCGACGCCGACGAGTTGGCGGTGGAGGATTTCGACGACCAGCCCGTCGTCATGTATTCGCCCGTCGATGCGCGGTATTTCCACGAACTGCTCATCAGCACGTTCACGATCGTCGGTGCCTCCCCGCGCTACGTCCAGTACGTCACGCAGGTGCACACCATGCTGGTGCTCGTCCGGTCCGGGCTCGGAATGGCCCTCGTCCCGGAATCCGCGCAGACGATGCACCCGGAAGGGGTCGTGTTCCGGCCGGTCTCCGCGATCCGCGACCGGCCCGTCCAGATGAACGCCGCCTGGCGCTCGGACAGCCGGAACCCCGCGTTGCGCAGGCTGATGGAGGACGTCCTGCCGCAGCGGGAATGGGAATGAGAACCGGCACGCTCAGAGCGTGAGCTTGCACGCCTGCCCGATGTCGAGCACCCGCAGCACCCGGCCCGTTCCCAGCCACAACGCGCACGACAACGCCAGATCGGTCAGGATCTCGTCGGTGAAATGCTCGTGACACCGCGCCCAGAAGTCCTCGTCCTCGCGCAGCGCAGTGTGATCTGTGGCGAACCGGTGCGCGAACTCCGCTGCTGTCCGCTCCTCCGCGCTGTACCCGGGCCACGACTCCCATTCGAGGACGTGATCGTAGAAGTGTTCGTCGATGCCCGCGTCGGCGCCACTGCTGTCGCGGGTGCCGAGGCACACGGCACACTCGTTGGCCTCAGCAACCGCCATCCGCGCGATCTCCCGCACCCGTAACGGTAACCGGTTCCGGTTGTACACCGCGTCCGTGAAGGCGCCGAGCGCACCACCCAGTTCGGGTGAGATCGACAGCCAACCTGCCACGTCATCGTCACTGTAGCTACCTACTCGACTCATCCCCGAATGCTACAGCGGGAGCCGTTGCGGGCGATAGATCTGACACGTGTTCTATGTTTTGGGAGCCTTCGGTGCCGCGAGCTCGGCCAGGTGCCGGAGCGAGTTGGTGAGATGCTCGGGACCGAACGGAGGGAAGTGGAGATACTCCCGGATGCGCTGCGGCACCGGCGACCAGTCGTAGGTGAGCGTGATCGCGGTTTCGGACGGGCCGAGCGGCACGAGGTCGTAGCGCCAGCTCCAGCCGCCGAACTCCAGGTGGCCGTCGTCCTTCTCCTCCCCGGTGCGCCAGCCGATGGCGCGCGGTGGGTCGAGTGCCAGGATCTGGTTGGCCACCCGGTAGTTCCCGTTCGGATGGTTGGGGTGGTACATGTCCATCCGGAAGACCTGCCCCACCTCGGTCAGCGGCGCCCGGTCGGCGGCTTCCTGCACCCAGCCGGTGCCGTCGATCGCGGAATGGGTACTCGGGTCGGTCAGCACCGCGAACACACTGGCGGCGGGCACGGCGACGGTCAGGGTGGCGCTCACATTCTCCTGGTCCACGGTGGGCACGCTCCTCGTCGCCTCAGGCCTCCCACGGATACGGAAGGACCGTTCACTCCATGTTGACTACCCGGCGGCACGGAATTCATCTATCCGCATGCATTTCGCAGTCAAAGTGCCTGTAGGCGTGAGTAACACCTGCATCCGAATTGCGCTGCTCGGGTCGCCCCGGCGGCCGTAGGTGCATATGCTCCTGAGCAGGTTCGCCGAACGAAGAGGTGCACGATGGGCGACACAAGCGATGACAGGTCGGAGCCCGGTCCCGAGCTGACCGTCGGCACGCGGGTGCTGGTCCGCAGGAAGGCCGAGGCCGACGCGACCGGTGAGGTCGTCGAGGACTACGCGGCACTCACCGAGCCCGGTGGCGCAGGGCACGAGTGGGCGCCGGCGCATCGATGGGCGATCGCGCTCGACGACGGGCGTCTCGTCTTCGCCGACACGGACGAGGTGACCGTCGATCCCAGCCCTCGATCCGGTCGGCGCGGGACGCATCGTCGTGAGAGTTCCGACGAGTAGTCAGACCCAGGACACGGTGTCGGCCGGGTCCAGGCGGGGGAGCCGATCGAACCACGGGTTCTCCCCGGGGTGCCCGATGTTGACGACCAGAATGGAACGGAAGCGGCCGTCGGGGAAGAACTCGGCGTCGATTCCGGCGGCGTCGAAGCCGGCCATCGGGCCTGCGGCCAGGCCGAGGGATCGGACGGCGAGGATGAAGTAGCCCGCCTGCAGTGCACCGTTGAAATCGCCCGTTCGCTCGCGCATCGTCGCGTCGCCTTCGAAGACGTCGCGCAACTCCGGCCGGAACGGCAGCAGCGCCGGAATGTGGTCGTGGAACTGGGTGTCGACGGCCAGGATGGCGACTGCGGGCGCCGACTCGGTCTTCGCCTTGTTGCCCTCGCTCATGTGTGGCAGCAGTCGCGCGCGACCCTCGTCGGTCCGGGCGAAAACGACCCGCAGGGGCTGGGTGTTCGCCGCGGTCGGTGCCCACTTCGCGAGGTCCCAGATCTGGGCGAGTTCCTCGTCGGTCACCGGGGTGGACGCGAAACTGTTGGCCGTGCGTGCCTCGCTGAACAGCAGCGCGCGACCCGCCTCGTCCAATTCCGGTCGGGTCTGTACGTCTGAGCTCATGGTTGCTTCCCTCTCCGCGACTAGCAACAAAAGTGTTACTAGTAAAAAACTAGTTGACAGTTGGATGCTAGCACCTTGCTAAGGTCGAAATATGAGCTCAGGCGTCGAACAGCACGATCCGCGCGCGTGCGACGGCGCGCTCGCGAAGGCGTTCACGTTCCTGGGCAAGCG